>DMPC01000063.1:2672-3901 GCA_003456155.1 Actinomycetota bacterium | reverse complement strand
AGGCCAGCCACAGTCCGGCATCTCGCGCGGTCGATGCCGCGAAGCTCCGGTAGCGGGCGGCGTCGGCGTGGAGCAGGTCGCGGTAGCAGCGCACGGGACGCTCCTCGTCGAACGCCAGGTGGAAGGCGGCAGGCAGGCCACGGACCTGGGCCTTCACGTCCAACTCGGCCAGCAGGCCCCGGATCCCGTCTATGAGGGCCGTTCCCGTGCGAACGACTCGATCGTGCACCGGCTCCTCCTCCATGATGGCCATCGCCTCGGCGATCGCCGCGCATGACAGGACGTTGGCGTTGAAGGTCCCGGAATGATTGACCCCGTTGGCGAACAGGCTCATGAGATCAGCTCGGCCGGCGAGTACCGACGCCGGGAACCCACCAGCCACGGCCTTGCCATAGACGGCGAGGTCGGGAACGACATCGAACTTCCCCACGGCGCCTCGTCGGTCGATGCGGAAGCCCGTGATGGTCTCGTCGAAGATGAGGACGGCGCCCTCGCGATTCGCGATCTCGCGCAGGCCCTCGAGGAAGCCTGGATCCGGCAGGATCGAGCCGGCGTTGAGCATGACCGGCTCGGTGATGATGGCGGCGATGCGACCAGGGTGCGCATCGAACGCCTCCTGCACGGCCGCCAGGTCGTTCCACTCGATGGTGACGCTCTCGTCCAAGGCCTGCGGAACCTGGCCTGGACTGGCTGGTGACGGCCATGGCTCCATGGGGGAGACCAGAACGTTGTCCAGCCAGCCGTGGTACTGCCCTCGGAAGCGGAGGAACAGGGGCCTGCCCGTCGCCGCCCGCGACACGCGCAGCGCTGCCTGCACCGTCTCCGTTGACGTCATGCCGATACGGACCATGTCGGCCCAGCCCAGCGTGTGGAGGATTCGTTCAGCAGCAGCCAGCTCGACCGTCGACTGCGCTCCGTACGTCATGCCCCTGCTGATCGCATCCGCGACGGCGGACGTCATGCGCGGGTGGGCATGGCCCAGAAACGCCGGGCCCTGACCCAGGACGTAGTCCAGATACTGGTTGCCGTCGACGTCCCAGAGGCGTGGGCCCTCACCCCTCGTGAAGATGACATCGGCGACCTCAAGGCGCACGTTCGAATTGACTCCGCCAGGGATGGCTGCGGCGAATCGGGTGGTGAGATCGGAGCGGGTCTGGGTGGGATTCATGGCACCTTCCTAGAACGATCAACTTGCGAACTGTAGAGCGCGCCCGTGACCGTGGCAAGCA
>DMPC01000063.1:727-2280 GCA_003456155.1 Actinomycetota bacterium | reverse complement strand
GATGCAAAGCACACGCGAGCGCGGGCTCGGCTGATCTCGGGAATGGCCGCTCTTGCGGCCTGCGCCCTCGTGGTCACTGGCTGCGGAGGAGGAGGCGACAGCGATGCGGAAGCCGCGTCCGATGCGCCCGCCGACACCGCGAGCGCACTTGAGCCGGACAAGGGCTCGGTCACCATCTTGACGTGGGAGGGCTACCACGATCAGGAGCTTCTCGACCAGTACGCCCAGGAGTCAGGCGTTGAGGTCACCCAGATCACCGCCGGGTCCGTGGACGAGATGTTCGCCAAGGCGCAGTCCTCGCAAGGGCAGATCGACCTCGTCTACTTCGACCTCGGCAACGTCGACCGCTATCTCAAGGCGGGGATGCTCCAGGCTCTCGATCCCTCGAAGGTCCCCAACGTGGCCAACATCTCGCCGGGACTCCCCTGGGAGCCGGCACTGACGGTGGATGAGCAGCTGTACGGGCTTCCCTACAACTGGGGCACCCTGCCGCTGTGCTGGTCCAAGGAGGCCTTCCCCACCGCTCCGACCTCGTGGCAGGTGCTCTGGGATCCGCAGTACGCGGGCAAGGTGTCCATCCCGGACGACTCGTACCTCGGAATCCCCATGGTCGCCCTTGCCGAAGGCATCAACGACCCCTACCAGCTGGACGACCAGGGATTCGCAGAGGTGAAGACGGGCCTCGAGAGCCTGCGGCCGCAGGTGAAGACCCTGTCTGCGGGCTTCAACGATCAGGCGAACCTGTTCGCTTCGGGCGACGCTGTCGTCGGCTACTGCCAGAACATCGCGGTGGTGAATCAGCTGAACGAGGAAGGCGACAAGTTCGCGTACGGCTTCCCGGAGGAGGGGACGCCCTTCTGGGTCGACTCCTCGATGATGATGAAGGGGGCCAACCGCCAGGAGGTCTACGACTTCATCAACTACACCCTCGAGGTTCCCTGGCAGGCGAAGTTCATCGAGGCGACCGGCAGTGCGGGCGTCATCTCCTACGAGGAGGCGGCAACCGTCGTTCCCGAGGACGTGCTGGCCAAGAGCGAGATCGTCAACCTCCAGGATCCCAACTTCTGGGAGGCGATGAAGCCGATGGTCGCACCGAACAACATGGACGAGCGCGTCGCGCTCTGGAACGAGTTCAAGGCCGGCTTCTAGCGTGGACTCTTCTGTTGCCCCGTGGTCCCCGCCCGGGCAGTCGGCCGGGGACCACGGGGGCAGCGATGTCGTCGTCAGCTTCACGCAGGTGGCGAAGCGCTACAAGGGCGCTGTCACCAATGCCTTGGAAGGTATCGACCTCTCGGTCCGAGGAGGGGAGTTCTTCTCCCTCCTCGGACCGAGCGGGTCAGGCAAGACGACGTGCCTTCGCCTGATTGCCGGCTTCGAACAGCCGGACACCGGTGTCATCGCCCTTGACGGCACGAGCATGGTCGGGGTCCCCGCCTACCGGCGGGACATCAACACCGTCTTCCAGAACTACGCGCTCTTCCCTCACATGACCGTTGCGGAGAACGTGGCCTACCCGCTCCGCATGCGTCGGATCGACAAGTCACAGATCGCCC
>DMPC01000063.1:376-529 GCA_003456155.1 Actinomycetota bacterium | reverse complement strand
CCGAGTGGCGGAGGCCCTCGACCTAGTGAACATGGCGGGGTTCGAGGAGCGTCTGCCCCAGCAACTGTCAGGCGGCCAGCGCCAGCGTGTGGCCTTGGCACGTGCCCTGGTCGGCCGACCGCGCGTGCTCCTCCTCGACGAACCGCTCGGGGC
>DMPC01000063.1:0-132 GCA_003456155.1 Actinomycetota bacterium | reverse complement strand
AGAGGGAAGTCGGCATCACGTTCATTTACGTGACTCATGATCAGGGGGAGGCCCTGTCGATGTCCGATCGTCTGGCCGTGATGTCGGCCGGCCGCATCGAGCAGGTTGGCACCCCGCGTGACATCTACTACG
>DMPC01000024.1:3055-5023 GCA_003456155.1 Actinomycetota bacterium | reverse complement strand
CGGCGCTGGCGCAGGGGCGGCCGGGGCAGGTACGGCCACCGCCGGCAGCGGCGCGCCGACACGTCCGTCAATGGTGTTCACGTACCGGGACTTCAGCTTCAGTGCCGTCGCCCACTGGGGGCCGGTGCGCGAGACCTGCGAGCCATCGGGCAGGACAGCCTGAACCGCCCGCACGGCACCCGAGGCGTCCCGCTGCGACACGTCCACGCTCATCACGGCGGGGACCCCGAAGGCGGCGGCCATCTGCGCCTGCGGCACCACGACCTGCCATGAGGCGACGGGGTTCTCGGGGACCCGCATCCACGGGTCGGGCACGCTGACGACGTAGGGCAGCGTGCCACCCCAGACATCGACGACGGACTGCGTCGCCCCGCCACTGGAGGAGTGGTAGAAGGCCCGGATGGGCTTGCCCTCGTGGAGGATCGCCAGTCCGGTCACGTCCGAGGCATGGGTCGCGTTGACCGCCGCCACCCAGCGATCACCCTTGGGCGACGTGGCCTTGGCCACGCCGGTGAAGGTCTGGTCGAAGTAGGGGCCGCCCCCGTCATCCACGTGGCAGGAGCAGGACTGACGGACACCGCTGTCGATCTTGCTGAGCGCATAGGAGCGCGCGGCCAGTACCTGGGCCTGCAGGGCGGCGTCGGGCCAGGAGTTCGAGACCTCGGAGATCCCGTAGAGGTATTCGTCGTGCACCCGCACGGAGTTGACGACGTTGATGCGCACGCCCTGCCGGGTCGAGACGGGGACGAGCTCGATGGTCCCGTAGCGGTATCGGTGTCCCGGGGTGGCCAGCGCGGCTCGCGTCTTCGCGACGTTGGCCAGCGTCGCCGGCCCCACCGCCGTCCCGGGGTTGCGCGTCCCCGCCCAGCGCACCGTGACGACGGGCGCGGAGCCCACGTCGACCGTCTGCCCGCCGGCCGTCCGCTGGACTGCGATGTCGGCGCCACGGACGTTGAAGGTGAAGTCGTCGGCCGGACCGCCCACGATCACCGTCGGGCCCACGGTGACCTCGATGGCTCCGCCCCCGGCCTCGAGCGCCTCGCTGCGGATCGCCACGTGCCGCGCCTGGAGCATGAGCGCGACCCGGATGTCCATGTCGTCCTGGACCGGGAGGATCTGCGTGCCGGAGTAGTAGTGCGCCGCGATGGAGGCGGCGTCATACCCGGCCTGGGCCATCCCGTAGGCGCCCCACTGGGACATGCCCACCCCGTGACCCCACCCGGCGCCGTCGAGGATGAACTGCGCGGGTGTCGCCGCAGGGTCCTGGGCCGAAGCGGGAGCCGAGGCCATCGCGCCGACCGCCACCACGAGGGCGGCCACCGAGGCGCCCAGCATGCGCGCGGACCGACGGACGGACACAGCAGCAACTCCTCGGGCAGGGCGAGCACCAGCCACGGCCGACCCCGTGGTCGGACGATCGTCCCCACGGTGCCATACCGAGCCCCCTCAGAATGCAACACACACCCCATCAATCACAAAATTCACATCCGTCACAGCCGGAACGAGACCCCGGTCCGCCGCGTCCGAAGGGCGGCCAGGACGACGCCGGCCCCGGCACCGCACCCGGCATCCCGCGGCTGCGCCTACCGGGCCCCAGGCGTGCCTGCGCCTACCATGACGGGGCGGCCGACCCGGCCGTCCCCCAGCCAAGGAGTGCACCTCGATGACCGCCGCAGGGCAGGGCCGACACGTCGGCCGCGTGCTCCTCGCGATCGTGTCGGTCGCCGTCCTCGTCCTGACGGTGATCGGCGCCGGCGTCAGCGTCCTCATGGGCCAGCTGCAGGGCAACATCACCGCCGTAGACATCAGCGAGAACGTCGACGGGGAGGCCATCGCTGCCCCCCTGAACGTCGTCGACGAGGAGACCGGCTCCTACGAGCCTCTGACGGTCGTGCTCATGGGCAGCGACAGCCGAAGCGGCAAGGGCAACGGCGGCTTCGGCAGCGCATCGGAGTTCGGCGGCGAGAG
>DMPC01000024.1:843-2790 GCA_003456155.1 Actinomycetota bacterium | reverse complement strand
ATCACGCTCCCGCGGTGCAAGGTGAAGGGCACGACCGTCGGCGGCGACGTCGGCCGCTTCAACGAGGCGATGGACATCGGCGGGCCGGGCTGCACCGTCAAGGCGGTCGAGGAGCTCTCCGGCCTCGACATCAGCAACTTCATGATGGTCGACTTCCGTGGCTTCAAGCGCATCGTCGACGCCGTCGGCGGAGTGGAGATCTGCCTGACCAAGCCGGTCGACGATCCGCTCAGCGGACTGCAACTGGGCAAGGGAAAGCACGTCGTCCAGGGCGAGGAGGCACTGGCCTTCGTCCGTGCCCGCAAGACCCTCGGCGACGGCTCCGACACCTCCCGCATCCGCCGCCAGCAGGCGTTCCTGTCCTCGCTCATGCGCCAGGTCCTCTCGAGCGGGACACTCCTCAACCCCGCCTCCCTGCTCGGCGTCCTCGACGCCGCCACCGAGTCGCTCACCGCAGACCCGCAGATGGCCGACATCAACAACCTCAAGGATCTCGCCCTGAGCCTGAAGGACCTCCGGCCCGCGAACGTCACCTTCACAACCCTGCCCTGGACCCCGAACGGCGATGGGGCCACCGTGAGCGTCAACCCCAAGAAGGCGGCCCCCATCTGGAAGGCCATGCGGGACGACACCCCGTGGCCGCCCAAGGGCGCGTCGGGCGCCGAGGAAGCACCGCTGCTCAAGACGCCTCCGGAGAAGATCCAGGTCGACGTCCTCAACGGCACGACGACACCCAAGCTCGCCAAGCAGGCGGCCCGCCAACTGCGCAAGCAGGGCTTCGTGGTGCGCGATGTCGGCAACGCCGAGACCGCCGACTACGCGCAGACCACCGTCATCTACGACCCCCGCTGGGACCAGTCGTCGAAGACCCTCGCCGCCGCGATGGGCACGGACGTCACCGAGTCGGTGCGCAAGCACGGCGGCGTCCTGACCGTCATCGTCGGCAGCGACTTCACCCAGGTGCAGCCGGTGAAGATCCTCGACATCACGCAGGACTACACGGCCCAGGTGAACACCGGCGACGAGAGCTTCTGCGCGTCCTGAGCAGCGTTCCCCCGAGGCATCCTGACCGGGGCTTCATGCCCGGAAGTGGTGTAACCTCAGGAGCAGCAGGCCCCTGATGTCTCCCCCGTCGTCAGGGGCTTGCCCCTTTTCCCCGCGGCTTGCCCCTGACGTCGGGGCAGGACCCGGAGCCTCGACGCCGACGGAAGAGTCGACGCGTCAGATGACCGGTGGGCGCCCGGCGCGGGTCATCCGCCAGACGGTGCGCCAGCCCATCCGGCGTCGACCCGAGGGTCGATGGCCGATCCCCTCCCGCAGACCGGCGAACCACGCGCCCAGGGCCTCCCGGTCGTGGATTCTCAGCACGGTCAGGCCGACCCAGGTGCCCACGTACAGCGGCTCGAGGACCACGGGCAGGTTGCGGCGCGCGAGCCAGACGCGGTTGCGGGCGTTGAGCCGGTAGTACACGTCATGCCGCGCCGGATCGATGACCGGATGATGGGCCACCAGGTCGGCCGCATACCAGGGGATGCGGTCAGCGTCCCAGACCCGCCAGACCAGATCGATGCCCTCATGCGCGTAGAAGAACTCGTCGGGCCAGCCGCCGGTCGCCTCGAAGACTCGTCGGGGCAGGGCCACCGCGCCCTCCCACAGGGCCGTCGCCGGACCGGGCTGATGCGGGTCGCCCACCCGCAGTCGCGGCACCCATCGCCGAGGCGACGGCAGACCCGTCGGATCGACGACCCGGGGCTGGATGAGACCCAGGCGGGGATCGGCAGCGAACCGATCGGCGATCGTCCGCAGCAGGTGCGGATCCGGCAGCCACGCGTCGTCGTCGAGGAAGAACAGGTACTCCCCCTCCACGTGCGGCACCCCGGCATTGCGCCCAGCGGGGATGCCGACGTTCTCTGGCAGGTGGAGTCCGCGCACCCCCGCGGGCAGACC
>DMPC01000024.1:0-543 GCA_003456155.1 Actinomycetota bacterium | reverse complement strand
CCGAACCGCGGCAATGTCGCGGGCGTCGACGTCATCGCAGGCGACTCGAGCTCAGGATCGACGCGAGATGGCCGACGATCGTGACGACGCCGAAGACCGCCAGAGCGACCACCAGGAGTCGGGTCACGGCGAGATCACCGGTGATCGCATCACCCACCGCCGCGACGAGAGCGAGAAGGGTGAGCTCCACCGAGTGGTACGCGCGATGGAAGGGGAAGAAGCGCGCCATCGAGCGGAGCCGACGCAGCAGGCTGCGGTGCGGCTGCGCGACCTCCGCGCGCTCCTCCAGCCGCGGAAGGTCGTTGTAGGCGCGCGAGACGTGGACCATGTCGTTGAGCGCCTTGTTGTACAGGACCATGACCGAGATCAGCGCGCCGACGAGCGGCCACGGGGTGTCGAGCCACCCGGCCTCCGGGAACCCGGCCGCGCGCAGGCCCAATGCGATCGGGATCAGGCCCTCGGCCGTGTAGTGACCGACCCGGTCGCTGAAGACACCCTTGGCCGACGTCGTCCGCCGCCAGCGGGCGACCTCTCCGTCGCTGC
>DMPC01000198.1:5325-8266 GCA_003456155.1 Actinomycetota bacterium | reverse complement strand
TCGCCACGCCCGTGGCCGGCTGCGCCCGAGTCGGCCCGGCACGAGCGGCTGCTCCAGGTCGCGGCTGCTGTCCGGGCAGCCGAGGCGGTGCAGGGGGCACTGCCGGGTCTGGGCGCGGAGGATGCCGTGGCCAGTCGAGTCGCCGAGTGGGATGACCGGATGGTGGCCCTGCTCGCCGAGGAACGCCGTCGGCGATCGATGGACCATGTGGTGGCGCTGCCGCGCTCCCTGTCGGCGAGTCGACTCGTGCAGGCCCTCGCAGCCCCCGAGGAGACGGCCCGCGACATCGCCCGGCCGATGCCGCACCGGCCGAGCGCTGCGGCCCGACGAGGCACGCAGTTCCATGCCTGGGTCGAGGCCAGGTACGGGCAGCAGTCGCTGCTGGATCCCGACGACCTGCCCGGGTCGGCCGACGATGACCTCGTCAGCGAGCAGGATCTCGCTGACCTGAAGGCCGCGTTCGAGCGCAGCGCCTACGCCGACCGGGAGCCGGTGGGCGTCGAGGTGCCCTTCTCCCTGGTGCTGGCCGGTCGCGTGGTGACCGGCCGTATCGATGCCGTCTTCGCTCGCGACCCGGGCGCGGACACAGGCGCGGGCGATGGGCCTTGGGACTTCGAGGTCGTCGACTGGAAGACGGGTTCGGCATCCGGGATCGATCCGATGCAGCTGGCGATCTACCGGCTCGCCTGGGCACAGCGCCGGGGGATTGCCGTCGAGCGCGTCAGCGCGGCGTTCCTCATGGTCGCCACGGGCGAGGTGATCCGTCCCGACACCGATGCCCTGCTGGCCCTGCTGCCGGGCTGATCCTCAGCCGGAAGCGCCCGGCTCCTTGCGCCTGAACGGATCCGTCGGCGCCTCGGCCACATCCACCGGATCGGCGCTGTCGCCCGCCTTCTCCTCGACCGCGATCTGCTCGCCAGCCTCCTCCGTCGGGCGTCGCCTCACGCCGACCAGGCCGCGCATCCACTCACGCGCCGGCTCCTCGACGAAGCGCCACATCAGCCAGGCGATCGCCAGGGCGCCGACGATGAGGCCGATCACGCCGAGCGCGTAGAGCAGCCCGCCATCGATGCCGACCGCCCGCATGCCTGCACGCCACAGGCCGAACCACACCAGGTGCGTCATGTAGAGCGAGTAGGAGATGAAGCCGCCGAGGACGAGAGCGCGCGTGGACAGGAAGCGCGACAGTCCGCGCCGGGAGAGTGCGAGGGCTCCGATCCAGGCGATCAGAAGCGGAACGAGCAGGAGGTGGAAGTAGGGAGGAAGCGGCTCCACGTCGCCGTCGAGCACGACCTCGCCGGCCTGGGCCGGCCCCCAGTTGCTCAGGAAGATGGCTCCGGCCACGACCAGGACGGGCAGGACGACGGCGAGGATCGACGCGTTGCGCTCCACGCGAGCACTGGGTGGCTCGCTCATCGTCTCGCCGGGCAGCAGTCGAACGATGATCAGGTAGGTGATGGCCCCTGCGGTGAACTCCGTCAGGATCCGGAACGTCGATCCCCAGTTGTCGGTGTAGTACGGATCCGTCGTCGACAGCCCGTAGATGACGAGCGGCGTCAGGCTCGCGATCCAGGCGAGGACGAGGACGATCGTCGGCACGCGTCGGTGCAGCACCCACAGGAGCAGGACGAGCAGCGGGAACAGCAGGTAGGCCAGCCACTCCATCGACAGCGACCACGCGACGAAGTTCCAGCCGCGCTGGGGCTCGGGCCCCCACTCCTGGATGAGCAGCAGATTCTTGATGAAGTCCCACGGGTTCAGCCAGTCCCGATCGAGCGGATCACCCGTCACCCTTGCCTGGGCCACGACCGCGCCGCCGGCGATGAGGAGCATCACGAGGTGAACGGGATAGATCCGGGCCAGTCGCAGCCACCAGAAGTCGAGCACCCCACGGGTCCGCACTCCGGGGCCCATACGTCGCAGGTAGGTGTGCGTGAGGATGAATCCGGACAGCGCGAAGAACAGGTCGACTCCCAGGCGTCCCACGCGGAGCACGTCGGCGAACCCGGCGAACAGCAGGCCGAGCTGATTGAGCGGCCCCTGGAGGTGGTAGAGCAGGACCCAGGCGGCCGCGATGAAGCGGATGCCCGTGAGCTGTCGGATGAAGACGTTCACGCAGTGTTCCCATGACGGTGGTGGGTTGACTCGTCATCGTGACACGCACGGGCACCGCGATCTCGTTAGGCTCGCGGATCGTGGCCCTCCTCGACACGCTCATGCTGGCTCGATCCGGTGTCGACCGGGTCGCCGAGCGCCGTTCGGACGACGCGTGGGTCGGTCACCTGCGCGAGGCTCCGCAGTCGCGCCTGCTGTGCGTCCAGGCGGGCGGGGCCCCGGTGGTCCGCGACGGGCAGGCCGTCCGGCTGGCGATGCGGTCGATCCTCGACACGGATGCGCCGCCGGAGGACGTCACCTTCCTCGGCATCGATCCGGACGGCGTTGCCTACTTCGCGGAGCACGCCCCTGATCGCGAATGCCATGGCCACCAGGACTGGGCCGAGCTCCGCGAGGTGGGATCCCTCCTCGATGACCGTGATGCCGGGCTCCTCGTCACGGCGGTCGCCCTCGACAACTGGCGCCGGGGGCATGAGCGGTGTCCCCGGTGCGGCGCGCTCACGCTGTCGCGTCAGGCCGGGTGGTCGCGCGCCTGCGCGTCATGCGACACGCAGCACTTTCCCCGCACCGATCCGGCCGTCATCGTCCTGGTCAGGGATGCGGATGACCGTGCCCTGCTCGGCCGGCAGGGGCGCTGGCAGGACGGATGGTTCTCCACGCTGGCGGGCTTCGTCGATCCCGGCGAGTCGGCGGAGGCTGCCGTGCGCCGGGAGGTGTTCGAGGAGAGCGGCGTGGTCATCGGCAGCGCCGTGGATGACGTCGAGTACCTCGGCAGTCAGCCGTGGCCCTTCCCCGCCTCCCTGATGCTCGGCTACCACGCCCGCGC
>DMPC01000198.1:2237-5031 GCA_003456155.1 Actinomycetota bacterium | reverse complement strand
CATCTCCATCGCCCGTCGTCTCATCGAGCGCTGGTACGGCGGGGAGCTACCGGGGGACTGGTCGCGCCCCCTCGGCGTCCCGCGCTAGGCGATTCCATACCCAGGCGTCACAACGCGGCCCGGGAATGACGCCTGCGTATGGACGGGGGTAGGCATGGCCCGTCAGGTGAGGCCGAGCCGCTCCTTGACCTGGCCGATCGACGGGTTCGTCGCAAACGACCCGTCCGGGAACTGGAGCGTCGGCACCGTCTGGTTGCCGCCGTTGACGTCCTCGACCATCGCGGCCGCGACGTCGTCATGCTCGATGTCGACCTCCACGAACTCGATCCCCTCGCGCTGCATCTGGGCCTTCAGGCGCTGGCAGTAGCCGCACCACACGGTGCTGTACATCGTCAGGGGGAGCAGTGAGGTCATGCGGGCAGCGTAATGATCCGGGGTGGCCCGCGCAGCGTGACCGTCCCCCTGCCGTCCGTCAGGGGGCCGTGACAGCATCGCCCCATGACGATCGACGCGCTCGCGGGTCTCGACGACGAGCAGCGTGCCGTCGCGGAGGCGCTGCACGGGCCGGTCGTCGTGCTGGCCGGAGCCGGCACCGGCAAGACGCGCGCCATCACGCACCGCATCGCCCATGGAGTGTCGACCGGTGAGCACGAGGCGCGACGCACACTGGCCGTCACCTTCACGACCCGTGCGGCCGGAGAGATGCGGTCGCGACTGCGCTCCCTCGGCGTCGAGGGTGCGCAGGTGCGCACCTTCCACTCTGCGGCGCTCCGTCAACTGCGCTACTTCTGGCCACGGCTCAGTGGGGGGGAGTTCCCCGAGGTTCTGCCGGCCAAGGCCCGCCTGGTGGCCGAGGCGGCCAGTCGCTGCGCGCTGCCCACCGACACCGCGACGATCCGCGACCTCTCCGGCGACCTCGAGTGGGCGAAGGTGAACTTCCTGACCGGCGAGAGCATCGGCGTCCGGGCCGCGCAGGTGCGCCGCACGCTCACCTTCGATGCCGCACAGGTCGCCGAGGTGCAGCGCGCTTACGAGGAGGCCAAGACCCGACGCGGCGTGCTCGACTTCGAGGACATCCTCCTGGTCACGGCAGGAGCGCTCGATGAGCGTCCCGACATCGCCGATGAGGTGCGCGGTACATACCGCTGGTTCACGGTCGACGAGTACCAGGACGTCAATCCGCTCCAGCAGCGACTGCTCGACCTGTGGCTGGGCGACCGCGATGACGTGTGCGTGGTCGGTGACGCCAACCAGACCATCTACACCTTCACCGGGGCCACGCCCGACTACCTGACCGGTTTCGGTCGACGCCATCCGGACGCCACCGAGGTGCGACTCGTGCGCTGCTACCGATGCACCCCGCCGATCGTCGTGCTGGCGAACGCCGTCATCGCCCGTGCTCCGTCGTCTCCGTCTTCCCTCGTCCTGCGATCGGCCCGTCCCGACGGCCCTGCTCCCACGGTCGACGCCTATGACGATGACGTCGACGAGGCCGCCGGCGTCGTCCGCCGGGTCCGTCGGCACCTGCAGGACGGCATCCCGGCACGGGACATCGCCGTGCTCTTCCGGATCAATGCCCAGTCGGCCGAGTTGGAGGAGGCCTTCGCCGAGGCAGGGATCCCCGTCGTCCTGCGGGGCACCGAGCGCTTCTTCGACCGACCGGAGGTTCGTGAGGCCGTCACGAGAATCCGCGGTGCAGCGCGGGCGGGCGGTGCGCAGGGATCACTGGGTGAGGAGGTGCGTGCCGTGCTCACCACTGCCGGCTGGTCGGCGGAGGCGCCTCGCACGGCGGGTGCGGTCCGCGAGCGCTGGGAGTCCCTCGCGGCCCTCGCGACCCTGGCCGACGAACTGGCGGAGGCGCTGGGCGATTCCTTGAGCGCCTTCGTCGTCGAGCTCGATGCTCGCGCGGAGGCCCAGCATGCCCCGGTCGCCGATGGCGTGACCCTGGCCTCGATCCACTCCGCGAAGGGCCTGGAGTGGCGGGTCGTGTGCGTCGTGGGGTGCAGTGACGGACTCCTGCCGCTGCAGTACGCCGAGACCCCGGAGCAGGTGGAGGAGGAACGCCGGCTCACCTACGTCGCGGTCACCCGGGCGGCCGATCACCTCCATCTGTCCTGGGCGGCCGCCCGCCAGCCCGGCGGTCGGGCCGTGCGCTCGATCAGCCCTTTCGTGCTCGGCACGATCGACGGGACGTCCGCGCCCGCGGCGCCCGAGCGCGGCAGCATCTCAGCGGGCTCGGGAAGGGTTCGTCGGGAGAAGGGCCGCAAGGGGCCCGCGCGCTGCCGCATCTGCCGCAAGGCCCTCGTCACGGGGCAGGAGCGGACGTTGGGTCGATGCCAGGCGTGCCCCGTCGACCTCGATGAGGAGCTGTTGGAGGCGTTGCGGGCCTGGCGCCTGGAGACCTCGCGGGAGAAGTCCGTCCCGGCGTATGTCGTCTTCACCGATGCCACCTTGATGGCCATCGCCGAGCAGCAGCCGCAGTCCGAGTCCGACCTCGAGCAGATTCCGGGTATCGGTCCGATGAAGCTTGCGGCCTACGGTCCGCAGGTGCTGAGCCTGGTGGCCGGTCGACGCTAGCCCGGCGCGGCCTGCTGGCCTCTCGTCAGTCCTCGACGAAGCCCGGAACCCAGTCGCACAGCTCCTGCCGCATCGCAACGTTGGCATCCAACTGGCACAGCACCGCGATGCAGCCCAGCCAGACGCGATGGATCAGGGCGTAGGAGGGCGGCAGGTTGAGCTTGAGTGCCATCGTGAAGTCCGGATTCTTCACATCGTTCATCCGGGCGAACTGCCC
>DMPC01000198.1:1384-1956 GCA_003456155.1 Actinomycetota bacterium | reverse complement strand
TTGGGCAGGATGAAGCCCTCCTGACGCAGACCCTCGGCCACCTTCTCCGCGTCACCGGTCATCGCGATGCGCAGCAAGGTGCCCATCGCGGTCGGTAGGCCCTCGGGCAATTCGGCGACGGCCCCGAAGTCGAGGATGCAGAAGCGCCCGTCCGGGGTGATGCGGAAGTTTCCCGGGTGCGGATCGGAGTGCAGGAGGCCCGCGCGCGCGGGTCCGGCGAGCAGGAAGCGCATGTAGAGCAGCCCGGCGCGATCACGCTCCTCTCGCGTGCCGTCGGCGATGATCGCGGAGAGCGGTCGGCCGTCCACCCACTCGGAGATGAGCACATGCGGGGCCGCGGCGAGGACGTGCGGCACGACGAACTCGTCGTCACCTTCGAAGGCTGCGGCGAAGGCACGCTGGTTGCGGGACTCCCTCAGGTAGTCGAGCTCCTCGATCGCCCGCGCCTTGAGCTCCTCGAGCAGCGGCTTGATATCCATCCCCGGCACCCAGGAGGCGAAGAGGCGACCCATGCGGGTCATCTGGTTGAGGTCGGAGATGAAGGCCTTCTCGGCGCCCGGGTACTGGACCTT
>DMPC01000198.1:0-1105 GCA_003456155.1 Actinomycetota bacterium | reverse complement strand
CCCGAGCTCGTCGTCGAGGATCGCGTGGATCGACGCCGCCGGCAGCGGAGGCGCGGACTCCTGGAGCTTGGTCAGTGCGGCCCGATAGGGGCCCGCGACCTCCTCGGGCATCGCTGCCTCGAAGATGCTCATGGCCTGGCCGACCTTCATGGCGCCGCCCTTGAGCTCGCCCAGCACGCTGAACATCTGCTCGGCCGTACGCGCCTGCAGTTCCGCGGTGACGAGTTCGGCGGGCTTGCCGCCGATCCGCTTGCCAAACCCCCACGCGGCCCGACCGGCGTGGGCGGCGGGCAGGGCGGCGATCTTCACGCTCCGGGTCAGCGCGTTGCGTGGGATCTCGGGCATGCCGCCATTGTCACCCAGCCGCCACGGTTGCGCAGAAGGGCAGGGGTCCTGACCGGGCGGCATCCGTCCCGCTTCAGGGCGTGATCCACCGGCATCCGCACAGGGGATGAGGGGGGCACGGTCGCACGTGCGGGACGCCCAGGGGCAGTCGCAGGTCGACCGCGAGGTCTGCCCAGGCCTGGGGATCGTCGGGCAGGTCGGCCCACGCGCGGACGAGGAGGCCCGCCCAGTCGGCTGAGACCCGGGCGAGGAGCGGATCGACGGGAGCCACGGGCAGTGACCCGAGCCACTGTGCCCACTGGACGCTGAGCAGTGGCCACGCCGGGTCCTGGTCGGTTCGGTGCAGGTGTCGGCACCGCAGGCAGCTGGTCACCCGCGGCACCACCAGCGGACCGACCGTTGCCCGATCATTCACGGCCCCGACGTGCAGGTGCGGTCGCATCAGCGGCTCCTCGGCACGATGCGCCGGCACGTCAGGATGCGGCGCATCGGCCAGGACGATGAGGTCCGGCTGCGATGCGACGATGGTGATGCCGCCGGCGTGCAGCGCGGCTGCGACCTCGTCCGCGAGTCGACCGGATCCGCGAACCTCGATCCGGAGCCGGTCCCGGCGTTGGGTCATTGCATGGGCTTGATCGAGGTCGCGGTAAGCCGTGAGGGTCGCGGAGAATCGCCGGTGCGCGTCGTCGCGTTCGTCAGGAGCGGCCCAGCGTGCGCTCTCGGGGATGCGCGAGGCGTCGTCGAGGGCGCCCGCCGCCAG
>DMPC01000023.1:5090-6841 GCA_003456155.1 Actinomycetota bacterium | reverse complement strand
GGAGGGAGCGCAGCGAGCCCCGGAGTCACGACGCCGACACACCTGCGGGCGTGATGACTCCGTACGACGTGGTCCTGCTCGACCTCGACGGCACCATCGTCGATTCCGCGCCGGGGATTCAGTCCGCCCTGCGCCATGCGATCACGACAGGGTTCGGCATCGTGCCCACGCAGGCCGACCTCGAGGAGTTCATGGGCCCCCCTCTGGCGGATGTCCTGCCTCGCGTGTTCGGGCTGACCGACCCTGCGGACGAGCAGCGCTTCTTCGAGCTCTACTGCGAGGTCTACTTCCACGGAGCAGAGTACGAGTTCGACGTCTATCCGGGGATGACGGAACTGATTGGCGACCTCAGCGCCGCAGGCATCCGCCTGGCGCTTGCGACCGCCAAGCCTGATGAGTCCGCGACCCGCGTCCTCGAGCATGCGGACCTGCTGCAGTACTTCACGTTCGTCGGGGGCTCTCACGTCGATGGATCCCGACAGGACAAGGTAGACGTGCTCGCCCATACCCTCGAGCAGATCAACGCAGAGAGCTCGCTGCATCGGATCGTCCTGGTCGGCGACCGCGCACTGGATGAGCGGGCGGCACGGGCCCACGGCGCGGACAGCATTCTCGTGAGGTGGGGCTATGCAACGCCCGGTGAGCTCGACGAGGCGGGCGCGACGCACGTGGTGAGCAGAGTCGACGAGCTTCGCACTCTCCTGCTGCCCGAGCCTGCCGGCCTGATCAGCCCTTCGCCCGTCGGGGGTTGAGCACACCGCCCTCGCGCGGGGGCTGGAAGCCAGCCTCCCTGACGCGGCGCTCGCGGATACGCCACACGCCATCGATCCGCTCCCAGCGATCGTGGTACTCGCCCCACAGGATCATGTCGGGCTTCTCCCGGTCGCGATACCGATGCCAGGCCTGGACGTAGCTGACGGCGTCGGCGGTGTCGTCGCCCGTGAAGGTGATCGTGATGTTGCCGATGAGGTGCTGGGTCGCCTCGAAGGGCTGGAGCACCCGCGTCATCCACTCCACGATCGCATCGGGCCCGTGCAGATCACCGCTGTGGGGAGAGGCGAACACGGAGTCATCGGCGAACACCAGTCTGTGGTTCTCCGGCTCCAGCCAGTCGGTGGCTCGGGCGTAGGTGAACATCTGCTGCTCGATCGCGGCGCGATCCTCGAGGCGATCCATACACGCTCCTTCAGTCTTTGCTGTGTCAGGCGATGAGCCGGGATCGGGCGATCCCGGTCAAGGACGGACGCAGCGTCGGGGGCCTAGCCCTTGGCGGCGTCGATCAGGGGAGCCAGACGATCCGGCTCGGCGGCCCAGTCGTCCGGCGAGAGGATGGATGGGTCGAAGTTCGCATCGACGGATACAGCGTCCACTCCCGCAGCGGCCGCCGCCGCGACCTGCTCACAGAGCTCGTCGACGCTGAGCGGCTGCAGATTGGCGACGATGACCGGAGGGACCGTGAACAGGTTCCAGCACATCTTGAGCGGCGCGAGGTCGGCCGGACGCATGGCCGCGAGCTGCTGCATGGTCTCCAGGTGCTGCTCGAGCGTGCCTGACGCCGGGTTCCACCAGTCGAACTTCTCAGCCGTGCGGCGTAGTCCCGCCTCGGAGCGCATGCCCGCCATCAAGGGGGGATGGGGGCGTTGCAGGGGCTTGGGGTCGACGTCGGACGTCGGGATGGTGAAGAACTCCCCGTCGAAGCGGACCGGGTCCGCCGACCAGCAGGCCTTGAGCGCGTCGATCATCTCGTCCGC
>DMPC01000023.1:0-4826 GCA_003456155.1 Actinomycetota bacterium | reverse complement strand
GCCGCCGGAGAGGACGTCGAGCGTGCTGATGCGCTGGGCGAGATCGACCGGTCGGTGATAACCCGCGACCAGGATGCTGGTGCCGAGCAGGATGCGCTCGGTCCAGCCGGCGACCACCGCGAGCTCCTCCAGCGGCTGGAGCACGGATCGGTACGCATCAGGCACCGCGAGGCCGGGGCGGGCGGAGTACCCCGAGACCACCTCGTGCGGATAGAACAGATGCTGCTGGACGAAGAGGTGGCCGAATCCGAGCTCCTCCGCCCGCTCGGCGAAGCCACGCACGGCGCGGGCATTCGCCTGAGGTCCGAGCTGGGGAAGCGCAAGGCCGACACGCATCGTCATTCTCCTTCAGCCGCCGATGGTGCGCTCGGAGTCCCAGTAGGGACGACGAAGTGCCTTCTTGTCGACCTTCTGCATCTCGTTGCGAGGCAGCACGTCGATGAGCTCGTATGCCCGAGGGATCTTGTAGGCGGAGATCAGCGGCCGGCAGAAGGCCTCCAGTTCGGCCGCATCCGGAGCGGATGCAGGATCCGAGGGGACAACGAGAGCCAGCAGCTGCTCGCCGAGATCCGGATGAGGAATACCGATCACGGCGACGTCGGCCACAGCCGGGTGCTGCCGCAGCGCGTTCTCGGCCTCGGACGGGTACAGATTGACGCCCCCGGACACCACCATGTCCGAGAGGCGATCGGTGATGAAGATGAAGCCGTTCTCGTCGACATGCCCCATGTCGCCCAACGTGAACGCACCCGGGCGCACGTATGCCTTGGCCGTCTTCTCCGGGTCCTGGTGGTACGTGGGCCCGAATCCCTCGGGAGCCTCGAACGCGAGGATGCCGGTCTCGCCCGGGCCCAGCTCCTGACCCGCCTCGTCGACGACGATCACGCGGAACGGATCGACGGCACGGCCGACCGAGCCCGGATGCTCCAGCCACTCGGGCGACGCGATGCGGCATAGGGTGCCGGACTCCGAGCCGCCGTAGGACTCGATGAGGACGGGGCCGAACCAGTCGATCATGGCCCGCTTCACCTCGGGCGGGCAGGCAGAACCGGTATGCGCGACCAGGGCGACACTGCTCACATCGAAGGACGCACGCGTTTCGGCGTCCACGGCCAGGAGACGCTGGAAGTGCGTCGGCACCATGACGGACGACGTCACGCCGTAGCGTTCGATGAGCCGCAGCACGTCCTCCGCGTCGAACCGCTGGACGATGATGACCGGCCGACCGAGGAGCAGGTGCCGGACAGCGGTGAGCGGTCCGTTGTGCTGCAGGGGCCCGACAACGATGTGCGGGCCCTCGGGGAACTGCGCCCGCTCGCGGAGACGGTCCAGGTACTCCCGGTGCGTCGTCACCGGAGCGAGCACCCATCGGGTCGCCGTGCCGCGAGCCCGCCCTGTGGTGCCGGATGTGTAGACCATCCCTGGCCGGGCAGGCCGATCGGGGAAGTCCTGGTCGGCCGGGGCTGCGGCGATCCAGTCCTCCCACATCACGATGCCGGGAGACGTCGACGGCGAGGTGGCACCCGAGTGGAGGACGACAGTGGCGACCAGCCCGGCCTCGAGGGCCGCGACCGCACTGGCGGCCCCGCCGGGGCCCGCGATGAGGGCGACCATGCCCGCGTCCTCCACCTGATCGGTGAGCTCCGGGAGGGTCAGCTGCCGGGAGACCGCGACCGTGCCGACCCCGGCGAGGAGCCCGGCAGCATGGGCCAGCAGCGTGGGTGCGGCGTTGTCACCGAGGATGCCCCATCGCTGATCCGGGTCCGGGGCTGCCGCCAGCATCTGCGCAGCGGCCGCCTCGATCTCCGCCACCGCCTGGCCCCACGTGCGCTCACCGAGCGCGTCGACGAGGGCCACGCCGCCGGGATCGAGATCACGGACGTCGTTCAGGGGGCCAAGGGGCAGGTCGGGCACGTAGGGTCCTCACATCGCGCGTGGGTCGGCCGGGTTGCGCCCGGCACAGACGTGGCGCGAGGATATCGCGGTTACTAAAGTGTGAGTCAAGAAAGCCTCGGTTCGCCGCCTTCTCAAGTTCGGAGTCACGATGGACTTCACCCCCAGCGCCCGTGTCCAGGAGATGTCCGCCCGGATGTGGGACTTCCTCAATGACCGCGTGCTGCCCGCGGAGGCCGTCTACGACGCCTACCGCGCCGCCGTCGGGCCCGATGACTACACGCTTCCCCCGATCGTCGAGGAGCTCAAGGTCGAGGCGCGTGCGCAGGGACTGTGGAACCTCTTCCTCCCCTCACTCAGTGGACTCTCCAACGTCGAGTACGCCCAACTGGCGGAGATCTCCGGCTGGAGCGTCGACATCTATCCCGAGGCGATCAACTGCCAGGCTCCCGACACCGGCAACATGGAGACGATCCACCTGTTCGGGACCGACGAGCAGAAGAAGCAGTGGCTTGATCCCCTGCTGGACGGCACCATCAGATCCGGATTCGCCATGACGGAGCCATACGTCGCCTCGAGCGATGCCACGAACATCGAGTGCTCCATCGTCCGCGAGGGCGATGAGTACGTCATCAACGGCACCAAGTGGTGGACCTCCGGTGCGATGGATCCCCGCTGCCGGATCCTCATCGTGATGGGGAAGACCGATCCCACGGCAGCCACGCATCGACAGCAGTCGATGGTGCTCGTTCCGATCGACACCCCCGGTGTCGAGATCGTCCGATCCCTTCCCGTCTTCGGCCGCCAGGATCAGCACGGTCACGCATGGATCGAGTTCCGCGACGTGCGGGTCCCGGTGAGCAACATCCTCGCCGAGGAGGGTGACGGCTTCATGATCGCGCAGGCGCGCCTCGGCCCCGGCCGCATCCATCACTGCATGCGCTCCATCGGCGCTGCCGAGCGCGCCCTGCAGATGATGGTCGAGCGAGCCAAGAGCCGCGTCGCCTTCGGCGGCCCGCTCTCGGATCAGGGCTCCATCCAGGAATGGATCGCCGAGTCACGCATCGAGATCGAACAGGCACGCCTGCTCACCTTGAAGGCGGCCTGGATGATCGACCAGGGCAATGCCAAGTACGCCAAGACGGAGATCGCTGCGATCAAGGTCACGGCTCCTCGGATCGCCTGCAAGATCATCGATCGGGCGATTCAGGTGCACGGCGGCCTCGGGATCTGCGATGACGTCCCCCTGGCCCGGATGTACGGATGGCAGCGGGCGCTGAAGATCTTCGACGGGCCGGATCAGGTCCACCTGCGGTCGATTGCGCTCTGGGAGCTCAAGCGGGATCGGCCGGTCCGACTTCCCTCATGATCGGCACGAGGATGTCCGCGAGGACGGCCTCGACCTTCGCCACGGGCAGGCGGCTCAGCGAGCCCTCGAGCCATGCCGTCTGCGACACGGGGAGCAGCGCGCTCAGGAAGTGGAAGCCCAGCAGTCGAACGGCGTACTGCTCGCGCGCCTTGCGTGAGCTGCGTGGCGGACGTTCGTCCTCGGGCAGGTAGTCAAAGGCGCGCTGGGCGTGCCGCTCCTGCCAGTCCTGGTACATCCGCCGGGACGCCGGGGTCGCTCCATTGAGGTGCAGGGTGAGGAAGCGCGCCTCGACCGGGTGCGTGCGCCACCAGGCCCAGCCGGCGTAGATCACCTCGCGCAGGACATCCTCGTCGAGGTTGTCGGCTGTTGCCCGGACGGAGTCGACCATCGCCGAGAAGCCCAGCAGGCAGGACTCGAACGCCTGGTCGAACAGCTCCTCCTTGCCGCCGAAGTGGTAGTAGACCGCCGTCGGGGCGACACCGCACTCCTGGGCGATGTCCTCGACGGTCGCCTCCGCATAGGTGAGGCGGGAGAAGACATGGGTGGCGGCCATGACGATCTCGCTGCGCCGCGACGGGCGATGAGCCGGACGGCTGGAGGAGGCGACATCCTCCGGTGTCTCCGTCACTGGAACCCTCCGCCTCCGACCAGCGGGCGCCCCGCTGATTCCCCGCCTCCTCCGCAGCGCTTGTGGGAGGATCGCCCGATCATGCCAAAGACCCGTGCGAGCCGTCCCGCCAACCGGCCCTCACGTCGGCACGAGATCCTCGAGTCAGCAGTCGACCTGCTGTCGATCCAGCCCCCGGACGAGATTGCGGTGTCCGACATCGCCTCCCATTGCGGGATGACCCCCGCCGCCTTCTACTATCACTTCACCAGCAAGGACGAGATCCTCGACGAGATCGTGGGGTCCTTCGCGGACCGGTGGTCCATCGCGGTCACCGAGGCGATGGCCGAGGTGCACAGCCCGGCCGAGCTTCCGGACTGCGTGGACACCGTGCTGTCCTGGGTTGAGGAGAACGAGCGTCCGGCGCGCGTCTACTTCGTCACCTCGGTTGGTGCCACCAGTGCCTGCGAGACGCTGCGTCGTCGTACCCGGAACGAACTGGCGCGTCGGGCCTCGAAGATGTTCCGGGAGATCTCCCCGGAGCAGGACCGGATCCGGGTGGCCATTGCGGGGCTGGGCCTGATCACTCTCCTGGAGATCGTGTCGCGCAGCCGGCTGGAGCTCGATCCCAGCTATCGCACCCTGGGGCCCGCCCACTTCCGCTCGACCGCCGGGAATCTCGCCCAGGCCCTGATCCACTGACCCTCGGCCGATATCAGCCCAAATGGGGCATACTGCAGTTCGCGCCGACCCAAAGCATTGATATCCTAATATCAGTCTTCCAACGGACAAGGGCGTGCCACGCCCGCCTATCGGCGAGGAGCAGTCGTGACGCAGGAGACCCCTCCGCGGAACCCCGTCCGGTTCGTCACCGCCGCGAGCCTGTTCGACGGCCACGACGCGTTGATCAACATCATGCGCCGGATCCTGCAGTCCCAGGGGTGCGAGGTCATCCAC
>DMPC01000179.1:7601-15098 GCA_003456155.1 Actinomycetota bacterium | reverse complement strand
CCTTGAGCTTCTTCTTGGTCGTGTCATCCATGGCCCGCTCCTCGCGTCCGTCACCTCATCCACCCCGATGCTCGCCCCCTCCTGCGGCCGAGTCAAGCCACGCCGGCACTAGTCCAGTGCGGCAACCACCTCGGCCATCGTGGGCCGATCACCGGACTGCTTGGCGAGGCAGGCGCGGAGGATCTCGGCGAGGACCGGATCGACGGTGTCGGGGATCGTCGGGTCGACCGTGATGACACGCAGGACCATGGCCGGCACCGACTGCGCCTGGAACGGCGGCTCACCCGTCGCAGCGAACGCGAGCGAGAGCGCCCACGCATGGACATCCGTCCACGCACCGACGGGAAGACCCATGACCTGCTCGTGCGCCATCCACTTGGTGCTGCCGAAGAGTGCGCCCGAGGGGGCCTGCCAGATGTCAGGACCGCAGTCGGCATTGCCGAAGTCCACGAGGCGAGGGCGATCCACCAGCAGGATGTTGCGGGGCTTGATGTCCCGGTGGACCACGCCTGCCTGATGCAGCAGGTTGACGGTGCCGGCCAGCGCCGTGGCAAGGTCGCGCAACTGCTCGCCCGAGTAGGGGCCATGCTCATCAACGTGGTCGCGCAGGGTCGGTCCGTTGAGGTACTCCATGACCAGGTAGGGACGAGATGACTCCAGGTCGGCGTCGAGGAGGACGGCCACGGCATCTGCGGGAGCAACCTTGAGGACGTTCACCTCCGACTCGAAGCCGCGCAGCCGCATCGGATCGTGCTCCCGGTCCAGGCGAAGGGCCTTCAGGGCGACGATCCTTTCCGCGTCGCGAGCCAGATAGACGGTGCCGAATCCCCCCTGTCCCAGGCGACCGAGGAGTTCATACCGATCGATCGACACCGGATCGTCATCAGCCAGCGGCGAGACCGTCCCTGCGCCCGGCTGCTCCATCACCACCGCTTTCGTTCGTTTCCGCTGCCATTGCGAGCCGACGGACGTCGATGGTCGTGAGTCTATGATCCATCGAACATCTGCCGGAGGAGGCCGACCATGACGGAGGAGGTCGAACTCCTTCAGGCTCTGATCCGGCACGGCTGCGTGAACGACGGCCGACAGGTGGTCGGTGAGGAGCCGAATGCTGACGCCCTGCATGCCGTCCTCGACGGATGCGGTGCCGACATCGAGGTGGTGGACGCGGAGCCGACGCGCCGGAACCTCGTGGCCCGACTGCCCGGCACCGATCCCGCAGCGCCGGCACTCCTGCTCCTGGCCCACACCGATGTGGTGCCGGTGACCCGCACGCGCTGGACCCGCGACCCCTTCGGGGGAGAGCTCGTCGACGGGTTCGTCTGGGGACGCGGCGCACTCGACATGCTCGGCTATGCCGCCACGATGGCCCTCGCTGTGCGCGATCACGCCCGGTCCGGACGCCGCCTCCGGGGCGACGTGATCCTCGCGGCCGTCGCGGATGAGGAGATGCTGAGCCGTCTCGGGACGAGGTGGTTGCTGGACCATCGACCCGAACTGATCCGCGCGGACTGGGTGGTGACCGAGGGTGGCGGAAGCGTCGTCCCCGGACCAGAGGGCGATCAGGTGGCGGCATCGGTCTCGGACCGAGGTGTCTGGCTCCTGGAGATCACGGTGCAGGGCACTCCCCGACATGCGGCGCTGAATCACGGCCGTGAGGACGCCCTCGGCCTGGCCGCCGAGGTGTGCATGCGCCTGACGGATGCACGGGCCGACGTCATCATCTCCGACCCGTGGCGGTGGTTCGTGGAGGAGGGATGGAACGAGCGGGCGCGCGATGCCCTGACCGATCCGACCCGCGTCGACGCCGTGGTGTCGCGGCTTCCCGAGACGGCTGCCCGCCTTGTCCGCGCTGCGACCAGAATGACGCTCGCCGTCACCTCGATCACCAGCAACGGCACATGGAACACCGTCCCCGATCAAGCCCGGGTGGAGGTGCAGGTGCGAACCGTCCCCGGCCAGACGCGTGCGGATGTGATCTCATTCATCCGAAGTGCTCTGGCTGACATGCCTGCCGACGTCATCCTTGACGTACGTGCTGGCGGCCCCGCCACGACGACCGCACCGCACTCCGACCTGTGGCGGATCGTCGAGACGGCGACGCAGGAACAGCTCCCCCGAGCCCGACTGCAGCCCACCGTGAACGCCGGTGCCACCGATGCCCGCTTCTTCCGCGAGCTCGGCGCCACCGCCTACGGAGTCGGCCTGCTGAGCCGCGACTTCCCCATGGGCGAGGTCTCGACGATGATGCATGGCGATGATGAGCGCATCGACGTCACGACCCTCGCGATGATGCGGGATCTGTGGGGCAGCATCCTTGCGCTGCACACCGAGGTGGAGGGGCAATAGTCCGCCGGCTCGGATCAGCTGCCGCGCGTCATCATGGGCTCGGACGCATCGAAGATGGATGCCTCCTCGCCCTCGGACTCCACGAGGGGCAGCCCGAACAGGGCATAGTGCGCGCGCACCGACGTCTCTGCCGTGTCCATCAGCTCACCGAGCTCGCCGAGATCGTGCTCGTCGAGGTACTCGACGATGTTGGGCGGGAAGTTCCAGCCCAGAGCGGCGAGTGTGCGCAGGACCGTCATCGGTGACGGGCTCTGGTCGAAGTGGACGGTCGCTGCCGCGGAGTGCTGCAGGGCGGCTGCGCTCTTGAGCTCGTCGTAGCGGCCGGCCAAGCGGTACTCATTGAGCATCGGCTGCGTGATCAGGCCGATGCGGGCGCGGCCGAGCCAGCTCCGCTCAACCCGAAGTGTCAATGCCTCGACGCGGATGAGGAACCGAAGGCCGCGCTCGTCGAGATCCTGACTGCGTGCCCAGGCATCGACCTCCTCGACCGGCACCCCGACCCGTGCCGCCACCTGCTGACGAGCCGCCAGCTCCTCCTCCGGCGAGGGCGGCCCGCCCAGTTGGAAGGACAGGCCCGCGAGCACCTGGCTCTGGCGGGCGCGACGAAGGAAGGTCTCGTACTCGCTGTCATGGAGCACCGCATACCGACGCATCTCGTCGAAGCTGACCTCGAGTCCATCGTGGGCCTCGACGGCGACGTCCCGGGCCAACAGGGCGGCGAAGACGCCGGACATGACGGTCGTGACACGCTCCTCCACGGGCGCCGGCTCAGCAGGGAGCTCAGCCATGCGGGCCAGGACCGCGAGAGCGTCTTCACGCTTGGGATCGACGACGTCGTTGCGCATGAACTCGTGGATGGCCCGGCACCGATCGGGGTCGACCCCGATCTCCTCCGCATCACGACTGACGAGGCTCAGGCGGCGGTCCGGGAACCAGCGCGCCTTCTGTCGTGCGATGAGCTCGCTCGCCTCGTCCGGAGTCAGGAGTCCGGCCGCCTCGGCGCCCGCGATACCCGCGCGGATCGTGACCAGGGCGTCCGAGACCGGCTGGTACTCCAGAGTCCTGTCGGCGTGGGTGAGTGCGACTTCGTCGTCATCCTCGAGCTCTCCTGACGCGAAGCGCTCGTAGATGCCGCCGACGCCGATCATCCCGTACTGATCGCACTCGGCAGCGCGCAGCGCTCCCATGCTGCTGCCGCCGAGAACCCAGACGCCCTGCTCCATCGCATAGAGCAGTTCCTTGTGGTACACGGACATATTGGTGAGGAAGGTGCCGTCGATGAGTGCGACCGCGTGTGGGCGATGACGATTGACGGCACCCAGAACATCGCCCATCGCGGCAGGCGGCAGGACGACGAGATCGGGGTAGAGGGCACGGGCCTCGGACTGCCGCAGCGACGGGCCGAGGAAGGCAATGTCGGGGCCAGTCATCACGCCACCTCTTCGTGCCGCTTCGCCCAAGCAGCCGCACGGGGCCCTGTCTGGGCGTAGCCGAAGGGGTAGCCCTCGAGGCCGGGGACGATGACGCGGACGACCTGGACCGGCTCGTCCGGCTCGGTGTGGCGGATCACGATGACGCGCGGGAAGCCGGCCGCGACCACGCGATCGACCAGCCAGGCGAGGTCGCCGACGACGGAGCCGGTGCCGGCATCGAGTCCGCCGGTGTAGACGTCCGAGTTCTCCGCACTCGGGAAGGACGTGGATCGCTGGGCCGCACGCCGCTGGCTCTCGAACTGATCGTCCCTCGCGCCGGCCACGATCAGGCAGCGCGCCTGCGCTGCCTCCGTCACGGCACGGACCATCGCCGTGCGAGCGCTCGTTCCCGCGCCGGCACCCTTGAAGACCCCCGTGCGCCCCCCGGGGACGTCGTAGAGGTACGCCACGACGATGGGCACGCCCACGTCATCGCACGTCGCATCGAGGACGCGCACCGACATACCGGATCTCTCGATCCGCTCGAACACTTCCGGTGCCTGCTCCGCCAACAGGGCGTCGGCATTGAGGCGTGGTCGGCGCGTGACGAGGGTGTTCAGCGTCATGCCGTCGCGCTCGATGACCTCCTGCAGGCCGGAGAGGGTGGCCTCGAGCACGTGCGCTCCGCTGGCCAGGCCGTTCGAACCGGAGACGAAGGGACGCGTGACCGTGTGGCTAGGAGCGGTGACATCGACGAGCGGGGAGGGGACGAGGACCTCCTCGCCAGCGACGATGTCCCAGCCGGGGACCCACGGCACGATGACCCGATCGTTCCAGATGGCTCCCTTGAGCTGGGCGAGCTCGTCGCCCCGAACGAAGGTCAGGTTCATCCGCTCCAGCATGTGCTCGGTCGCCTCGATGGTCTCCAGCTGGAGGTTCTCCCAGACGGCCTGCTCCGAGCACTCCATGAAGGCACTGACCCAACTGGCCTCCGGGGTCGTGCCCTTGCCGCTCCCACTGGAGAGGGAGAGACCCTGAGGCTTCATGGCCATGTGGACCGGGAGCCCGAGGAAGTCGAACCCCGTGAGGTGGGCCACCCGCGTGATGCCGTAGTCGGCCATGTGCGGGATCAGCGCCTCCTTGAGCTCCCCCGCTGACCTCGTCCGCAGGCCGGACTCCGTCGCGAGGCCTCGGGGGACCTCCGGGTCACCCGGGCGCAGCACGCCGGTCAGGTCGAGTGAGGTCACGTCAGTCTCCTGGGCCTAGCGTGGCCACATCGGGGGCGGGAAAGATCCGGGCTGTGTGCCGGACGCGTCGCGTCCGGCACACAGCCCGGGGTGGAGCGGGAGAGATCAGGCGGCGCCTGCTGCGCCCGCTGCTGCGGGAGCAGCCGCGGCGACCTCGGACGTCGTGCCGCCACCGGCCACGCCCGCGAGGGTGTTGTCGGTGTGCGAGTTGACATCGTCGTGGCTGGGCACGGCGACGCCGGCCTCGCGCAGAATCGCAGCGCGCTCGTCGGCGGTGGTGGCGGCGAGGACCTTGGCGCGCAGCTCGGGATCGTTCGCGAGTGCGGCTGCCGTCTCCTGGAAGGTGGCGCTCATGGGGACTCCCTAAGGAAGAGCCGTCAAGGACGGCGGTGGATAACGCTCGAATCGGATCCCCGACGGGGCCGACACGGTCCACAACTCAACGAGCCACGGAGCGTGCTGGCACAACGTAGCAACAACTCCACGTTCCCGCTAGGACGGGGCCCTCGGGAGATCCCTCAGGAAATCGGTGACGGGCACTCCCGCCGAACCGGCATGATGCCCCCAGCGGCCGTTGGCTGCCCCATCCATGGAACAGGACCCTGAATGAGCACCGAGACGCCCCGCGGCATCGAAGTCATCGAGGGTGCCTGGGATCGATGCAGCGACCTGATCGACTACCTCGACGGGCAGAGTGCCTGGGCCCGCTCGCAGGTGAACGCGACCCGCCCCGAGGCCGACTATCGGACGAGCGACACGGTGACCCTTCCGACGCACGCCGAGGGCCGTCCCGCCTTCGTCGACGAGTTCATCCAGACCGCGCACCGGCTCATGGACAACTACGCCTTCCTCTACGGTGTGCCCGTGTACGGATACGAGGAGGCGATCGTCAACCGGTACCTCCCCGGCCAGCACTTCGGAACCCATCCGGACTACTTCCGGGGATCGGATCGGGTGTTCTCCGCGGTCGTCTACCTGAACACGATCGAGGACGGCGGTGCTACATCGTTCGTCCACTATGGACACGACGTCCAGGCGCGCGAGGGACGCATGGTGATCTTCCCGGCCAACTACCTCTTCGCACACGCCGGCTCAGCGCCGGTGCACCAGACCAAGTACAGCGCGGCCTTCTGGGCTCGCGGGTAGAGGAGAAACGATGAACCCGTCCCCCGCGACCCCGTCCCCCGCGACTCCGTCGGCGCCCCAGCACGGGGCGCCCCGTGCGAACAGCCCCGAGAGCCTCGACGGCATCATCGCCACCACCAATCCACGAGGGTGGTGGGCCCTGTGGGCCATCGCCGGGGTCGTCGTCGCTGTCCTCATCTGGTCGATCGTCGCCACCATCCCGCAGCAGAAGACCGCGACCGGCGTCGTGAGCCCCTACGCGTACTCCTACGACATCACCGCCACCGTGGCCGGAGTGCTGACCGGCGACACAGAATCGGTGGCCTCAGACATCGGCGTGCTCAAGGAGGTGCAGAAGGGAGACCAGCTCGCCACCATCGCGCCGTACGACGGCACGGCGCCGGTCCCCGTGCTCGCCCCCGTCGACGGAGAACTCGCCGCCATCTACATCTCGCAAGGCGAAGGCGTTGAGCCCGGGACGACCCTGGGCAGGATGACCTCCACCCCGAGCGCGTCGGCCCCGCTCGCCCTCATCGCCTGGGTGCCCTTCAGCACGGCCTTCCCCCTCACCGATGGCGAGTCGGCCCAGGTCACCGTGAGCGACGTGACCACCGGTGAGACGGTCACGGTGTCGGCGACCATCGAGGCCATTGCCCAGACTCCCTCCTCGATCGAGTCGATGACCTCCCTCAGCGGAAATGCCGACCTCGCCGAGCAGTGGAGCGCGCAGGCCGGCGGTCAGCCCTACCGGGTCGACCTGAGCCTGGACCTCTCCACGTGGCCCAAGGACTCGCCCTACCCCGCGCCCGGAAGCGTGATCGACATCGTCGCCACCTACGCGGAGGTCCATCCCATCGAGATGCTCTTCGGCGGCGCCTCATGAGCACCACATCCGCGCCCGCACCGGGCGATGCCGCCCCGAGCGCACCTGAGGGGCCGATCACCACGGCTCCCAAGCGGGTGAAGGTGCCGACGATCATCCAGCAGGCCCAGGTCGAGTGCGGGGCTGCCAGCCTGGGGATGATCCTCGCCCACTTCGGGCGCTGGGAGACCCTCGAGGACCTCCGGACGGCATGCGGGGTCACCCGAGACGGCGCCGACGCCCCCTCCATCGTGGCGGCTGCCGCCGGATACGGACTGGACTACACCGCCGTGCGCGGCGACATCGAGAAGCTTCGCGACTACCCGGTGCCCTCCATCGCCTGGGTCCGCCGCTCCCACTTCGTCGTGCTCGAGGGCATCCACGGAGGTCGCGTCTACCTGAACGATCCCGCGCACGGCCCGCGATCCGAGACGATCGACGAGTTCGCCCTCGAGTACTCCGGCGTGGCCATCAACTTCACGAAGAACGCCTCGTTCACCCC
>DMPC01000179.1:3103-7442 GCA_003456155.1 Actinomycetota bacterium | reverse complement strand
ACGCCTCGTTCACCCCGAAGGGCCACGCCTATCGTGCGACTCCGGCCCTGTGGGCACGACTGCGCAACAGCGCTTCTGGAGTGAGGTTCGCCATCTTCGCCGGCGTGCTCGCGATGATCCTGGGCCTGGTCATCGCTCCGATCGGCCAGGTGTTCATCAACAGCGCACTCGGGCAGGGCCGCGAGGCCATCATCCCGGTGCTCGCTCTCGCACTCCTCGCGATCGGCCTCTTCCGCGGCGGCCTCACGCTGCTGGAGTACGGGGTCATCAGCCGCCTGCAGGCGAAGATGACGCTCGTCGGCACCGGCACCTTCACCGAACGCCTCATGCGCCTGCCCCTCATGTTCTACCTGCAGAGATCGGTCGGCGACCTGAGCCAGCGCGTCGGCTACAACTCCCAGGTGGCCTCGCTGCTGGCCACCCAGATGGCCAGCGCGGGCATCGCACTCATCGGCGTGATCGGCTACGCCATCCTGCTGATCTACTACAACTGGATCATCGGCCTGGTCGTCCTCGTCCTGTCCCTGCTCAACGTCTTGGTCCTGCGACTGGTGATGGCCAAGCGGACGGCGATCCAGAGCAGCATCATCAAGCGGCAGAACACGCTGCGCGGCACCACCACTGCCGCGATCCAGGGCATCGAGACGCTGAAGTCCTCCGGCATGGAGGACGACACCTTCAAGACCCTGACAGGCCAGCAGTCCGACTACATCTCCGCGTCAGCGGCATTGGTGCCCACCACGGCGCTGCTGACCTCCGTGCCCGTCCTGCTCTTCGCCCTCACGAACGCCACAATCCTCGTGCTGGGCGGCTACTTCACGATCACCGGAGCGTTCACGCTCGGTGGCCTCATGGCCGTCACGGCCCTCGCGGCCAACCTCAACAGCCCGATCCAGAGCCTCATGAACACCGGCAGCCAGCTGCAGGTCGTTACCTCCAGCCTGCAGGCCCTGGACGACGTCATGGCGAACCCGGTCGATCCGCGCTTCGAGCGTCCCGAGCTGGAGCCGGGAGATCCGCTGCCTGTTCTCTCCGGGACGATCTCCCTCGTCGACGTCTCCTTCGGGTACGGCGAGACGGCGCCCCTCGTCATCAAGGACCTCACCCTCGAACTGACCCCCGGAAAGCGGGTCGCCCTGGTGGGCGGCTCCGGCGCCGGCAAGACCACGATCGGCAACCTCATCGCAGGCATGTACCAGCCGCGCTCCGGTCAGGTGCTCTACGACGGCAAGCCGCAGTCCGCGTACCCCAACGGCGTCCTCGAGCGCACGATCTCGAAGGTGGATCAGTCGATCGTCCTGTTCGAGGGCACGGTGCGCCAGAACATCACCCTCTGGGATCGAACGGTGCCGGAGAGCGACATCGTCGAGGCGCTCCGCGATGCGCAGATCCTCGACGACATCCTCGCTCGCGAGGAAGGCCTCGACAGCGAGGTGCTCGAGAACGGTCGCAACTTCAGTGGCGGCCAGTGCCAGCGCATCGAGATCGCTCGCGCACTCGTCCTGAATCCCCGCACGGTGATCCTGGATGAAGCAACCAGCGCCCTTGATGACATCACCGAGTCACGGGTGGATCAGGCACTGAGGCGACGGGGTATCTCCTGCGTGATCATCGCCCACCGACTGAGCACGATCCGCGATGCCGACGAGATCATCGTGCTCGGTCGCGCAGGGGCGATCCTGCAGCGCGGCACCCACGAGGAGCTCATGCAGACCGAGGGCCCCTACCGGTCCATGGTCGACGAGGCGGGAGCTGGTGGCGATGTCGGTTCCTGAGACCCCCGCAGCACCCAGCCATCCGTCGGCTCTCCCCCTCGATCCTGGGAGCAGCCCCGTCTGGGTCATCGTCGGCGACGCGGACGTCTTCGCCCTTGCAGGCGACGGCACACGCTTCCCGATCGCCGAGCTGACGGTCGGCAATGCCGCCTTCGCGCCAGCGGATCCCCACCGCCTTCTCGTCGTCCCTCGCCTGAATGCCACGCTCGCTACCGAGGCACCAGCGGACACCGACATCGATGCCGCGCGCCTGGCCTTCGCGGCTGCCGTCGAGTCCCGGCTCGCCATCCCGGGTGCGCTCGCCGATCAGGAGGCGTTCGCCGACGCCCTCAGCACGGCGATCACCGCGGCGATGGCCGCCGATGCCTCGCGGCGGGAGCAGACGTTCCACGCCAGCCTGAGCAAGACGCGCAAGCTCTACGACACCGCGATGGGGCGCGTGGCCTACTCGGCCGCAACCCTGCGCAATCCCATGGCCGAGGCCGACGCCCTCCCCCTCATCGCCGTCCTGTCCTTCCTCGGTGACGCGGACGGCTTCGCCATCACCCCCCCGACTCCCGAATCCCTCGCCAACACCAGTGACCCCCTGCGGCTGGTGGCCCATGCCTCCGGTGTGCGCTACCGAGAGGTCGCTCTCTCCCAGGGCTGGCAGAGCATCGCCACCGCGAGCTACCTGGCGGTGCTGCTCGGCCCGCACGACCAGAGAACTCCGGTGGCACTCGTGCGCCGGTCGGGCGGGTACACGATCCAGCGACCCGACGATCCTGCGCCACGCCCCCTCACCCCTGAGGAACTGACGCAGCTCGGTCCCCGCGGGTTCGAGTTCTACGCCCCCCTGACGCCCAACCGTGTGGCATCCGTGCGAGACGTCCTCAAGCTCGGGATGCACAAGAGCGGCTCACTGTGGCTGCTGGCCTGCCTGATGGCTCTGGGCATCGCACTGCTGGGCCTGCTGACGCCGAGCATGACGAATCTGGTCGTCGGCTCGATCATTCCGCAGGATCAGTCCAGCCTGCTGATCCAGGTGGGCGCCGCACTGGGGATCGCCGCACTGGTGGCCTTCGTCTTCTCCCTGGTGCAGAGCTTCACCGTCTCCCGCATCTCGCAGAATGCGACCCTGCACATGCAGTCGGCGTTCTGGGATCGCGTGCTGTCGCTGCCAGCCTCCTTCTTCCGCGGATTCAGCAGCGGCGATCTCACCGTGCGCGTGCTCGCTGTCGACTCCCTGTCCTCCCTGGTCAGCGTTCAGGTTGTCAGTGCGGCCCTGGCAGCCGTGTTCGGTCTCGTGAACCTCTTCCTCATGTTCAGCTACGACCTGAAACTCGGTCTCGCCGCGCTCGGAGTGCTGGCCGTGACCATCCTCGTCCTCATCCTGGCGATTCGCGCACTGACCCGGCAGGCGACCGAGGCGCTCCAGTACTCCCGGCGGGGCAACGGCTGGCTCGTGCAGATGCTCTCGGGGATCATGAAAATCCGGATCGCCCACGCCGAGGATCGGATGGAGGCCGAGTACCTCGACATCGCACGACAGCAGACGGTGGCGCTCTCGAAGCAGACGGTCGTTGCCGGACGCCTCAACGCATGGTTCATCTTCGCGGCGTCCGGGGCCTCGGCGCTCTTCTACATCGTCGTGTACCAGCAGTGGGAGGGAGGCGAGACCGCCGTCTCCTCGGCGACCTACCTGGCGTTCTCCAGCGCATACGGCCTGGCCTTCGCCGCCATCTCCGGACTCTCGAACCTCATTTCGCCGCTGGCCAATGCCGGCCCCACGTTCAACCTCCTGCGCCCGATCATGGAGGAGCTTCCCGAGACCGCGGGAGCCAAGCAGGATCCGGGGACACTCGCCGGCAGGATCGAGCTCCGCGACATCCACTTCCGCTACACCCCTGACGGCCCGATGGTCCTGCGCGGCCTGAACCTCACCATCGAGCCCGGGACGATGGTCGCGCTCGTGGGAGCCTCCGGTGCCGGGAAGTCGACGATCACGCGCCTGCTTCTCGGCTTCGACAACGCCGAACAGGGTCAAGTCCTCTACGACGGGCGCGACCTACGCGATCTCGATGCCACGCTCGTCCGGGCCCAGATGGGTGTGGTCGTGCAGAACGGTCGCATCACGCGCGGCAGCATCATGAAGAACATCCTCGGCGGCACGTCGCAGGACGAAGAGCGCGCCTGGGCTGCAGCCCGCAAGGCCGCCATGGGCGACGAGATCGAGGCCATGCCGATGAAGATGCAGACGGTCATCGACCCGGGCAACATCTCCGGGGGTCAGGCCCAGCGCATTCTGCTTGCTCGAGCCCTCGTCAACGACCCGTCCATCATCATCCTCGATGAGGCGACCAGCGCCCTGGACAACGCAAGCCAGGCCCAGGTCACCGAGGCCATGGACTCCCTGAACGCCACGCGCATCGTCATCGCCCACCGCCTCAGCACGATCATGGCGGCGGACTCCATCGTGGTCATGGAACGGGGCGTGGCGGTCGAGGCAGGAACATTCCAGGAGCTCATCGAGCGCCAAGGGGCGTTCTATGCGCTGGTGCACCGACAGACGGCGTGACCGCGGG
>DMPC01000179.1:1904-2769 GCA_003456155.1 Actinomycetota bacterium | reverse complement strand
CTTCGCACCGCGATCGGGATCATCTCGTTGATGACGACCACGAGCAGAGCACCGGCAGCGATGGATTGGATGATGGCCTGCGTGGCGTCGGAGGCCGCGTAAAGCAGGCTGTATCCGATGGCCGCGAAGATGGCTCCGAGGATCACAATGACGGAGAACCGCAGCAGGATCCTTCCCAGGACCATGCCGCCGGCGAGCATGGCAGCGGCGATGCCGATGGCCTCAGGGATCGCTGAGATGAAGATGGAGCCGACGAGAGCGGCGGAGACGCCGACGGTTGCCGTGTGCAGGGTCAGGCCAACCGCGATCGACTCGGGGATGCCGTCGATGACCATCCCGATGGTGAGATTGCGGGCCTCCTTCTTGGAGGCACCGTGCTCGTGACCTTCCTCGACTTCGTGAGCCGCGTGGCCGGACGCGCCTTCTGCGCCCTCCACCACTTCAGCCGGATGCTCGACATCGCCCTTGCGTTCCAGCAGTGCGATGACCCCGAAATAGACGAGGCAGCCGATGCCGATGCCCAGAGCCGTGGGGCCAGCGCCCGCTTCGTCGTAAGAGACGGCGACGAGATCGATGGCGACAGCAGAGATGACGGCACCGGCGCCGAACGCCATGAGCCCACCGACGATCACGGGGCGCTTGAGCGAGGGGAACCGCCACACCAGGACAGCTCCCACGACGAGAGCGGACTGGGCGATGGCCCCGAAGAGTGCGGCTTCGAACATGTGCCGAAACCTACACGTCCCGCAGTGCGAGCGCCCTCACTTCGGGGCCCGGTCTGGCGGGCTCCCTACCGAGACGTGCGAACCGAGTCAGCCAACTCCTGCTCGGTGAAGCCGCCCTCGATCACTCCATCCTTGGCGAA
>DMPC01000179.1:841-1569 GCA_003456155.1 Actinomycetota bacterium | reverse complement strand
GCGCCAGGAAGGATCGTGACGAGGCCGATCATGCCGCCGATGCGGACGCCACCGAAGATCTGCGTGCCCCACTTCTCCTTGAACAGGGCGAAGGACTTCTTGATGGCGCCGATGGACCCCTGACCGTCAAGCATGATGAAGGGGATCACAAAGAACGTGATCAACGACCACATGGCGAGAACGCCCGCTGCCGCGATATTGCGCAGGGCGGCTGCGGCGCCATTCTGGTTGTTCCCGCGGATGAAGCCCGCGATGACATTGACCACCGTGGCGATGAGGGCCCATCCGATCAGCGGGACAATGCGCGCGAGAGAACGCGCGATCCCATGGCGGATCGATGAATCACCACCGGAGAGCTCCGTGTCGGCGGCGGCGACCAGGCCACCGCTGGCGATCGACAGCACGATTTGGTTCGCGAAGGTGCCGATGACGGCGAGGGCAATGCCTGCCGCCGTCTGATCGTTGAGCCAGAGCAGACCTGCAGGGATCCAGAAGATCGCCAGCGGGATGAGGCTCGCGAGGAAACCGATGACGGGGAACGCCAGGAGGTAGCGGTTCTCCCGGATCACCGCCCAGGACTTCGTTGTGAGAAGACGACTCTGACCCCAAGAACGACGCGACATGGGGACAAGCCTAGGGCTCGAGCGCAGGCGGAGGCATGAACTCGCCCATGCGGCGGTCACGAAATCCACCGTCATGCGGTTCACGCTGCAGGCGGCCGGCCCTTC
>DMPC01000179.1:0-472 GCA_003456155.1 Actinomycetota bacterium | reverse complement strand
GCTCGACTGCGCACTCACGAGAGCCAGTATCGAAGTCCCGCAGACGAGCAGCACCCAGCACAACCGGGTCGCCTTGACGACGCCCAGGCTGATCACGAAGCCCCGGACCCCGGCGCCTCTGTCAGTGTCTATGTCAGGCAGTGAGTTCGCCAGGTGCGCACTCACTCCGATGATGGCGAAGGTGAGCGGCAGCCACAGCTCTGGGGCCTGGCCATTCAGCCCATAGGTCAGGAATGGGGGCACCGCGCCGAAGGCAAGTGCGTAGGGCAACCAGGACCACCACGTTCGCGACAGCGCGGTGTTGTAGAGCCAGGCCATGGCCAGCGCGAACACATGCCACGAGCCACCGATGAATCCGGCAACCCACCAACTGAGGATGAACGAGAGCACCAACGCGATCGAGGCTGCGATCCACAGCCGCCTTGCCGGCATCCCCGCCGCAACCGTGGGCTTGCCTTCGCGCCCTGAACGC
>DMPC01000005.1:7776-8573 GCA_003456155.1 Actinomycetota bacterium | reverse complement strand
TTCGTGCGCGTTCTGCGGTTCGTGCCCGTTCTGCGGTTCGTGCCCGTTGCGCACGTCGTGCGCATGCGTCCGGAGCTGATCGTCCCAAGCGCGATCAGAGGGGTAGGTACTCATCAGCACATCCGAGGTCACGATGGGGTCCCTTCGCCGTGGGGTTCTTCGGTTCGGCCGGGAAGGCTCCTCGTGCCGACGCATGAGGGGCGCAGGATGAGGCCGACGGGTCCACGGAAGCGGGCGGTGCATGCTCGTACGTGAGGCCGGAAGGCGCCTGCCATCGACACGACCCATCACTGCTGCTGGAGAGGATGCGCCAGCCCGCATGGGTCTTGAGTTGGTGGTGCCGGGTGCAGAGAACTCCCAGGTTGGACCGGTCCGTCGGACCTCCCTCGTCCCAGGGAATGGCATGGTCGATCTGGCCTCGATGTGCTGGGCGCTGACAACCCGGGAAGCGGCAGGTCTGGTCGCGTTCGGTCAGGAAGGCGCGAAGTGGCTCGCTGACCCGGTAGGCGGTGCGGCCACGGTCGATCAGCCGCCCGGTGAGGGGCTCGGTGACCAGGCGTCTCAGTGTCGTGGCGCGCCCCTCGGCGAGGAGGGCCCGAATCTCCCCGGCGTCGACCAGCGAAGGGGCACCCGGGCCGTCACCGCTGACGGTGGCGGGAACGTCGGACAGGCCAACGAGCGTCGCCAGATCGACGGTGATGGAGACCTGCGTCACCACCTCAATGCGGGGACGGGCGTCCGTGGAGAGAGCCACGGGGGTGGCGCCAGGCTCTGGTAGGGCGCCGGACGCTGGTGTG
>DMPC01000005.1:1856-7476 GCA_003456155.1 Actinomycetota bacterium | reverse complement strand
CCCGGCCGCCCGAGGAGCATCCACAGCAAGGCGTCGCTGCGCCGTTCGCCGATGCCCGCATCGGTCGAGGTGGTGGCTGCAACAGGAAGGTGCGGGTCACGTGCGAGGGTGTCGATGACGCCCAGACAGGCATGTGCATCGATGACCCCCATGCGAGCCAGAAGCAGGGCGGTGCCGTCGGGCTCGATCTCTATCCAGGCATCGCGCCTGCGCATGGCTTGCTCGCGGCGTGCCCGAACATGATCGGCGTCGCGACGACGCAGGGCTCGATCGGCTGCCTTGCGGGCGGCCGAAGCGGTGGAGCGCCGGGCTGCCGGCACGGCTCGCTCCTCGATGTACTGCGCGTCAGCGAGGAATGTCGCACCAGCCCCAGCCTCCCGAGAGCCGTCCAGCCACGACACGGCAGCAGAGTGGCGTCCCACCACATCGGCGATCGACTGCGCCTGGTGGTAACTGATGTCACCTGCTGCCAACGCCGTCGAGGTGAGGGGGAGTGCCCCGCTGAGCAGCCGAGCCATGGTGATCCGGTCATGGGCCTGCGACTCCGACCACCGAAGTGCGGCAGCCGCCTCCGTCCGTGCGGGATCGACGATGGTCACGGTCGCACCGGACTCCACGCGATGCTGCTCCACCTGCACAGATGATCCGGCGAGGTGCACCAGTGCTCGGGACTCCAGGGCGTGCAGGTGGGCGATCAGTCGCTCGGTGGTGCGCAGGTACTGCAGCGTCTCTGCGGTGTCCAGCTCACCCACGGTGGCTCCGTGCAAGGACGCCAAGCAGTCTGCGGCCCAGGTGGATGACCTCGGCCCTGAACGACGCGAGGCAGGACTGCCGGTCTGCGCAAGCGCTTCCGCGGGCGCAACGCCACCGAGGGTGACTGGGAACCCGAGATCATCGAGGCTGGCTGGCAACCCCAGATCACCGGGGTTCGCTGGCGACCCCAGGTCATCGAGGCTCGCGACCAGGTCGAACCACTCGGCGTCCGTGAGGTGCTCACCGAGTGAAGGATCGTCAGCATCGGGAGGTGCGTAGCCAGGAGGCGACCATTCGACGTCATCAACAAGGAGATGCTCGTCATCCAGGAGAAAGGCACACATCGGCCCACCGCTGGTGGTTCGACGCTCACCTCTGCACATGCCTTCACCGTACGAGAGGGGTCTGACATTCACGGTTCGCGATGATCGGTCCCGCGCGACGATCATGCGCCCGCCACCACGGCAGGGGAAAGTGCCCTACACCCGAACCCGCTCGCCCATCTCTGGTACGTCAACCGCGATGTCGAGTTCGCGGCGGATCCGCTCGGCCAACGACTGTGCCGACTCGGGCTCCCCATGATTGATGAATACCTGGCTGGGCAGCGGCTGGCAGCTCGTGAGCCAGCGCACCAGCTCGTCGGCATCCGCATGCACAGAGAACGCCTCGATCTCCACGATCTCCGCGCGCACGGGCACGTACTGCCCGTGGATCTTGATCTCATGGGCGCCGTCGAGCAGCATCCGACCCGGCGTTCCGACGGCCTGAAAGCCGACCAGCAGGATGCAGTTGTCGCGATCAGGCAGCAGCGCCTTGAGGTGGTGCGTGACGCGACCCCCCGTGCCCATGCCGGATGCCGAGATGATGATGCGCGCCCCGCCTCGATCGAGGGCCATCGAGTCGGTCGGTGTGGTTGCCTCGTGCAGGTTGGGCAGATCGATCACGTCCGATCCCTCGGCCAGGACGGCCGTGCTGATCTCTGCATCCTGATCACGGATGGCGTCGAGGTACACGCGAAGCGCCGCGAGTGCCATCGGGCTGTCGACATGGATCGGCGCCACAGGGATCCTCTGCTGATCCTGAAGCCGGCGCAGGGCAGAGAGGAGCACCTCGGTGCGGTCCACCGCGAAGGCGGGAATGACGACGGTGCCGCCACGCTTGAGCGTCCTGGTGATGACCATCGCCATCTCGTCCATCTCAGCGTCGACATCGTCATGGCCCCGGTCCCCGTAGGTCGACTCGAGGATGATCGCGTCAGCCCCGCACGGCGGTGCCGGCGGCTCGAGCAGGGGATGGTTGCCGCGTCCGAGGTCGCCGCTGAACACCGTCGTTCGATCTCGTGAGGTCTCGTGGATCGTGACGACGGACGATCCCAGGATGTGACCGCCGATGTCGAGACGAACCGTCAGGTCGGGCACGGGAGAGAAGTCCCTGCCGAACTCGATCGGCTGCAGCAGAGCGATGGCCCGCTCGGCATCCTCGCTGTCGTAGAGCGCACGCGGATCCCGGTGGCGAGAGAAACCCTTCCTGCGTGCCCATGCGGTGTCCTCCTCCTGCAAGCGGGCACTGTCGCGCAGGATGATCGGGACGAGAGCCGCGGTGTTGGGTGAGCAGTAGACCGACCCTGCGAATCCGTCCCTCACCAGCGCTGGCAGGTATCCGCAGTGGTCGAGATGGGCATGGGTGAGCACGATCGCATCGATGGTGGCCGGGTCGATGGGGAACGCATCCCAGTTGCGGCTGCGCACCTCGCTGGGACCCTGGAAGAGACCGCAGTCGACAAGGATGCGATGCCCGTTCGGGGCTCCTCCGGGCGACTCGGGCTCGACCAGGGTCTTCGACCCGGTCACGGTGCCGACGCCGCCGAGGAACGTGAGGAGCATGCTTCAGGTGTAGCACGCGGATCGTCCTGTGTCAGCGCGGGCGACATCCGCGGGTACGGCGTCCGTGGGTACGACGTCTGTCATGACGACGTCTGTCATGACGGCGCCTGTCAATACGGCGTCAGCGCAGGAAGAGTGCGTCGAGCCGTCGTGTGGTGGCGTACAGGCCGACGATGGCGATGGCCGCGAAATAGAGGACGTGACCGAGCGTCGAGAGGTCGATGACGCCGAAGGCCAGGTTGCGAGTCAGGGCGACGGCCTGCCAGAGCGGAGTCATGGTGACCAGCACCTGCAGCCATTCCGGGTAGGCCGTGATCGGGAAGAACGTCCCGGAGAAGAGGAACAGCGGCAGGAGCACGAACTGCAGCCAGTTCAACTGCTGGAAGCTGGACATCAGCGACGTCAGCGACATCCCGATCGAAGCGAACGCGAAGGCGATCAGCATCGCCGCCGGGATCAGCAGCAGCGCCCACCAGGTCGTTGCGAGTCCTGCGACAGTCATGACGGCCAGGAATCCGACCGCATATGCCGCTCCCCGGATCATCGCCCAGCCGATCTCCCCCAGCGCGACGTCGAGCGGACCGAGGGAGGTCGACATCATGGCCTGGTACACGCGCATGAAGTGCATCTTGAAGAAGACATTGAACGTCGAGTCGAAGATCGCGCCGTTCATTGCGCTCGCTGCGAGCAGGGCCGGGGCGACGAAGGCCGCGTAGGAGGCATCGATGCCGGCATAGCTGACGGTGCCGACCAGTGCGCCCACGCCATACCCGAAGGCCAGGAGGAAGATCACCGGCTCGACGAAGCCACTCAGGAAGGAGATCGTGTTGCTCGTGCGCAGCGCCAAGACATTGCGCTCGATCAGCGTGTGCGCTCGTCCGGACCGGATGCCGGCATCCGGACGTCCCGCGCGACGCTCGGCGATCGCGACTGCGGCGGACGTGGTGAGGGCCTGCACGATCATGTGGTGAGCCGCCCTTCGAAGAAGCGACGTCCGAGGAGCAGTCCGGCGAGACCGAGTGCCGCGAGGTACCCGATGCTGATAGTTGCCTGCCATACGGGCAGGGGAGCCCCGTACGAGAGCCATCGACCCAGTTCGGTCGCGTGCCACAGCGGCGAGATCCAGCCGATCCACTGCAGGGCGATCGGCAGGTTGGTCAGCGGATAGAACGTCCCGGAGAACAGGAACATCGGCATGATGACCAGCCGCCACATGAGGGCGATGTAGCCGCCCTCGTCCGTCACCCGTGCCGTCAGTGCGAGGGTGAGGCCGCCCCAGCACAGTCCGGCGAAGGTCGAGACGGTGATGAGCGGCAGCGCGCTCCCGGCATCGACGGCGCCGAACAGCCAGAGCACCAGCCAGTACGTGAGGGTGGTGAACAGGATCCGGACGAAGGCGGCGAGGAGGACGCCGTCGGCGATCTGGCCACCGGTGAGGGAGGTCGCCCGCATGCCGACGAAGAGCCGCTGCCAGATGAAGCCCGAGAGGGTCGGGAAGGCCACCTCGTCCTGGCCCGCCTGGATGGCGGCGATCGCGAGCAGGGCAGGGGCGAGGAAGACCAGATAGGGGACGCCCTCGACGCCGTCGGGGGAGTTCGCGTTGATGAGGGTCCCCACACCCAGCCCGATCGAGACCAGGTAGAGCACCGGGTTGCCGAGACCGAAGGCGATGATCGCGTTGCGCCACTTCCACATGTTGCGCAGTCGGTACTCAGCCACCCGGAAGGACGGTGGTGCGCTGATGCTCATGGGTGCTCGCTCATGGGCGCTCGTTCATGGGCGCTCGTTCATGCGTCTTCGAGGCTTCGCCCGGTCAGGCGCAGGAAGACGTCCTCCAAGGATGCGCGACGGACGAGCGCGGTGATCGGCATGTGCCCGCGCGCGACGATCTCCTGCAGGTCGGACTCACCGGTGTCGGTGTAGATCAGAATCCGATCGGGGAGGAGTTCGAGTCGATCACCGATGCCCTGCAGGTGCGGGACGACCTCAGCATTCCGCTGCGCGCCGAAGCGGACCTCGACCACCTCGCGGCTGGAGTAACGGCGGATCAGCTCGGCCGGTGCACCCTCGGCGACGATGCGTCCGTCATCCATCACCACGAGTCGCTCGCACAACTGCTCGGCCTCGTCCATGTAGTGCGTGGTGAGGATGAGGGTCACGCCGGTCTCGCGCAGGTGGAAGAGCCGGTCCCAGAGGATGTGCCGCGCCTGGGGGTCCAGTCCGGTGGTGGGCTCGTCGAGGAGCAGCATGCTGGGTTCGTTGATCAGGCTGCGGGCGATCGTCAGTCGGCGCTTCATGCCACCGCTGAGGGAGTCGACCTTCGCGTCGCGCTTGTCCTGCAGCTGCGTGAAGTCAAGAAGCTCCTCGATGCGTGGACGAAGCTGGGAGCGAGGCAGGCCGAAGTAGCGACCGTAGGTCAGCAGGTTCTCGCGGACGGTGAGGTCGGTGTCGAGGGTGTCCTGCTGGGGGACGACGCCGAGGTGGGCCCGGATCAGGGGACCCTCGTGGATCGGGTCCCGGCCGAGGATGGTGAGCTCGCCGGAGGTCCGCTGCAGGGTCGCGCCGATCATCCGCATCGTGGTCGACTTGCCGGCCCCGTTGGCCCCGAGAATCCCGAAGGACTCGCCGGGAGCGACGTCGAGGTCGATGCCGGCCACGGCCAGGAGCTCCCCGGACGGCTTGGCCGGGTAGGCCTTGGTGAGTGCGCGGGCCCGGATCACGGGCTCAGCCAACCATGCCGAGGGGGTGGGGTTGACGGCTGTCAGGGGTCCGGTCTACCGTTCCCCGTGTTCGAACATATGTTCGAAAATGTGTTCGAAAAGTCGGAGGCCCGGATTCGCGGCTGGGTCTTCGACACCGCCCCGATCACCGGGCCGCCTCGACCCCGGCCCGGTGATCGAGGCTCGGGTCGGTGGTCAAGGCTCGGGTCTGGGAGGTGGCGGTGGCTCGTCGCTACGGTGCTGAGCCGATCGCGGTCCGGGTCG
>DMPC01000005.1:488-1661 GCA_003456155.1 Actinomycetota bacterium | reverse complement strand
CGGGTCGAGGTTCGGGTCGAGGTCGGCCGTGTCGAGGTCGAGGTGCCGGTGGAGTTTTGCTGGCGGGGTCGGCGATACGCCGTTCAGGGCGTGATCGCGCAATGGGTCGAGGCGATGCCGTGGTGGCGGGGAGTCCCCCTGCAGGCTGCGGCGAGTGGCCAGTGTCAGGTCTGGCGGGTCGAAGCGGTGGGGCACGCCGGTAGTGCGGGCGTGTACGAGTTGCGTCGGGATCCCCCATGCGGGCAGTCCGGACGCGACCTCGGCACCTGGCATCTGGTGCGCGTCCTCGACTGAGCCTCAGCCGAGTCCTAGCCGAGCCCCAGCTGCGTCATATCGGGATCTTGCCGGGATCTCGCCTGAACCCAACCGCGCCTGTCATCGGCAGGTGTCCCCGTTTCTTCCTGCCCCACCCTTTCTGCTCGTCCTGGAGGTTCCCGTGTCCGTCACTCTGCCCACCCTGTCCCCGCGCTCCTCCCTGCCTCGTTCCGCCGAGGAGCTCGTGGCCTCCGCTCGCCGCAGTCTCACCGAGGCGAGCATCGCCACGACTGCGCACGAGCGCTACGCCGCTGCACACCTGGCGGCCCTGCGCGCTGCTGCTGCCGTCCTCGCTGTTCGGAGTCGACCTGCGCGTGCGCGATCGCGAGTGATCAGTGTCTGGGAGCTGCTGCCGCGCTGTGCCCCGGAACTGGGGGAGTGGGCCATCTTCTTCGCCGCGGGTGCACGCAAGCGTGCATCAGCGGAGGTGGGGATCGCCTGCGTTTCGGTCCGCGAGGCGGACGACCTGGTGCGAGAGTCGGGAAGTTTCCTGTCCCGGGTGTGCGACCTGTTGGGCATTCCCGACCAAGCGGCCATGGGCAGCACTCTGCTGCATGTCGGCTGACGCACGGCCTGTCGTCGAGATCACTCTGACCCCTCCTCGGGAATCGTCATGCCCTTCACTCATCTGCAGGTGGCCTCCTCCTTCTCCCTGAAGTACGGGGCCACCCATCCGCAGGCACTCGTGCAGCGTGCTGCGGAGCAGGGTCAGTCCATCATCGGTCTGACCGATCGCGATGGCCTGTACGGGGCGGTGCGCTGGGCGCTCGCCTGTCGTGCGGCGGGAGTGCAGCCGGTCATCGGCGTCGACCTGGCCGTCGAGGAGACGACTCCCCGGGATGGTCACGCCCGGGATGG
>DMPC01000005.1:0-293 GCA_003456155.1 Actinomycetota bacterium | reverse complement strand
TGGTCACGCCCGGGATGGTCACGCCGTTCGGCAGGATCGCCGCCGCACGCCCGCGCATGGTGGCCGTTGGCTGGAGGAGAGCCGCCCCCGGGTGCTCCTGCTGGCTGCGGGAGCGCAGGGCTGGGCCTCGCTGTGTCGGCTCGTCTCCGCAGCTCACCTGGGAGATCACACGGAGCGAGGCACTCCGTGGCTCACCTGGGCGGATCTGCGCGAGCACCAGGAGGGGCTCGTCTCGCTGCTGCCCGCAACCTCCGAGGGGGGCAGGCTGATCGCCTCTCAGCGGATCCATTGAG
>DMPC01000014.1 GCA_003456155.1 Actinomycetota bacterium | reverse complement strand
CCTCACGGCCCTTCATCGGAGGCCCGGTGCCCTGGAGCGATGGCCCGGCGGCTCTCGCGTCGCTCGTGGAGGCCCTCGCCCGCTTTGCCGGGGAAGTCGGCGGCGATCCCTGGGCGATCGTGTGGGCCGCCGGGGCAGCCACGGTCGCGGCGACCGAGGAGGAAGCCCAGGCAGAGGCCGACCTCTTCGCCGCCTTCGCCGAGCAGGTGGCTCGGTGGGATCTTCCTGCCGACGGCGTCGTGCTGCTCATCTCCTCAGCAGGCGGCATCCACGCCGGATCGGTCCAGCCTCCGTTCGACGAGAGAACCCCGCCAGCGCCCATCAGTCCATACGGGCGGGCACGACTGGCCCAGGAGCAGGCAGCGGAGAGACTCCTGAGTGTGAAGTGGCCGGTGATCCTCGCGCGGGTCAGCAACGTCTACGGCCCAGGCCAGGACCTCACCAAACTGCAGGGTCTGATCTCCCGGCTTGCCCTGTGCTCGCTCACGCGGGAGCCACTGAACGTCTTCGTGCCGATCAGCACCGTTCGCGACTACATCTATGTCGATGACGTCGCCGCGCTCGTCCATGCATGGCTGGCTCAGGATGCAGGCAGTGCGCCCGGCCCACGCGTGCGGATCATCGCCTCGGGGGAGGGCACCTCGATCGGCCAGCTGATCAGGACGGCACAGGATGTCGGCCATCGGCGCGTGCCCATTGCTATGGGATCGCACCCAAGCGCGCTGCGCCAGGCACCTGATCTCAGATTCGTGCCGTCGCGAACCCGTGACCTGGACCCCACCCCCATGACGACGATTCCCGTTGGCATGAGTCACGTCTTCGAAGACATCCTGCGACGTCAGGCAGAGGCCTCACCCTGACGGGAGTGGCAGAATAGGCACTGCCGACAGCTGGTAGGTGGCCGTGGTCGGGCACCAGCAGAAGGGGATTCCTGTCATGCCAAACCGCGCTTGGGCCGAGCCGGCCCTCAGGCGAATGCGCTTCGGTCGAACCGTGCGTGCCGCCCAGCAGTTCGACGACACGTCCGTCTGGGGCTCGATGGCGCAGAGCCAGCCCAATTTCGAGATGCGCTCGGCTATGGACCTCGGCCCCGCGGTTGGGCGGCGAATTGCCCACCGCCTCACGAGATCAAAGGGCGGCGTGCCCAGTGCCGACGAGAGCCGCTCGAGCACCTTCATTGACGAACGTGAGATGACCGATGCGCTGGAGAGCCTCCGCGCGAAGGGCCACTACGCCTTCCGTCGACCAGTCGCGCCTGACCGGGTAGCGCGGATGCGCGAACACGCCCTGACCGCTCCGGCTCAGGGCCGCGGTTCCGCCCTACCAGCCCGGGCCTACCCCATCGATGCTCCCGAAGTCGGTAGGTACGACATCGACGAGGAGTACACGCTCTCGGATCCCGACATGCAGGACTTCTGCACGGACCTCGCGCTGGCCCGATTGGCCTCGCTCTACCTTGAGCGCCCCGTGATCCAGGATCAGACAGCGCTGTGGTGGACCAACCCTGTGGCCGAGCGTGAACTGTCGCTCAATGCCATGCAGTTCCACCAGGATCGCGATCGTCTGCTCTTCCTCAAGTTCTTCGTCTATCTGACGGATGTGGGTCCGGAGAACGGGCCGCACACGTTCATCGAGGGTACGCACCGACAGCTCCCCCGGCACCTGCGCAGTGATGGTCGCAAGACAGACGAGGAGATCCGTGCTGCCGGGCTGGGCGACAGGGTTGTCGAGCACACGGGCCCGGCCGGCACGATTCTTGCCGTCGACACCATCGCCCTGCACAAGGGCACCGTTCCGAAGATCGGGTCGCGATGCGTGCTGCAGGTGGAGTACGCGACGTCGCTCTTTGGCGCGGTGGTCGAGTATCCGAAGATCACCCCGTCACCGTTGATGCGGGACAGACTCAGCGCCCAGCCAGCCATTTTCCGCCGGCTCATCCCGACAGGATCCTGACGGGAAGCAGCAGACAGCCTCAGGACCGCCGCGGGTCGATACCGTGGGGCCATGTCGATGCCCCGGGTGCTGCTCGTCGTGCCCACACTGGGTCGCCGTCCAGCCCTGCTCGAGCGCACGCTCGGCTCCATCGTGGCCCAGAGTGCGCCGGCTGACCTCAGGGTCGTAGGCCCAGACGACCTCGGACTTCGCTCGATGGTCGAGGGATTCGGGGCGGTCTGGCTCCCCGACCCCGGCAGCCAGACCGCGGCAATCAATCTCGGCCTGAGCGAGCTGGCCCCCCACCACGAGTACGTCAACTGGCTGAACGATGACGACCTCCTCGAGCCGGGCTCGCTCGCAGCGACGACAGCGGCCCTCGACGCGAAACCGCAGGCCACGGTCGCCTACGGCGCCTGCCGCTACATCGACGAGACTGGGCAGGAACTCTGGATCAGCCGTGCCGGCCCATGGGCCACCAGGATCCTGAGCTGGGGTCCGGATCTCATCCCCCAGCCAGGGATGCTCATCCGCCGCAGGGCCTGGGAACAGGTGGGCGGGGTCGACGAGTCCTACCGCTTCGCGTTCGACCTCGACCTGCTGCTCAAGCTCAAGCGGATCGGCCCGCTGATCGACGTGGGTCAGGTGGTCTCGTCATTCCTGTGGCACGCCGACTCACTCACGGTCGGCGATCGCACCACCAACCTGACGGAGTCTGAGCGCGCCAAGCGCGCGTCCCTGAGCCCCACGGCCAGGCGACTCGCATGGATGTGGGAAGGACCAGTTCGCATCGCCACGCGCCTCGCCGCAGGCGAGGTGAACCGCCGAGCTGCGAGGGTTCGGTCGAGGGAACCCCGAGCATCATGAGGATCCTCATGCTCAGCCACAGCAACGGCGGCGGGGGCGCAGGGAGAGCGACGGATCGGCTCTTCCACGCACT
>DMPC01000159.1:17771-23603 GCA_003456155.1 Actinomycetota bacterium | reverse complement strand
ACCTACGTCATGCAGGACGAGTGGGGGCAGACGATGCCCTCCCATTCCATCTCCGCGGGTCTGGACTACCCCGGGGTCGGCCCGGAGCATTCGTGGCTGCACGACACCGGCCGCGCGGTCTATGAGCCCGTCGACGATGCCGAGGCCATGGCGGCCTTCGAGGTGCTGTGCCGTACCGAGGGCATCATCCCGGCCATCGAGACCGCTCACGGGCTGGCGGGGGCGATGCGACTGGGTCGCGAGCTCGGCCCCGACGCCGTGATCATCGTCAACCTCTCCGGCCGGGGAGACAAGGATGTCGCCACGGCCGCCGAGTGGTTCGGCCTGGCCCGCCCCGGTGGGTCGACGTGAGCCGACCGCTCGCGGAGGTGTTCACGCAGGCACGCCAGGAGGGTCGTTCGGCGCTGATCGGCTATCTGCCCGCGGGGTTTCCGACAGCGGAGCAGTCGGTCGACCTGATCACCGCGATGGTTGAGGGCGGTGTCGACATCATTGAGGTGGGCCTGCCCTACTCGGATCCGCTCATGGACGGCCCCGACATCCAGTCGGCGGTGGAGCGGGCCCTGCGCGGCGGGGCGACGACCGACGTCGTCCTCGATGTCGTGCGGCAGGTCGGCGCCGCCGGGGTCACCGCGCTGGTCATGAGCTACTGGAACCCGATCGAGCGCTATGGCGTCGACCGGTTCGCGGAGCGACTGGCCGCTGCGGGCGGGCATGGCGTGATCACGCCCGACCTCACACCGGAGGAGGCGGGTCCCTGGATCGAGGCGACGACCGCTCACGCACTCGACCGGGTGTTCCTCGTGGCGCCCTCGTCGACCGACACCCGGATCGCCCAGGTGGCCTCGGTGACCTCCGGCTTCCTGTACGCCGCGTCCACCATGGGCGTCACCGGCGCCCGCACCCGGGTCAGTTCCGCTGCGCCCGAGCTGGTGGCGCGAGCGCGGCTGATCACCGACCTGCCCATCTGTGTCGGCCTGGGCGTCTCGACCGGGGCGCAGGCCGCGGAGGTGGCGCGGTACGCCGATGGAGTCATCGTCGGCTCGGCGTTCGTCCGTCGAATCCTGCAGGCCGAGACCCCGCAGGAGGCTCGCCGGCAGGTCGTCGCACTGGCCGAGGAGCTTGCAGCCGGAGTGCGCGGGGGCTGACCGCCGATGTCGGGGGAACCCGGCACGTGGCTCATCCGTCACCCTCGTGCAGGCGAGGAACTGCATCGCCGCGTACGGTATACCGAGCACGCGATGGGGATCGGGCATCCGCCCAGGGCTGGGAAACACAGGGAGAGTCATCGATGGCTGAGTCGGGCAAGGATCGTCGGGACCGAGCGGCGGCTGCGCGGGAGGCCGCGAAGTCGCAGGAGCGCCGCCGTGAGCGGACGGTCCGCATCATCGGAGCCGCCACGGTGCTGGTCGTCGTCGTCGGCATCATCGCCGTGGCGCTTCTGGCGCGAGGATCTTCCGAGTCCACCACTGCGGGCGAGCCGACCGTGGTCGAGGGGGCGGCGCTCCCGAAGGGCGTGCTCGGCCCCGACTCGGAGTACCCGTTCGGTGTCCCGTACGGCACCGCAGCAGCGGACGCTCCCGTCCTGGAGATCTGGGAGGACATCCAGTGCCCGGCCTGCGCGTCCGTCGAGCAGGCCAATGGGGCCGGGATCGCAGCGCTCGCCGAGGAGGGCGAGGTCCAGCTGATCTGGCGCCCGGCCACCTTCCTCGATCGGGTCAACGAGGGGCGCGACCCCTCGGTGGCCCAGTCCTCGACGCGCGGAACCGCTGCCTGGGGCTGCGCGATCGATGCCGGCAAGACCAAGGAGTTCCACGACGCCCTGTACGCCAACCAGCCGACCGAGGAGGGGGTGGGCTGGACAGACGCCCAGCTCGTCGCCCTTGGTGAGCAGGTCGGTCTCACGGGTGCGGATCTGGACTCCTTCTCCACGTGCGTGGCGGACGGCACCTACCTGGATTGGGCGACCAGCAGCGGGGCGACGTTCAGCGTCGAGGGCATCGCGGGTACGCCGTTCGGCGTGCTGGACGGGGTCGAGGTTCCGACGCAGACGCTGGCTGAGGATGCGGCGCTGCGTGAACTCGTGGCGGGCTCGGGGCAGCCGCCTGCTGGCGAGACGGAAGCCCCCTGATCTCGTCGACGCTGGCAGCGACGCTGCCGGCGGCCATCCCCAGTCCTGACACCGGTGTCTGGAACCTCGGACCTTTTCCGATCCGCGCCTACGCGCTGCTCATCGTCGCCGGGATCATTCTCGCGGTCTGGTGGGGCAGTCGCCGATATGAGGCACGCGGGGGTGAGAAGGGGACGATCCTCGACATCGCTGTGTGGGCGGTGCCGTTCGGCATCGTCGGAGGACGCCTGTACCACGTGCTGTCCGACTGGCAGCTGTACTTCGGACCCGGTGGCTCCGGCCTGGCGGGTGCGGTGCGCATCTGGGACGGCGGGCTGGGCATCTGGGGGGCGGTGGCCCTCGGTGCTCTGGGTGCCTGGATCGGCGCCCGACGGCAGGGCGTCCTGCTTCCGCCCGTTGCCGATGCGATCGCTCCCGGCATCGCCCTGGCCCAGGCCATCGGGCGCTGGGGCAACTGGTTCAACTCCGAGCTCTTCGGGGCGCCGACGGATGCCCCGTGGGGCCTGGAGATCGCCGAGAACTATCGCCCCGACGGGTACGAGACCTTTGCGACCTTCCATCCGACCTTCCTGTACGAGTCCCTGTGGCTCGTGGGGTGTGTCCTCGTCCTCGTCTGGGCGGATCGCCGGTTCCAGATGGGTCACGGTCGGGTCTTCGCCCTCTACGTCCTCCTCTATGCGGTCGGGCGGCTGTGGATCGAGGCGCTGCGCATCGATGCGGCCAACACCGTGCTCGGGCTCCGCCTGAACATCTGGACCGCGGTACTGGTCGGCATCGGGGCCCTGGCCTACCTGGTGATCTCCTCCCGACGCAGGCCGGGTCGGGAGACCGACCTCCTGCGCCCGGGTGCCGTGCGCCCTCAGGAGGGGCAGCAGGCCGACATCGGGTAGCATGCCGCCCATCGGGCCAACGTCGTCCCGGTAGGAGTGGGTGCGAGCGCATACACATGCCGCTGCCGGCTCCGATCATCCGCAGGACGACGATCAAGGACGGCTCATGTTCTCCTCCTCAGCCCAGCCGGCACCCCAGGGTCTCTACGACGGCCAGAGCGAGCACGACGCGTGCGGCGTCTCCTTCGTGGCGACCCTCACCGGAGTGCCGTCGCATGACATCGTCGCCAAGGCGCTGACGGCCCTGCGCAACCTCGAGCATCGCGGCGCCTCCGGTGCCGAGCCGGACAGCGGTGACGGTGCGGGCATCCTCGTCCAGGTGCCCGATCGTCTCCTCCGCGACGTGACCGGCTTCGACCTCCCGGAGGCCGGCGCCTATGCCGTGGGCATCGGCTTCCTCCCGCACGATGCTGCGGAGGCACAGCGTGTGCGCGACGCGGTGTCGGGCCTCGCCCAGCAGGAGGGGCTTCGAGTCCTGGGCTGGCGCGACTGCCCGACCAACCCCGCCGGTGTCGGGGCGACCGCGCTCAGCACCATGCCGGCCTTCGAGTACCTGTACGTGGCCTCCGCGTTCGGCGAGCTCGCAGGTGTCGAGCTCGACCGCCGAGCCTTCGCCCTCCGCAAGCGCGTCGAGCGCGAGCTCGGTGTCTACTTCCCGTCCCTGTCGTCCCGCACGATCGTCTACAAGGGAATGCTGACGACGGGCCAGCTCGAGCCGTTCTATCCGGAGCTCTCCGACCCCCGGATGGAGTCGGCCGTGGCGCTGGTCCACTCCCGGTTCTCGACCAACACCTTCCCGTCGTGGGCACTGGCGCACCCCTACCGCTACATCTCCCACAACGGCGAGATCAACACCGTCAAGGGGAACCGCAACTGGATGACGGCCCGTGAGGCCATGCTCACCTCGGATGTCATCCCGGGTGACATCACGCGACTGTTCCCGATCTGCACCCCGGGCGGCAGCGACTCGGCCTCGTTCGACGAGGTCCTCGAGCTGCTCCACCTCGGTGGCCGTGAACTGCCCCACGCGGTGCTCATGATGATCCCGGAGGCCTGGGAGAACAACCCGTCGATGGATCCTGCCCGTCGCGCCTTCTACGAGTTCCACGCCAACTTCATGGAGCCCTGGGACGGCCCCGCCAACGTGTGCTTTACCGATGGCACCCAGATTGGCGCGGTGCTGGACCGGAACGGTCTGCGCCCTGGGCGCTTCTGGGTCACCGACGACGGACTCGTCGTCCTCGGGTCGGAGACCGGCGTGCTCGACATCGATCCGGCCCGTGTCGTGCGCAAGGGTCGACTCCAGCCCGGACACATGTTCCTCGTCGACACGGCTGCTGGAAGAATCGTCGAGGACGCCGAGATCAAGGCGCAGCTCGCCGCCGAGCACCCGTACGAGGAGTGGCTGCGGGCCGGCCTGATCCACCTGGAGGCGCTGCCCGAGCGTGAGCACATCGTGCACACCTCGGAGTCGGTGGCCCGGCGTCAGCAGACGTTCGGGTACAGCGAGGAGGAACTGCGGATCATCATCGAGCCGATGGCGCGCTCCGGCGCCGAGGCCATCGGATCCATGGGCACGGACACGCCGATCGCGGTCCTCTCGGAGCGTCCGCGACTGCTGTTCGACTACTTCGCCCAGCTGTTCGCCCAGGTGACCAACCCGCCCCTCGATGCCATCCGCGAGGAGATCGTCACGTCCCTCTCGAGCATCATCGGCCCTGAGGGCAACCTGCTCGAGCCGGCACCGGAGCACTGCCGTCAGGTGGTCCTCCCGTTCCCCGTCATCGACAACGACGAGCTGAGCAAGGTCCTGCACATCAACGAGGACGGAAACTTCTCGAACTTCGCCGGAGTGCGTGTCTCCGGTCTCTATCCGGTCGCTGGAGGTGGCGCGGCACTTGAGCGCCGGCTGCAGGAGATCTTCAACGAGGTCGATGCCGTCATCCGGCAGGGCAAGCGCTTCATTGTGCTCTCGGACCGCGACAGTGATTCGCAGAACGCTCCCATTCCGTCGCTGCTGCTGACGGCCGCCGTTCATCATCATCTGGTCCGGACGAAGACCCGCACCATGGTGGGCCTGCTGGTCGAGGCGGGGGATGTGCGCGAGGTGCATCACGTCGCGCTGCTCATCGGCTACGGCGCTGCGGCTGTCAATCCCTACCTGGCGCTGGAGACGGCCGAGGATCTCGCCCGTCGCGGAGTGCTCGGCGACGTCACGCCGGAGAAGGCGACGCGCAACGTCGTCAAGGCGCTCGGCAAGGGACTGCTCAAGGTGATGTCGAAGATGGGCGTCTCGACGGTGGCCTCCTATCGCGGAGCTCAGGTCTTCGAAGCCGTCGGGCTGTCGACCGATGTGATCGACGCCTACTTCACGGGAACCGCCTCCAAGCTCGGCGGCGTCGGCCTCGATGTCATCGCCGAAGAGGTCGAGCTGCGCCACCGCGTGGCCTACCCCTCGTCGGGAATCGCCCCCGCGCATCGAACCCTGAACGTGGGTGGGGAGTACCAGTGGCGCAGGGAGGGAGAACCGCACCTGTTCGACCCCGAGACGGTCTTCCGCCTCCAGCACGCCACCCGCAACAAGCGATTCGACATCTTCCGTCAGTACTCGGAGCGCATCGACGAGCAGTCCGAGCGACTGATGACCCTCCGCGGGCTGTTCCGCTTCAAGGAGGGCGTCCGCGAGCCGGTGCCGATCGACGAGGTTGAGCCCATCTCCGAGATCGTCAAGCGCTTCTCCACAGGGGCCATGTCCTACGGCAGCATCTCGCAGGAGGCCCACGAGACCCTCGCCATCGCCATGAACCGGCT
>DMPC01000159.1:17419-17577 GCA_003456155.1 Actinomycetota bacterium | reverse complement strand
AAGTCCAACACGGGCGAGGGCGGCGAGGATCCCGAGCGCTACGCGCCGCTGCCCAACGGCGATTCCAAGCGCTCAGCCATCAAGCAGGTGGCCTCGGGCCGATTCGGCGTGACCAGCGAGTACCTGGTGAACAGCGACGACATCCAGATCAAGATGGC
>DMPC01000159.1:7991-17112 GCA_003456155.1 Actinomycetota bacterium | reverse complement strand
TCGATCGAGGATCTGGCGCAGCTGATCCACGACCTGAAGAACGCCAATCCGCGGGCCCGGATCCACGTCAAGCTCGTTGCCGAGGTCGGTGTCGGAACAGTGGCGGCGGGAGTCGCCAAGGCCCACGCCGATGTCGTCCTGATCTCCGGGCACGACGGCGGCACGGGTGCCTCGCCGCTGACCTCCCTGAAGCACGCGGGGGGACCCTGGGAGCTCGGCCTCGCCGAGACGCAGCAGACACTGCTGCTCAACGGCCTGCGCGATCGGGTCGTGGTGCAGACCGACGGCCAGCTCAAGACCGGGCGCGACGTCATCATTGCGGCCCTGCTGGGTGCGGAGGAGTTCGGGTTCGCCACCGCTCCCCTCGTCGTCAGTGGTTGCATCATGATGCGCGTCTGTCACCTGGACACCTGCCCGGTCGGGATCGCGACTCAGAATCCGGTGCTTCGGGATCGCTTCAGCGGCAAGCCCGAGTTCGTCGAGACCTTCTTCGAGTACATCGCGCAGGAGGTCCGCGAACTGCTCGCGTCCTTGGGGTTCCGCACCCTCGAGGAGGCCGTGGGGCAGGTCGAGATGCTCGACGTCGAGCGTGCGGTCGAGCACTGGAAGGCATCCGGTCTCGACCTCGAGCCGATCCTCCATGTCCCGGCCCTTGCTCCCGGCGCGGCTCGGCACCAGACGACCGTGCAGGACCACGGCCTCGACAAGGCCCTCGACCGCGAACTGCTCGTGCTGTGCGAGCCTGCCCTCGAGCGGGCCGAGCCGGTGCGCGCTCAGCTGCCGATCCGCAACGTGCATCGCACGGTCGGGACGATGCTCGGGTCGGAGGTCACTCGGCGCCGTGGGGGCGACGGGCTGCCGGACGGCACCATCGACCTCACCTTCACGGGCTCCGCCGGCCAGTCCTTCGGTGCTTTCCTGCCTCCGGGCATCACCTTGCGCCTGGAGGGCGATGCGAACGACTATGTCGGCAAGGGCCTCTCGGGAGGTCGCATCGCGGTTCGACCGGATCGCGCGGCGTCGCTGGTGGCCGAGCAGAACATCATCGCGGGCAACGTGATCGGATACGGCGCGACGAGCGGGCAGATCTTCCTGCGAGGCAGGGTGGGCGAGCGCTTCTGCGTCCGGAACTCCGGAGCCACCGCCGTGGTCGAGGGTGTCGGCGACCACGCTCTTGAGTACATGACGGGGGGAGTGGCGGTCATCCTCGGTCCGACGGGGCGGAATCTGGGAGCCGGGATGTCGGGCGGCATCGCGTATGTGCTCGACCTGGATCCGGAGCGGGTCAATCGCGAGATGGTCGACCTCGATCCGCTGGGCGCCGAGGACTTCGAGCGCCTGCACAGCATCCTGCGTGAGCATGCGGAGGAGACCGGCTCCGCGGTGGCGGAGACCCTGCTGGGGGAGTGGCCGGCCTCGGCCCGCCGCTTCACGCTGGTCATGCCACGCGACTACAAGAGGGTCCTGCGGCTGAAGGCCGAGGCCGAGGAGCAGGGCATGGATCCCATGCTCGCGATCATGGGAGGCGTCCATGGCTGATCCGCGCGGTTTCATGAAGGTGGGACGCGAGCTGCCCACACGTCGGCCGGTGGACGTCCGCATCCAGGACTGGCGCGAGGTGTACGAGGCCTTCGACAGTGATCGCCTCGAGCACCAGGCCGGGCGATGCATGGACTGCGGCATCCCGTTCTGTCACAACGGATGCCCGCTCGGGAACCTGATCCCGGAATGGAACGACCTGGTGTGGCATCAGGACTGGCAGGACGCCAGCGAGCGACTGCATGCGACGAACAACTTCCCGGAGTTCACCGGGCGCCTGTGCCCGGCTCCGTGCGAGGCGGCCTGCGTGCTCGGGATCAACCAGGATCCGGTGACGATCAAGCAGGTCGAGGTCTCGATCATCGACCGCGCCTGGGACGAGGGATGGGTCACTCCGCAGCCGCCGAACCGGCTGAGCGGCAAGACGGTCGCCGTCATCGGATCGGGCCCCGCAGGCCTGGCTGCGGCCCAGCAGCTCGCTCGGGCCGGACACACCGTCGCCGTCTTCGAGCGCGCCGATCGCATCGGCGGACTGCTGCGATACGGCATTCCTGAGTTCAAGATGGAGAAGCGTCACCTCGACCGCCGACTGGCGCAGATGGAGGCGGAGGGCGTCAAGTTTCGCCCGGGCGTGGAGATCGGCATCGACCTCACGGGCACCGACCTGCGCCAGCGGTACGACGCTGTGGTCGTGGCCATCGGGGCCACGGACTGGCGTGACCTCCCGGTGCCCGGGCGCGACCTGCGCGGTGTCTACCAGGCGATGGAGTACCTGCCGCTGGCCAACCGGGTGCAGCAGGGCGATCTGGATGCGTCGCCCATCGATGTGGCCGGGAAGCACGTGGTGATCATCGGCGGCGGCGACACCGGGGCCGACTGCCTGGGTACTGCTCATCGCCAGGGCGCCGCCTCCGTGACGCAGCTGGAGATCATGCCGACGCCACCGTCGAGCCGCCCGGACTCCCAGCCGTGGCCCACCTACCCCATGACCTATCGGGTCTCCAGTGCGCACGAGGAGGGTGGGGAGCGCGTCTTCGCGGTCTCCACCGAGCAGTTCCTCGATGACGGCACCGGCCAGGTGCGGGCGCTGCAGCTGATCGAGGTCGAGCCGCATGAGGGGGGCTTCCGGCCGGTGGAGGCATCCCGCCGCGAGATCCCGGCGGACTATGTGTTCCTCGCGATGGGCTTCGTCGGTCCGGAGGCAGGGGGTCTGGCGGAGCAGCTCGGCCTCCCGCTCACCGACCGAGGGGTGCTCGCCCGTGCGGCGGACTACTCGACCGAAGTGCCGGGGGTGTTCGTCGCCGGTGACGCCGGTCGCGGCCAGTCGCTGATCGTGTGGGCGATCGCCGAGGGTCGTGCCGCGGCCGCGAGTGTCGACGCCTACCTGATGGGGACCACGAACCTGCCCTCGCCGATCCCTGCCAACGCTCGGCCGCTGCTGGTCTGAGGGCTCCGCGGGTGAGCATCGTTCACTCGACCTCCACCGTCCTGTAACCGCTTACGGATAGGCTTCTTCCCATGCGCCGCGCCAAGATCGTCGCCACCCTCGGACCTGCCACCAGATCCGCGGAGGCCATCGCCAGGCTCGTGGAGTCCGGCATGGACGTGGCACGGCTCAACCTCTCGCACGGCCGACATGCCGACCACGAGGTCGTCTACGGTCACGTCCGGGCGGCTTCGGATGCCTCGGGGCGCGGGGTCGGCATCCTCGTCGACCTTCAGGGGCCGAAGATCCGCCTCGGAACCTTCGCGTCCGGCCCGGTCCTGCTCGAGCCCGGCGATGAGTTCATCGTCACCACCGAGCAGGTGCCGGGCGACCGCGAGATGGTGTCCACGACTCACGCGGGCCTGCCCGATGACGTCACACCAGGCGACCTCGTCCTCGTCGACGATGGCCGGATCGAGCTCCGGGTGACCAAGGTCGACGGTCCGCGCGTGCACACCGTGGTCGTCGAGGGCGGGCGGGTGTCCGACAACAAGGGCTTCAACCTGCCGGGCGTGGCGGTCAGCGTCCCGGCGCTTTCGGAGAAGGACAAGGAGGACCTGCGGTGGGCGCTTCGGATCGGCGCCGACATGATCGCGCTGTCCTTCGTCCGCTCCGCCGCCGACATCGTCGACGTTCACGTGATCATGGATGAGGAGGGCGTGCGCCTCCCCGTGCTCGCCAAGGTCGAGAAGCCGCAGGCGATCGAGAACCTCGAGGAGATCATCGCGGCGTTCGACGGCGTGATGGTCGCGCGCGGCGACCTCGGCGTCGAACTCCCACTCGAAGCGGTTCCCCTCGTGCAGAAGCGGGCGATCCAGCTGTGCCGCGAGGCGGCCAAGCCCGTGATCGTCGCCACGCAGATGCTCGACTCCATGGCCGTGGCCACGCGACCCACGCGCGCAGAGGCAAGCGATGTCGCGAATGCGGTGCTCGACGGAGCTGATGCGCTGATGCTGTCGGGGGAGACCAGCGTCGGCGATCATCCGAGCCTGGTGATCGAGACGATGTCGCGCATCATCGAGCACGTCGAGACCTGGGCCCTGCACCAGTTGCCCAGCCTGTCCGACCCATGGACGGGGTCGACGGCTCGGGCGCTCACCCACGCTGCCGTGGATGTGGCCGAGGGAGTCGATGCGACTCACCTCATCGCGTTCACCGAGACCGGCTCATCGGCCCGACTCATCTCCCGGTGGCGCAGCCGCACCCCGCTGCTCGCGTTCACGCCGGAGCCGCGGACCCGCAGCATGCTCTCCCTCGTGTGGGGCGTCGAGACCTTCCTCGTCCCGCAGGTGAAGCACACCGACGACATGGTCGTGCAGGTCGACAAGGCGCTCCTGGAGATCGGTCGGGCGACGTACGGCGATCGCGTCGTCATCGTCGCCGGTGTGCCGCCCGGCGTCCCGGGCACCACCAACGGGATGCGTGTGCACAAGATCGGCAGCGCTGGCCCAGCTGCAGGCGTCTGACCCGTCCGGAGGGACGACCCCCTCCTCTGGGATAGGCTGGCGTCGACCGACAACCTTTAAGCCCGTCCGGAGAGGCGGGGAAGGGAGTCCCCATGGATTCGCGTGCGCGCATCGTCCTCGATGATGCCGACATCGGCCGTGCTGTCCGGCGCATTGCCCACGAGATCGTGGAGAAGGCGCGCGGTTCGCACGACCTCATCCTGCTCGGCATCCCGACCCGAGGCGTCTGGCTGGCCGAGCGCATCGCGACGTCGATCGACGACATCGAAGGCACGCACGTGCCGGTGGGCTCTCTCGACATCACGCTCTACCGCGATGACCTGCGGTTGCGGCCGGCCCGGGCTCTCGAGGCGACCTCCATTCCCGCCGGTGGAATCGACGGCCGCGTCGTCGTCCTCGTCGACGACGTGCTCTTCTCCGGGCGGACGGTGCGTGCCGCGCTCGACGCCCTCAACGACCTCGGTCGGCCCGCGGCCGTCCGACTTGCCGTGCTCGTCGACCGTGGGCATCGAGAGCTGCCGATCAGGCCGGACTACGTGGGCAAGAACCTCCCGACATCCCTGGACGAGCAGGTGAGAGTCGAACTCGTCGAGACCGACGGCCTCGATCGCGTCGTCATCGAGGAGGAGGTGCGATGAGGCACCTCCTCTCGGCCGCTGACCTGACCCGCGATGATGCCGTCCTGATCCTCGACACGGCGGCAGAGCTCGCCGCCGTCACCGATCGATCGGTGAAGAAGCTGCCGACCCTGCGGGGTCGCACGGTCGTGAACCTCTTCTTCGAGGACTCCACCCGCACGCGAATCTCGTTCGAGCTCGCCGCCAAGCGGCTCTCCGCCGATGTCATCAACTTCGCCGCGAAGGGCTCGTCGGTGTCCAAGGGCGAGAGCCTCAAGGACACCGCCCTGACTTTGGAGGCGATGGGAGCTGACGCTGTCGTGATCCGTCACGGTGCCAGCGGAGCCCCGCATCGACTCGCGACGTCCGGCTGGATCCAGGGGTCGGTGATCAATGCCGGCGACGGTACGCATGAGCACCCCACTCAGGCCCTGCTCGACGCCTTCACGCTGCGCGATCACCTGAAGGAGGCGGGCGGGGACCTCGCCGGTCTGCGGGTCGCCATCGTCGGCGACATCCTGCACAGCCGCGTTGCACGGTCCAATGTGCTGCTCCTGCGCACGCTTGGCGCCGAGGTCGTCCTTGTCGCCCCTCCGACGCTGATGCCCTTCGGTGTCGAGTCATGGCCGTGCGAGGTGTCGTACGACATCGATGACGTCCTGCCCGGCGTCGACGCCGTGATGATGCTGCGGGTTCAGGCCGAGCGGATGAAGGCGGCCTACTTCCCCTCAGCGCTGGAGTACTCCCGCATGTTCGGCCTTGACGTCGCCCGCATGTCGCGCCTGCCCGAGCATGCGATCGTCCTGCACCCGGGCCCCATGAATCGGGGCATGGAGATCAGTGCTGATGTCGCCGACTCACCCCGAGCAGTCATGGTGGAGCAGGTGGCCAACGGCGTGAGCGTGCGCATGGCCGTGATGTATCTGCTGCTCGGCGGACGACAGGAGGAGATCTGATGACCCTGGTGCTCCGAGGGGTCCGCCCCTACGGCGAGGACGCCGTCGACATCGTCATCGCCGATGGCGTGATCGTCGAACTGGCATCGCCGGGGACGGCCGAGGGCGAGATCGTTGACGCAGACGGCCTCGTGGCGCTGCCCGGGTTCGTCGATCTGCATGCCCATCTGCGTGAGCCCGGGCGCGAGGATGCGGAGACCGTGCTCACGGGCTCTCGGGCTGCAGCCCTGGGCGGCTTCACCTGCGTGCACGCCATGGCCAACACCAGCCCCGTGGCCGACACGGCAGGCGTGGTCGAGCAGGTGTGGCGCCTGGGCCAGGAGGCCGGGCTGGTCGACGTGCGCCCGGTGGGCGCGGTCACGGTCGGGCTCGAGGGGGAGCGGATGGCTGAGCTGGGCGCCATGGCGCAGAGCGCTGCTGCCGTGCGCGTTTTCAGCGATGACGGCCGGTGCGTGCACGACGCCGTCCTGATGCGTCGAGCCCTCGAGTACGTGAAGTCGTTCGACGGGGTCGTGGCGCAGCACGCCCAGGAGCCTCGGCTCACCGAGGGTGCTCAGATGAACGAGAGTGAGCTCTCCGGCCGGCTCGGACTCGTCGGGTGGCCGGCCGTCGCGGAGGAGGCGATCATCGCGCGCGACGTGCTGCTCGCCCAGCATGTCGACTCGCGCCTGCATGTGTGCCATCTGTCGACGGCTGGATCGGTCGAGGTCGTGCGGTGGGCCAAGGCCCGCGGCGTGCAGGTGACCGCGGAGGTGACCCCGCATCACCTCGTGCTGACCGAGGACCTCGTCGCGAGCTACGACCCCGTCTACAAGGTCAATCCGCCGCTGCGCACCGCCGAGGATGTCCGAGCCCTGCGCGAGGCCCTGGCCGACGGCACCATCGACATCATCGCGACCGATCATGCCCCCCATCCGCACGAGGACAAGGACTGCGAGTGGGCGGCCGCCGCGATGGGCATGCTGGGGCTCGAGACCGCCTTCGGGGTGGCCATGGAGACCATGGTGCTGCCCGGGCTCCTGTCGTGGCGACAGCTGGCTCAGCGGATGTCCGTCACGCCCGCCCGCATCGGCGGGGTTCGCACCCAGGGTCATGACCTCGTCCCCGGCGCCGTCGCCAATATCGCCGTCGTCGACCCCGAGGCGACCTTCGTGATCGATCCCACGCGGCTGGCGTCCAAGAGCCGCAACACGCCCTATGCGGGTCGGGAGCTACCGGGCCGAGTGGTCCACACGATCTATGCAGGGGTGCCGACGGTCCTCGATGGAGCCCTCGCATGATCCGCGACACCGTCATCGCGCTGCTGGCCGAGGAGTACGTCGAGCAGGCTCAGGTCACCAACTGGCCCCTGCGCATCGCCCTCGTCCTGCTCATGGTCCTGCTGATCGCCCTCGCGCTGTGGGGAATGAGGCGCGGATGGCGCGCGCGTGAGCGCCGCCAGGGGGATCTCCCCCCGCCGATGGAACGGCCGCCGGCCGACTGGGTACTGGGGGAGGGCGTGCCCGGGCTGTATGGGGGCACCGGCGTGACCGGCAACTGGATGGATCGCATCGTCGTCTTCGACCTGGGAGTGCGCAGCCGAGCCGAGCTGTCCTGGGGATCGGATGGGATCGCCCTGGATCGACAGGGTGCACGCAGCCTCGCCATCCCCGCGGCAGCGATCCGCGGGATCCGCACCGACCGTGGCGTCTCGGGCACCGTCCGCGCCAAGGACAGCATGATCGTGATCACCTGGTGCCTGGGGGACCGCATCCTCGACACCGGTTTCCGGGCGGATGAATCGTCCGATCACCGCACTGTGTTGGATGGCCTCATGGCCGCGTTCCCGACAGGAGACCGATGACCCGCCCCACTCCACCTCCCGCAGTCCTCGTCCTCGAGGACGGACGCACCATGCGCGGTGACGCCTACGGTGCCATCGGTACCGCGTTCGGCGAGGCGGTCTTCTCCACGGGAATGAGCGGATATCAGGAGACCCTCACCGATCCGTCCTATCGAGGGCAGGTCGTGGTCATGACGGCACCGCACATCGGCAACACCGGCATGAACGACGAGGATTCCGAGTCGCGGCACATCTGGGTGGCCGGATACGTCGTGCGAGACCCCTCGCGGATCACCTCGAACTGGCGCGCGACCCGAAGCCTTGCGGACGATCTGGTTGATCAGTCCGTTGTGGGCATCAGCGGTATCGACACTCGGGCCCTCACTCGGCACCTGCGCGAACGCGGAGCCATGCGGGTCGGCATCTTCAGCGGCCCCGCGGCCGATCGCACGCCCGAGGAGCTGCTGGCACAGGTCCAGGCGAGTCCGCACATGGCAGGCGCGGATCTAACGGGCGAGGTCACGACGTCCCAGCCCTATGTCGTCGCGGCCGTGGGGGAGAAGCGGTTCACGGTCGTGGCTGTCGACCTCGGCATCAAGGCGATGACTCCCCATCAGATGGCGCTCCGGGGCATGGAGGTTCACGTGGTGCCGGCCGGCTGGAACGTCGAGCAGATCCTCGCCCTGCAGCCCGACGGCGTCTTCTTCTCAAACGGGCCGGGGGATCCCTCGACCGCTGATCACGCCGTCGCCGTCATGGGCGATCTGCTCTCGCGCAGGGTTCCTGTCTTCGGGATCTGCTTCGGCAACCAGGTTCTCGGCCGGGCGCTCGGCCTCGGCACCTACAAGCTGCGGTACGGGCATCGAGGCATCAACCAGCCGGTCATGGACCTCGCCACCGGACGTGTGGAGGTCACCGCCCACAACCACGGCTTCGCGGTGGATGCTCCGCGCGACGGAGAGTTCGACACTCCGCACGGCCGCGCGATCGTCAGCCACGTGTGTCTGAACGACGATGTGGTCGAGGGGCTTCGCTGCAGGGATGTCCCCGCCTTCAGCGTGCAGTACCACCCCGAGGCTGCAGCCGGGCCGCACGATGCCGACTACCTGTTCGATGAGTTCGCCCAGCTCATGGCTGGCGCCCGAGAAGGACGGAGCGCCTGATGCCGCGCCGCGAGGACATCTCATCGGTGATGGTCATCGGGTCGGGCCCGATCGTCATCGGACAGGCCTGCG
>DMPC01000159.1:6168-7800 GCA_003456155.1 Actinomycetota bacterium | reverse complement strand
ACTACTCCGGCACCCAGGCCTGCCGCGTTCTCCGCGACGAGGGGCTGCGTGTCGTGCTCGTCAACTCCAACCCGGCGACGATCATGACCGACCCTGAGTTCTCCGACGCGACCTACATCGAACCGATCACCCCGGAGTTCGTCGAGCGGATCATCGCCAAGGAGCGCCCGGACGCACTGCTCCCCACGCTCGGCGGCCAGACGGCCTTGAACACGGCGATGGCCCTGCATCGCAATGGTGTGCTCGAGAAGTACGGCGTCGAGCTGATCGGTGCGGATGTCGACGCCATCGAGCGCGGGGAGAACCGCGAGCTGTTCCGCGGCATCGTCGGCCAGATCGGTGCGGAGAGCGCTCGATCGTCGGTGTGCCACACGCTGGAAGACTGCCTCGCCGCCGTGGAGGATCTCGGCTACCCGGTGGTCGTCCGGCCGTCGTTCACGATGGGTGGCGCCGGTTCGGGCATCGCCTACGACGAGTCGGACCTGCGCCGTATCGCGGGAGCTGGGCTGCAGGCGAGCCCGACCTCCGAGGTGCTGCTGGAGGAGTCGATCATCGGCTGGAAGGAGTATGAGCTCGAGCTGATGCGCGACCGGCACGACAACGTCGTGGTGGTCTGCTCGATCGAGAACCTCGATCCGATGGGGGTCCACACGGGCGACTCCATCACCGTGGCACCCGCGCTCACGCTCACCGACCGGGAGTACCAGCGCCTGCGCGACGTCGGGATCGACATCATCCGTGCCGTCGGGGTGGACACTGGCGGCTGCAACATCCAGTTCGCGGTCAATCCGCAGGATGGCCGGCTCATCGTCATCGAGATGAACCCGCGCGTCTCTCGCTCGTCTGCACTGGCATCCAAGGCGACCGGATTCCCGATCGCGAAGATCGCCGCCCGGCTGGCGATCGGCTACACCCTGGACGAGATCCCCAACGACATCACGCAGGAGACCCCGGCCTCCTTCGAGCCGACGCTCGACTACATCGTGGTGAAGGTGCCCCGATTCGCCTTCGAGAAGTTCCCGAACGCCGATCCGACCCTGACGACGACGATGAAGAGCGTCGGGGAGGCCATGGCGATCGGCCGCAGCTTCCCCGAGGCTCTGCAGAAGGCCCTCCGCTCCCTGGAGAAGCCCGAGGCCGTGTTCTCGTGGCCGCAGGATCGCGCGGTGATCGACGTTCCGGCGCTCCTCGATCGGATGCGGGTGCCTCGGGATGGGCGACTCTCCGAGGTTCAGCAGGCCCTCTGGGCAGGCGCAGGCATCGACGCCGTGCATGACGCGACCGGCATCGACCCGTGGTTCCTCGACCAGATCAGCCAGGTGAACGAGATGGCCGACGAGATCCGCGAGGCGGCGGCACTCGACCCGCGAATCCTGCGCCGGGCCAAGCGGATGGGCTTCTCCGATCTGCAGATCGCCCGGCTCCGAGGTCTCGCCGAGCACGAGGTGCGCCAGATCCGGCACGAGTGCGGCATCCGACCGGTCTACAAGACGGTCGACACCTGCGCTGCGGAGTTCGCCGCCCGCACCCCCTACCACTACTCCTCCTATGACGAGGAGACGGAGGCCGAGCCGAGCGACCGACGGAAGGTCGTCATCCTCGGATCGGGACCCAACCGCATCGGCCAGGGCA
>DMPC01000159.1:5353-5880 GCA_003456155.1 Actinomycetota bacterium | reverse complement strand
GACCGGCTGTACTTCGAGCCGCTCACCCTCGAGGACGTCCTCGAGGTGGTGCAGGCCGAGCAGCAGGCGGGCACCCTGGTCGGGGTCATCGTCCAGCTCGGTGGCCAGACACCGCTCGGCCTGGCGCAGCGCCTCAAGGACGCCGGGGTCCCGATCATCGGAACCAGCCCCGAGTCGATCCACCTCGCCGAGGAGCGCGGGGCGTTCGGACGGGTGCTCGCCGAGGCGGGGCTGCTCGCGCCGAAGCACGGCACGGCCTTCACCTTCGAGGAGGCGCGGGCGATCGCCGCCGAAGTCGGCTATCCCGTCCTCGTCCGACCGAGCTACGTCCTCGGAGGCCGAGGCATGGAGATCGTCTACGACGACGAGATGCTCGCCGACTACCTCGGTCGGGCCACGCAGATCACGCCCGACCATCCGGTGCTGGTCGACCGGTTCCTGGACGACGCCGTGGAGATCGACGTCGATGCCTTGTACGACGGCACCGACCTCTACCTGGCCGGGGTCATGGAGCACATCGAGGAGGC
>DMPC01000159.1:2845-5002 GCA_003456155.1 Actinomycetota bacterium | reverse complement strand
CTCGAGGCCAATCCCCGGGCCTCGCGGACGGTGCCCTTCGTGTCCAAGGCCACGGCCGTCCCCGTCGCCAAGGCGGCGGCACGCGTCATGGTGGGCGAGTCCATCGCCGATCTTCGGGCCGAGGGCATCCTTCCCGCTCACGGCGACGGCGGGTCCATGCCCCACGGCTCGGCCATCTCGGTCAAGGAGGCGGTGCTGCCCTTTGGTCGCTTCCATGGCGTCGACACCGTCCTGGGTCCGGAGATGAAGTCGACGGGCGAGGTCATGGGCATCGACGACTCCTTCGGCACGGCATTCGCCAAGTCCCAGGACGCGGCCTTCAGTGGGGGCCTGCCGATGTCGGGAACGGCCTTCGTCTCCCTGGCCAACCGCGACAAGCGTGGCGCGATCTTCCCGATCAAGCGCCTGTCGGATCTCGGCTTCCGGATCGTCGCGACGGCGGGGACGGCCGCCGTCCTGCGGCGAAACGGCATCCCTGTCGACGAGCTTCGCAAGCAGCACGAGGGTCGCGGGCCGCAGGGCGAGCCCACGACGGTCGATGCGATCCTCGCCGGTGAGATCCAGCTGATCGTGAACACCCCGTACGGTGTCGGTCCACGACTCGACGGCTACGAGATCCGCACGGCAGCGGTTATTCGTGGAGTCCCCTGCATCACCACGGTGCAGGGACTCGCAGCAGCGGTTCAGGGCATCGACTCGCTGCAGCATGAGGAGCCCGGGGTACGGACCCTGCAGGAGCATGCAGCTGACCTCAACCGACTGCGTGCGGCTGCGGACATCGAGGAAGGGCGCTGACATGGCTGTTCAGGTGAAGGGCCAGGTGCTCGATGTCCGGCGGGCCGGCTCGTATCACGTGCTGTCGCTGACCGCTCCTGGCATCGCTGACTCGGTGCGTCCTGGGCACTTCATCACCGTGGGCATCGGCGGCGAGGAGTCGAGCATGGTGCTCCGCCGTGCCTTCGCCATCCACCAGGTCCAGTCGCGCGGCGTCTACGGCGGCACGCTCGACATCGTGATCGGTGTCCACGGCAAGGGAACCCAGTGGCTGGTCGATCGGCGACGCCATGATCCGATCGACATCGTCGGCCCGCTCGGTCGCCCCTTCGTCCTGCCGAAGGAGGCGGTGTCGACCGTGCTCGTCGGCGGAGGCTATGGATCGGCACCGCTGTTCATGCTCGCCGAGCAGCTGCGCGAGCGCGGGTGCCGCGTTGACGTCGTGCTGGGGGCGGCGACCGAGGAGAAGCTCTTCGGGGCGCTGGAGCTGAAGAGGCTCGCGTCGACGCTGACCATCACGACCGATGACGGATCCATGGGACATCGCGGACGCGTCACCGACGTGATCGGGGGCGTGATGGATGCCAGTGACACGGCGGTCGTCTATGCGTGCGGGCCGATGCCGATGCTGCAGCGGGTCGCGCAGATCGCCTCGTCCCGCCAGGCCTACAGCCAGTGCGCGGTGGAGGAGGCCATGGCCTGCGGCATTGGAGTGTGCATGACCTGCGTTCTCCCGGTGATCGGCGAGGACGGCGTCACCCGCATGCTCCGCTCCTGCACGGAGGGGCCGGTGTTTCGCGGCGATCGGGTGCGCTGGACTGATGTCGGCACCGTCCCGCCGGATACTCTCGGCGCCCCGACGGCGGGAGGCCACTGATGACCCGTGCTCTCATCTCGCACGCCCCACTCGGCAACGAGAGCCTGCCCGACGTCGACATGTCCACAAGCCTGGGCGGTCTGCAGCTCCCGGCTCCCATCCTCACCGCATCGGGATGCGCGGCCGCAGGTCGCGAGCTCGACCAGTTCTTCGACATCACGACCATCGGCGCGATCGTGACCAAGAGCGTCATGATCAACCCGCGTTCCGGCCGGGCCACGCCTCGGATGGCGGAGACGCCGAGCGGCATGCTCAACTCCATCGGGCTGCAGGGCCCGGGCATCGACTCCTTCATCGAGCACGATCTGGCCTGGCTCGAGCAGCGCGGAGCCCGCGTGATCGTGTCCATCGCGGGAGGAACCGTCGACGAGTACGGGAAGCTGGCCGCCCGGCTCCGGACGGTGCGCAGCGTCGCGGCCATCGAGGTCAACATCTCCTGCCCGAACGTCGAGGACAGGGGCCAGGTGTTCGCCTGCCGAGCCGGTACCGCGGGCGATGTCCTCGGC
>DMPC01000159.1:0-2573 GCA_003456155.1 Actinomycetota bacterium | reverse complement strand
GCGTGCGGGAGCCACCGGTGTCTCGGTGATCAACACCGTCCTGGGCATGGTCATCGACACCGAGACGATGCGACCTCACCTCGCCGGGGTGACCGGAGGCCTGTCCGGCCCGGCGATCCGACCCGTCGCCGTGCGGTGCATCTGGCAGATCCGGCAGGCATTCCCGGATCTGCCCATCATCGGCATGGGTGGCGTGCGCAGCGGCCACGATGCGCTGGAGATGATCCTGGCGGGCGCGAACGCGGTGTCGGTCGGGACGGCAGTGTTCCACGACCCGGCTGCGCCGGCGCGGGTGCAGCAGGAGCTGCAGCGTGCCCTGGGAGCGCGGGGGTTCCGTCGGCTGGCCGATGCGGTCTCCTTCGCCCATCGCCCGGCCGATGCCCGAACCGAGGATGACGATGACTTCGACTTCATCACCGAGTAGCCCGGCCACTTCGGGGGTTGCTCCCGTCGCCGTGGCGATGGACGCACCCTCGTTGACGGTCATGGCCGAGTGGGCACGGGCGGTGGCGCCGGTCGTGTCGACCCTCAAGGTGGGCCTGGAGGTCTTTTGTCGGGACGGGGCCGCTGCGGTGACCGCCGCCCGGCAGGCGGCCGACGAAGCGGGGCACCCGGGGATCGACGTCTTCTTGGACCTGAAGCTTCATGACATCCCGGCCACCGTCCGGGGTGCGGCCTCGGCCGTCTCCGGGCTCGACCCGACCTTCCTCACGGTGCACGCGACCGGAGGCACCGCGATGATCACCGCGGCGGCCGAGGCGCTGCCCGCCACACGGATCACGGCCGTGACCGTGCTGACGTCGCTGTCGGAGGAGGACCTGGCCCGCATCGGCCTGCTGGGCCCGTCACGGGAGGCCGTCGTGCGCCTGGCGACCCTCGCGGTGGAGGCGGGAGCCCGGGCGATCGTGTGCTCACCGCAGGAGGTGGCGGCCGTCCGCTCCGTCGTACCGGCGGACGTCACGCTCATCACGCCGGGTGTCCGTCCGGCGGGTGCAGCGCTCGACGACCAGCAGCGTGTGGCGACTCCGGAGCAGGCCCTCGCCGACGGTGCTGACCTGCTGGTGATCGGCCGACCCATCACCGGGGCCGACGATCCGCGCGCGGCTGCGTTGGCCGTGGCTCGCTCGCTGGTGACCCGGTGATGAGCCCAGCACCGGCCCGGACCCCGGAGCAGCGTGCCGACGCGCTCGCCCGGGCGCTGCAGTCCCGGCAGGAGCGAGCGCGCCTCCGGCAGGCTCTGCGGGATCGGACCATCAGCCCGGTGGAGGTCATCCGGGGCGCTGAGGAGAACCCGCTGTGGGCCTCCTTCCGGGTCCTGTGGCTGCTGGAGTCGGTGCCCGGCATCGGGCCGGCTCGCGCGGAGCGGATCATGGAGCGCCTGGGGATCGCCCGCAGTCGGCGTCTCCAGGGTCTGGGCGAGCGGCAGCGGGCCGCCCTGATCGATCAGTTCGGGGGAGCGGCATGACGCACCCGCCGGCTCCTCTCATCGTCGTGTCCGGCCCCTCCGGCGTGGGCAAGAGCACCGTCGTGGCGCGGACCCTCGACCTGGACCCGCGCATCTGGCTCTCGGTGAGCGCGACCACGCGCTCCCCCCGGACCGGTGAGGTGGACGGCCGGGAGTACTTCTTCGTGAGCGACGCGGAGTTCGACCGACTCGTCGAGACGGACGGCCTGCTGGAGTGGGCGGCCTTCGCCGGGAACCGCTACGGCACCCCGAGCGCACCCGTGCGGCAGCGGCGCGAGGAGGGCACCCCCGTCCTGCTCGAGATCGAGGTACAGGGGGCCCGACAGGTCCGCGAGCGTGTCCCGGGGGCCCTGCTGGTCTTCCTCGCGCCCCCGTCGTGGGAGGTCCTCGAGGCCCGGCTGACCGGACGCGGCACCGAGTCGGCCGATGCGGTCGCGCGCCGGCTGGGTGCCGCGCGCGAGGAGCTCGCGGCCTCGGGGGAGTTCGATGTGGTGCTCGTGAATGCCGACGTCGAGGAGTGCTCCCGGGCCTTGCTAGACTTGGCTGTTGACCCGAGCGGCGCCCCGGGGGGCAGCGCGACCCCGACCCGTCCCTCCCGCACATCCGCTATCGATTCCGAGTGAGGCCCTGACGTGAAGAGTGCGACCCGCCCCGAGGGCATCACCCACCCCTCGATCGATCAGCTGCTGGAGAAGACCGACTCCAAGTACTCCCTGGTGATCTACGCATCCAAGCGGGCGCGCCAGATCAATGCCTACTACTCCCAGCTGGGCGAGGGGCTGCTCGAGTACGTCGGTCCGCTCGTCGAGACTCATGTCCAGGAGAAGCCGCTGTCCATCGCCCTGCGCGAGATCGACGCCGGGCTGCTCACCAGCGAGCCGATCAGCCCGGAGGAGGCCGCCAGCCTCGCCGCCGTCGAGGAGGTCGTCTACTCCGGCGACTCCATGTTCTCCAGCGACACCACCAGCACGGACGACTCCGGGGCCTGATCCATGCCCGGCCGGGTCGTCCTCGGCGTGGCCGGCGGGATCGCCGCCTACAAGGCCGCCGAGGTCCTGAGGGGTCTGAGCGAGGCAGGCTGCGACGTCACCGTCGTCCCGACCGCGGC
>DMPC01000103.1:33378-41337 GCA_003456155.1 Actinomycetota bacterium | reverse complement strand
TCGTGGGGAACGTCGATGATCCGAGGATCTCGGGGATCGTTGCGGCAGCCTTGGCCGAGAGCTCGGGGTTGATGTCGTCAGGGTGAGGCTCGTAGGGCGGGGTGTCGGGATGGGAGCCGAGGAGTCCCGCATCGAACTCGTCGAGGTCCGCCCCCAGGCGCAGGCCGAGCAGTCTCATGTGCGAGAGGTTCAGGTAGAAGTACCCGCCGAAGATGCCGACCATGGGGATCCTCGGCGGGGTGTTGAACTCCTCCGGTCCGTAGATGCCGAACTCGACGAACCCCCGGTACCAGCCGGGCAGCAGGCCCTTCTCGAACACCAGGCTCCACCCCAGCGGGCTCACCGGATCAGGCAGCACCTCACCGGCATTGGCCCGCGTGTAGTAGGGCAGCCGCTCGTGCCGCATCCAGTCGACGATCCAGGTGTCCTTCATCGTGGTGCTCCTGCACTGCTCGGGCGGTGGTCGGACATGCGTGCGCCGCCGGGCTCGACGATCGTCCGGCGGCGCACGAAGGGGTGGTGTCGGCGACTAGAAGGGAGCCGAACCGCCGTCGACGTTGTAGGTGGCGCCCGTCATGCCTGAACCGAGGGGGCCGGCGAGCAGCACGGCCATCCCGGCCACCTGCTCGACCGTCTGAAGCTCCTTGGTCAGGCAGTCCTCCGCGAAGGCGTGCAGGAACTCCTCGTAGGTGATGCCCGAGGCCGCCGCCACCTGGGCACCGGCGTCCTTCATCAGCTCCGTCTCGATCGGGCCGGGGCAGATCGCGTTGCAGGTCACGCCCGTCGTGCCGTACTCGACAGCCGTCGCCTTGGTGAGCCCGATCATGGCGTGCTTGCCCGCGATGTAGTGCGACACAGCGACCTTCGAGGCGATCTTGCCCTCGATGGAGGCGATGTTGATGATGCGGCCGTAGCCCTGCGGGAGCATGTACTTCAGTGCTGCACGGGTGCCCCAGAACGCCGACGAGGCATTCCAGGCCAGGCCCTTGTCCCACGCCTCGTCGCTCAGGTCGCCCACAAGCGCCCAGCCATCCGAGCCGCCCGCGCAGTTGACCATGATGTCGACCGTGCCGTACTTCGCGGCCGATGCGTCGACGAGACTGTCGATGCTGGTGCGCACCAGAGCATCGGTCTCGATGAAAGTGGCCCGATCACCGGCGTTCAGGCGATCGAGGGCATGCTGACCCTTCTCGGCCGAGCGGTTGCCGAGAACGACGGACGCGCCCTCCTCGACGAAGGCCTTGGCGATACCGAAGCCGATGCCCGTGCTGCCTGCAGTGATGACCGCGACCTTGCCGTCCAGTGAACCCATCAGATCTCCCACGTCTCACGAGCGGCCGGAGCACCGCCGTCCGACATTCCACCGAAGTTCGTCCGCCCCGTCAATGGATATCGGAAAATAGGTCTTCCACACGTTTTCCGAGGCGTCCGGCTGGATGGCACGGCCGCGGGCTCACGCCTCCTGCGGCAGGGCCATGCCCTCCACGTGGTTCTCCTTCATGAGCCGGTTGATCGTCCGGTGCACGTACTGCACCCCGGGCTCATTGCGGCCGTACAGCTGGGTCGTCCCACCGACATTCCGGACACCCTTCTGCACCCCGTACCCCGTGATGTAGTCCTCCTCGTACGTGACGTCGTAGAAGAAGTCGCGGAACACCTCGAGGTCGGCTCGGTTCTCCTCCGTCACGGGCTTGCGGGTCAGCACCCGCTGCTCCGACATGGACTCATCCACCTTCGTGGTCGGCAGGACGAGCGAGCACGTCATGCGCTCGCGGAATGCGCCGGCGAAGGACATGCCGGGGAAGATCCAGAAGATCGCGCCCACATTGGCGGAGGGGTCGAGATCCTCCACGTCCTCGCCGGCCTTGAGGCTGTTCTCCAGGTTGCGCAGCGCGAAGGCGACCCGCTCATGCGGGCCGTACCCATCGAAGATCGCCGTGTTGCTGAGATTCGTCTTGAACACCGTGTTGGGGTGAAGGGACGCGAAGTGGTACCCCTCGAGGTAGCCCTCGATGGTGACCTTCCAGTTCGGCCCGGGCATCTGGCGCGAGGAGAACAGGTGGAGCTCGTCGAGCTTGAGCCCCTCGAGGATCGGCTTGAAGTCGCCGAGCCACGAGTCGATGTCGATCTCCAGGCCGGGCGTGAGGCAGACGAAGATCAGGCCGGCGCTCTCGACGACGGGCAGTTGGATCAGCCCGCGCTCGGTCTTGTCGAAGTCACCGAACGTCGACTCGCCGTAGATGCCCCGCAGTTCTCCGTCCATGCCGTACGACCACGCGTGATACGGGCATGTCAGTGCGCGTGACTCCCCGTGGCCCTCAGCGCAGATCAGAGCACCCCGATGGCGGCAGACATTGAGCATCGCATGGACCTCGCCCTTGGCGTCTCGCGTGATGACCACGGGCACGCCCACCGCATCGAGGGACTTGTACGTGTTCTTGCCCGGCAGCTCGCACGAGAGCGCCAAGGGCAGGGGGATCCTCTTGAACAGGGTCTCGACCTCGGCCTGGAAGAGCTCCTCGTCCGCATAGTTCTCGACCGGCTCCTGCCAGTTGCCCTCGAACTGGTCGGTCGTCTTGTTCCGAACGTGCTCGGCGAGGCGACGCATCATGCCCATCGCCTCCTCGCGAGCAGCACCATCGAGCACGGAGCTGGCGATGTACTCGGGCAGGATCTCGGGCGTGAGCTGCTCGGCGACGTCGGCCACGGCGGTTCTCCTCAGGCGTCAGAACACAGGGTGATCCGGGCGTGCCAGACACGCCCCGACCGGGTTGTCTAGACAACTATGGATGTCTGCTCATGGGATGTCAATGCATCCGGTCACCGGGGCGAGCGCGGCCCGGCTGCCGCGATCTGGGGCCTGTGGCCCGGATCGTCCACAGGTCACAGCAGGAAGAGCGACGTCAGGAGAGGGGCCACCACCAGGGCCGGCAGGAAGTCGCCGACCGCCACCTGACGGATCTGGAGCAGTCGAAGCCCGATCCCCAGCAGGAGGACGCCCCCGGTGGCCGTGATCGACGCGATCAGCGCATCGGGCAGGAAGGCGCCAGCCGCCACACCCATGACCGTCAGGAACCCCTGCCAGATGCCGACCGGGATGGCCGACATCGCGACCCCCCAGCCGAGCGTTGCCGCGAAGGCCAGCGCAGCGAAGAAGTCCAGCGAGGACTTCAGGCTCAACTGCTCGATGCCATCGCCCAGACCGTCACTGAGCGACCCGAGGATCGCCAGCGGACCGATGCAGAACAGCAGCGACGACGTCACGAACCCCTCGATGAAGCGCTCGCGCGCCTGGGAGGAGGAGTCCCGCGAGAGCCGTGATTGCAGCCATGCCGCGAAGCTCTCCAGCCGCCCCTCGATCCGCAGCAGCGATCCGATCACCCCACCGATGACGACGGCGCCGAGCACCACCAGGAGCGTCCAGCTGGACCCGACGACATCGGTGAAGGCGACGTCGGTGATCGCGACGACGTTCAACGCTCCGATGATCAAGGTGATGAGGCCCAGCCCATCCGTGACCGTGATCCGGGTGCGCTCCGGGAGCCGATGACCGATGAACACTCCGGCAGCGGCCCCCACCAGGATGGCCAGCACGTTGATGAACGTTCCCAGTCCGATCACGGGCTGACCCTAGTGACCGGGGGCTCGCGAAGCTGCGCCCAGTGGCCGTTCGCGAGTCAGCCCCCGGGCATGAGGTCGGTGTGGCGGGCGTCGGCGACGACGGGCTCGTTGATGCTCACCAGCACGAACCGGGCGCCCTCCCCGTCCGGCCACACCTGCACCCGGGAGATCGACGCATAGCCGGGATTGAAGAAGAAGCGCCGCGGGCTGTCGACCACATGAGCGAGGAAGGTGTTGGACGCTCCCCCGTGGCTGACGGCGACGATCCGCTGGCCCGGATGAGCGAGACCGATCCGACCGACGGTCGCGATCATGGACTCACGCAGCTCCTCCGCATTGTGCGGGGGAAGGAACTCATCCTCGAAACGACCCTCGACGAAAGCTCGCGTGCGCGCAGGATCGGCCAGGCGCTCCGTGCCCACGTAGTGCGTCGCGTTCGACACCCATTCCCGCAGGCCCTCGTCGATGCGCACCTCGAGCCCTCGAGCCGCGGCGAGTGGCGTCGCGGTCTGGACCGCCCGCTTGAGGTGGCTGGAGTAGACGGCATCGACCGGCACGCCTTCGAGGTGCCGCACCAGCGCCTCGGCCTGGGAGTGGCCCTCGTCACCCAGGCCCGGGTCGAGAGTGCCATCGGGACTCGGCAGCGCATGCCGGACGAGGACGATCTCGCATGCCTGAGTCACGGTCGACCGTCAGACCGCATGGCCGAAGCCATCGATGTCATCAGCGGACGGGAACTGGAGGCTGATCATCTCGAAATACTCCATCAGCCCGTGGTGACCGAGTTCGCGCCCGACGCCCGAGGTCTTGAAGCCGCCGAACGGAGCCCGCGCATTGAACCGACCCCCGTTGACGGCCACCTGGCCGGTGCGCAGTTGCCGCGCGATCCCCACCGCGGTCGGAATGTCCGCGGCATAGACCGAGCCGGAGAGCCCGAACTCGCTGTCGTTGGCGATCGCGATGCCGTTCTCCACCCCGCCCTCGTACGACAGGATCGACAGCACGGGCCCGAAGATCTCCTCCTGCACGATCGTCGCGCCGGGATCCAGTCGGCTGAAGACCGTCGGCTTCACGAAGTAACCACGGTCGAGACCAGGAACGGGGCCGGGACCTCCCGCGATGAGCGTGCCCTCATCCATGCCGATCTCGATGTACTTGCTGACCGTCCGGAACTGCGCGGCCGATGCCACGGGGCCGAGCGTGGTCTCCGGATCGAGCGGATCGCCGACCTTCATCGCATTGACCAGGGCGGCCGCGCGCTCCTCCACCTCGGCGAGCAGCGCGCGCGGCACGATCAGTCGGGTCGTGGCCGAGCACGTCTGGCCGTTGTTGACGAAGCAGCTGCGGATCGCCGCATCCATCGCCGCGTCCATGTCGGCGCCCTCGGCGATCAGAAAGGCCGACTTGCCCCCGAGCTCGAGAGCGACCTTCTTGATCGTCCCGGCGGCCGAGTGCGCCACCTGGACACCCGCACCCGTGGATCCGGTGAGGCTGACCATGTCGACCTGCGGGTGAGAGGCGAGCAGGTCGCCGACCAGCGCTCCCCGGCCCGAGACGAGATTGAAGACCCCGTCCGGCAGACCGAGGCCATCGATGATCTCGGCCAGCGCGAAGGTCGCCAGCGGTGCAACGCTGCTGGGCTTCACCACCACAGGGCACCCCGCTGCGAGAGCCGGGCCCACCTTGGCGGCGAGCTGGTAGAGCGGGTAGTTCCACGGGGTGATCGCACCCACCACGCCGGCCGGCACCCGGATCACGACCGAGTGGCCGATGCGCTCCTCCGACGGCATCTCCCGCGCCGCCTCGGCGATCGTCTCGAAGACCGACACCGCCAGGCCCACCTGGACCCGGGCCGAGAGGGAGATCGGCGTGCCCACCTCCTGGGCCATGATGCGGCCGAGCTCCTCGTCCCGCGCCTTGAGCCCTGCGGCGATCGCCGTGACGACATCGGCCCGCTCGGCCATCGGCACCTGGGCCCAGGCATCGAAGGAGCGGCGGGCCGCGAGGATGGCGCGCTCGGCATCGGTGGCATCGCCCGCGGGAACCGTCCCGATGATCTCCCCCGTGGCCGCCTCGTCGACGGAGATGACCTCGTCGGTGTCCGGGGTCATCCACTGACCGTCGATGTACAGATCAGGGCGCTCGATCACGATTCCTCCAGAAGCAGTGCCTGCAGTGCATGAACAGTCTCGTCATCGATGTCGAGGGACCGGACGTAGCCGGGCAGGCCGCCGTACCGGACGTCGACCTCGGCCAGGAATCGCTCCATCGCAGCCCGGGGCGCCCGCAACAGGGCCACCGGCTGGTTCATCATCGGGTGGTCCTCGAAGTCCTCGCGGGTGCGCAGGAATTCGACGAGTGCGACAACCTCATCGCCGCTGAGCGCGAAATCGGCCACGACATCGCTCTCACTGACTCCGAGAAGCGTGAGCAGGATGGCCGCGAGCACGCCGGTGCGATCCTTCCCCGCCATGCAGAAGAACACGGCCGGGTAGGCGTCCGGGGACGCAAGCTCGTGGAGGATCTCGCGGACCGACGTGCCGCCCAACTCGAGCATGTCGCGGAACACGCTGCTCAGGAACTCATCGGCCGGCCCGCGCTTGGCCTCTTCGTCCGACCTCCAGTGATCGGGCAGCATCGGCGCGTGGGTGTCATGAACGATGAAGTCGGGCAGCGGGAAGGCGTCACGCTCCCGGTCGTAGCGCAGGTCTACGACGCACCGCGCCCCGAACTCCTGCCAGGCCTGCTCGTCGGTCAGGCGGTGCAGGCTGGAGGATCGGAACAGCATGCCGGTCCGCACCCTGCGCCCGTCCGCACCGACGAATCCACCGAGATCCCGGACGTTGTACAGACCCCCGAGATCGACGCGGCGACCGTCCTCCGGCGCCGGGGTCGAGATCGCGCTCATCCGGGATATCCGGGGTGCGAGCGCTCGTAGTCGGGAAGATCCGCCGCTGCCGCGGGTCGACCGGGCCACCGCCGGCGTTCCTGGTGACCCAGGCCCGTCGCGCGCTGGTCGTCCGGCAGCCCGTAAAGGCTCAGCACCGTTCGCCGGGCGAACCTCCACCGACCGTCGACCCGTCGATAGTCGTCGTGGTAGCGAATGGATGTGACGATGGTGGTCTCGTCGTTGCCGAGTTCGGCATAGCCGATGACGGTTCCGCGCGCGTGGTCGTCGTCCTCGAACTCCACGAGATGCCCGTGCGGGTCGTGCCAGGTCCAGGTGAATGGGGCGTGCTTCACGCGAAAGTTCTCGACCACGGCCTGCCGCCCCGTCGTGGTGCTGTGCGGGGATCCGAACACGCCGTCCTCGGTGAACAGCTCGCCCAGCGCATCCCACTGGGCGTCGTCGAGAAGCGTGGCGTAGGCGACGACGAGGTCGCCGATGGCGAGCCGATCCTCCAGCCGCTGCAGGCGTCGCTCGAGGCTCTCGGTCACTCGAGGATCGTACTGGAGGCTGTCTAAAGAAACTACGGGAGTGCCCGGCAATCGAGCGACGAGCGAGCCCGGCCCGATACGGTCCCAGCATGGGTGACGTTCCGCTCTACGAGCGCGTGCGGCTGGCCATCGCCGCCTCGATCGATGACGGGACGTACGCGCCCGGCGAGCGCCTGCCGTCCGAGTCGCGGCTCGCCGACGACCTGGGCGTCAACCGGCTCACCGTGCGGCGTGCCATCGAGGAGCTGGCGCGGGCCGGTGCCGTGGAGTCACGTCAGGGGTCCGGCACCTACGTGAGCGCCCCGATCGTGCGCCTGCCCGTCTCGCAGAAGCTCTCGACCGACTCCCTCGTCTCCAGCATGACCGCCCAGATCGCCGCTCAGGGCCATACCTACGAGGACGTGTTCCTGCGCGCGACCACCGTCGACGACCCGGCCCTCAACGCATCCCTGCGCCTGCCCGCCGGCCCCCTCTGGCGCATCGACAATGCGATCGTCGTCAACGACCTGTCCTGGATGTGGTCGCGCTCCTGGGTCGCGAAAGACCTGCTCGACGACCCCGAGAGGCACTGGAGCCAGGTCGAGGGGCTCTACGGCCAGTTGAACCTGGCCGTCGGCGAGCTCGTCCCGCTGTGGCGCGCCATCCTCGCCGACGCCGCCACGCTGGAGGACGCCGAGATCCTCGGCGTGCGCCCCGGCTCGCCCCTGCTCATCCGCGAAGGCCTGACCGCCGACGAGACCGGTACTCCCATCATGCGAGTGTGCCGGCGGGCGCGCATGGACCGCGTCAGCTACGTCCTGCGGTACACCGACCAGTAGCCGTTCCATACGCAGGCGTCACATACGGGGCGCCTAATGACGCCTGCGTATGGAACCGAGGGTGCTCCTCAGTCGCGGGCGA
>DMPC01000103.1:18629-33156 GCA_003456155.1 Actinomycetota bacterium | reverse complement strand
TCATCCAGGATCGCGTGGTAGTGCCGGATCCGGTTCTCCTGGTAGCGAGCCAGCTGCACACCCGGCGTGCGCATGGACTTCAGGCCCTCCTGGATGAACGGCATGTTGGCCATGTCCTGATCGAACACCGGGCCGAGCAGGCCGATCTCCTTGATGTCGGAGAAGGTCTCCCCGGGCTGCAGCCACCGCGGCTCGGCAGGCTTGGGGTGAGAGCCGTCAGCAGGGGCCTGAGCCAGCAGGAACACCTCGGCGATGCACTTGTCCGGATCATTGCCCAAGGGACGGAACCGATAGACGGCGTTGGTGCGCGGGCCCGCGAACACGTAGAAGTTCGGGAACACGAAGTACTGGATCCCGTCGAGCAGCTCCGAATCCGTCCAGTGGTCCTGATCGGTGCCGAACTGAGCCGCCAGGGCAGCCCGCATCTGGGCAGCGAGCTCCCGTCGAGCGGTGGAGTCCAGTGGCACGCGCGGGGTGCCCTCGTCACCCACGGAGAGATCGCGTCCCTTGCCCTGCGTGTAGAAGGCTCGGGTCTCGTAGTACGAGTCGAGGACCTCCTGCTCCGTGATGTGGTTCGCGATCGTGGGGCTGGGCACGCCCTGAGGGACGATCTGCCGACTCCAGTTCTCACCGCGGATGACGTCGTACTGGGTGTTCTCGTCGCCCAGCCACTCCATCATCTGCGGGTGGGTCGCCAGTGAGTGGAAGCCCTCGATGAAGGCCTCGCCCGCCACCTTCCAGTTGCAGTCCACCACCCCACCGAAGTGCGAGTACACAACGCGGTCGGTGTAGTCCCAGCGCTCCCAGTCATTCAGCATCGTCCCGAGGAAGTCCTCGAGTGACTCGGCGTTCGGATCCATGTTGATGAAGACGAAGCCGTTCCACGTGGCCACCTGGGCCTCGGGCAGGGGGAAGTTCTCCGGGTCGATCTCCGGGAAGTCCCAGGCGCAGGGCACGGTCTTGCTGGAGCCGTCGATGTTCCAGGCGAAGCCGTGGAAGGGGCAGCGCAGCTCGCTCACGCGACCGCCCTCCTGGCGCAGGGCCCGGCCACGGTGCAGGCAGACGTTGTAGAGGGCCTTGATGCTGCCGTCGGCCTGCCGCATGATGATCAGCTTGTCGTCGGCGATGTCGTAGGTGATGTGGTCGCCGGCGTTGGGGATGTGGTCCTCGCGGCAGACGAACTGCCAGACGCGTCGCCAGACCTTCTTCACCTCGAGGTCGTGGTAATCACGGGAGATGTAGCGCTCAACGTCCAGCGGCGCGGTCCCGTAGCCCTCGTTGATGTCGTACCGCAGGACTGCGGGCACCGGGCGGGCATCCTCGTCGAGGTACTCCTGAACGCTCTTGCCGGGCGACCGTGGGCTCGGCGGCTCGGTCGACTCACGCTGCGGCGACGCCAGTTCGGTCATGGATCGGGGCTCCTCGTCTGCGGGTGCGACGATTGTGCCTCAGGAGATACTGAAGCGCAAGTAAAGATACTGGGGGAAAGACGAGGGCCCGGTCCAGACGGACCGGGCCCTCGCGCAGATAGTGCTGAGAACTACTTGACGCCCCACAGCTTCTTGAACTGGGCCTGGTAGTCCTTAACGCCGAGGTAGTCGCCCTCGGGGGTGAGGACCGCAGTACCGATGTTCTGCGGGGTCAGGATCTGCGTGGGCAGGTCCTTGGTGTCGTACGGCATGCCGATCGAGTGGCGAGCCATCGAGTCGACAACCGTCCAGCCCACGATGGGCAGGGAGTAGCCGGTCCACGCGGACTCCGTGCCGTCCTTCAGGCCCTGGATGTTGCTCTTGCCGGCGGTCAGGCCACCGATCTGGGCCTTGCCGTTGAGACCTGCCGACTCCAGGGCGGCGGGAACGCCGACCATCCAGCCACCGAGGTCAGAGACCAGCCAGTTGGTGGTCGGGTTCGCCTTCATGATGCTGACGACGGCCGAGGGAACCTTGCCCGCGAAGATGTCCGTGAGCTGCTGCGGATTGGCCTCGTAGGTGCAGGTCGGGCACAGACGCTTGAGGTTCTTCTCGTACGACTGGTCGAAGCGGACGAGGATCGGGTACAGCGGAACCGTGATCCCCTGGACGTTCGCCTTGCCCTTGGTGTTGGCCACCGTGTAGGCCGCGATCATCTGGCCCCAGAGGTCCAGCTGGCGCGGGCCCGCGATGTGGGTGTCCTCGAGAGCCGAGACCGGCTTGCTCATGCACGCCGAGCAGATGACGACGACGCCCTGCTTCTTCGCCTTGGTGAGCAGGTCGGACAGGGTCGACGGCTCGATGCCCGAGATGTGGATGTAGTTCGGCTTGAGCGAGAGGGCCTGGTCGAACAGCTTGCGCTGCGTCTCAGGATCCACGGCGCCCACGAGCTCCTTGGACGTCCAGCCCAGGGTCTTGGCAGCCGCCATGATGCCCTCGTCGAGGACCTTGTTCTCGTCACCGCCGTTGGACAGCATGACGACGAACTTGCCCTTCGGCGGAACCTTCGTGAGGGGCGTGGTTGGGCCGATCCGCTTGGGGGACGGGCTGTACTTCGCCACGATCTTGTTCGCCAGCGCGACACCATCAGCGGCAGGAGCCGCTGCAGGGGCCGAGGAGGCTGCCGGCGCCATGCCGAGCAGTGCGAGGGAGCCCGCCGCCACGAGGGCGATGGCTGCAGTGGATTTGCGCATGGATCTCTCTTCCAGTCGAGGGCCTGATGACCCGAGCCCGCCTAAAGTACCTGCACGTCCTAGAAATGCAAAGGGCTTTTGATCACTTTCTGGTCACTTTCTCTTCGCCCAGCCGCCTCATGGAGCAGCGGCAGATCAGCCCCCACTCGAGATACTGGAGCCCGTGTCGAGTTCGACACGGGCTCCAGGCAGACCTTCGCGACCCGCAGCACCCGGCGGAGCCACCGTGAGCAGGTGACTCCCTGCGTGCCGTCCTACTGGGCTCCCCAGAGGGCAGCGAACTGCTCCTTGTAGTCGGCGATGCCGATGTAGTTGCCCGACTCGTCGAGAACTGCCTCGCCCGCGTTGGCCACCGTGAGCAGCTGGGAGGGCAGGGGGCCCTCGGCCAGCGCCTCGCCGCCCAGCACACGCGCGAACTGGTCGATGACCCGCCAGCCGAGAACGGGGACGGGAAGCGCCGTCCAGGCCTGAAGGGCAGCGGCCTGCTCCGGAGTTCCCGGAGCGTCAGCAGTGCTCTCGGCCGCAGCGATGTCCTCGGCCGCTGCAGCGTCCGCAGCAGGACCAGCGTCCTCCGCCGCGGCAGCCGCCTCCACCTTCTCCGCGTCCACGGCCGGCATGTCGACGGGCGGGGTCGCCTGGAGTGCTGCGATGTCCGCCGCGCTCGCACCGCGCCCGACGATGACGGTCGGCTCGAAGAGGAGCGCCGTGGACAGGGCATCGGACACTCCCGCCGAGACGTTGCCCGACTGCAGGAGGGCCCACCGGCCGAGGCTGATGCTCATCGTGTCCGACACGAACAGCGGGACGTCAGCCAGCGCCACGGGATCGATGGGCTGCTCGAGCACCGAGCACTCCCGGCACAGGGTCGCCAACTGGCCGATGAACTCGATGCCGAAGGTGTTCAGCGCCGGCACCGGCAGGGTGAACATCTCGACCGCGGCGTCCTCCTCGGCTCCCTTGTTGGCATAGACGTAGGCGGCCAGCAGTTTGGCCCACTCGATGTTCTGCGCGTCGCCGTCGAGGCTGGTGTCCTTGATCGCACCGGCGGGGGCGCCGGAGCAGCCCGTGCAGATCACCGGGACGCCCGCCGCCTCAGCGGCCGCGAGGCCGTCAGTGATGGCATCGACGTAGGCACCGGAGATACGAATGCCCGCGGGCTTGAGGGCCAGCGCCTCCTCGAAGGCTCCTGGCGCCGTCGAGAGCGTGTCCGCGGGGTCGACCCCGGCCACCTCCTGATAGGTCCACCCGATGGTCTCCGCCGCCTCGGCCATGGAGGCGCTCATGAGGGCGTCCGACTCGGAGCCGTCCAGCACGCTGACGATGAGGGCACCCGCCGCCGGAGCGGCGGTGAGCGGGGCGTCCACGCCGATGCTGGTGGGAGGCGCGAGAGCCGCGTCCGCCGCCGCCAGGGCCTCGCCTCCGGCTGCCTCCTCGGCGGCCGCATCCTCCTCGAACACGGCGTCTGCCGCCGCTTCCGGATTCCAGTTCGGGTCGTCGGCCGGCATGGCGCACGACGCGAGCACCAGGGAGGTCGCGACGAACGCCGCCGCTGCGAGGGACCTGCGCATGAATCCGCCTTCCACGTTCGGGTGAGACCGCAATCTACATGAACGTCCAAACATTCCTGCCCCCGTCCGGATTACTCTTCGATCACGCATCCGCTGCGCTCCACCACGACGCGACTACACTTACTGTTCACCACGTAAGGAAACCCACCCGACGGAGACCCATGCTGAGCGAACTGCCGCTGGCCACCTTGGACCCCTCGGAACTGCGCGAACTGCGCGAGACCGTGCGGGCCGCGGCGACCGAGTCGGGGTACCCCGAGGCCGTCCGGGGCCTGGAGTCCTCCCCGACCGGGTTCGATGCCGACCTCTGGCGGCTGCTCGCGGAGGAGATCGGCCTCGCAGCGGTGGGACTCCCCGAGGGCATCGGCGGCCTCGGCGGACTCGCCGAGATCCTCGCCGTCGCAGAGGAGCTTGGGGCCACACTCGCAGCAGTGCCGTTCGTGAGCAGTACCGTGCTGGCCGGGCAGATCCTCGCCGCCTGCGGCGAGCCCGCTGCCGGCTATCTCGAGCGCATCGCCGCAGGAGAGGTGGCCGGCCCGGCCATCACCGACAGCCTCGGGCGCTGGGATCCCGAGGGGATCTCCTGCACGCTCGTCGACAACGCCGTGCACGGCACGGTGAGATTCGTGCCCTTCGGCGCCAGCGCCGACTTTCTCGTCGTGGCGGCACGCACCGACGACGGTGTCGCGGTCGTGGCCGTGGAGGCGGCGAGCGCGACGATCACTCCACTGCCCTCGCTGGACTTCTCACGCCCCTCGGCCACCGCGACCTTCAACGGAGCACTCGCAGTCGTGCTGAGCACGTCCGGAGAGCAGGCCGTGACCGACGCCGTCGACATCACTCTTCTTGCGGTGGGCGCAGATCAGCTCGGTGGCGCCCAGCGCTGCTTCGACATGACCCTCGACTACATCAAGGTGCGCAAGCAGTTCAACCGGGAGATCGGCAGCTTCCAGGCGGTCAAGCACCGCATGGCCGATGCCCTGATGCTCGTCGAGATGGCCCGCTCAGGGCTGGAGAAGGTCACATGGGGGCCCGCCGACAACCTCGGTGCCGAGGCCTCCGTCATCAAGGCCTGGGGGTCGGACTCCTACAACGCCCTGGCGGCAGAGGCGATCCAGCTGCACGGCGGCATCGGCTTCACCTGGGAGCACGATGCCCACCTGTACTTCCGGCGAGCGCGCTACGACGCTGCCTTCCTCGGTGATGCCGTCATGCATCGCGAACGACTCGCCCGACTACTCGACTGGTAGGCGGCCCGCGGCTCAGTCGTAGCCGAGCTCGTGGAGGCGATCGTCATCGATGCCGAAATGGTGCGCGATCTCATGGACGACGGTGATGCGGACCTCCTCGACCACCTCCTCGCGGGTCTCGCAGATCGCAAGCGTGGGCATTCGGTAGATCGTGATCTGGTCCGGCAGCGCCCCCGCGTACCAGGATCCGCGCTCGGTGAGCGGCACGCCCGAGTACAGGCCCAGCAGTTCAGGATCATCCGCCGGGGCATCGTCCTCGACGACCACGACGACATTGTCGAGCAGACTCACGAGCTCGGGCGGCACCGTGTCGAGCGCATCCGAGACGAGCTCCTCGAACTCCGCTCGGGGAACGTCGATCATGCTGCCTGCCCCACCGGCGATCCCGTGACCGGCATCAAGACCGGCTGAGATCCTTGAAGGCAGCCTTGTCCATGCGCTGCTCGGCCGGAAGGCCCAGCACGCGCTCGGCGATGATGTTGCGCTGGATCTCGTCGGTGCCACCGGCGAGGCGGTATCCCGGTGCGCCGAGCACATGCTCCGTCCAGGCGAATTCACCCCACTCCCCCGTGTCGGCCACCATGGCCGTCCCGAGCATGGACGCCGCCGCATCGCCGATGCGCACCATGTTGTCGGACGCGAGCAGCTTGCCGAGGGAGCCGGCCGGGCCGGGCTTGTCGCCGGAAGCCGTGGCACGGGCGACCTTGGCCACCATCGCCGCGTGGAGCCGGGTGCGGATGTAGACATCCGCAAGCTCCTGCCGAACGACCGGGTCCTGATTCATGCCGAGATGGCGCGCGAGCTCGACGAGATCGTCTGCGGTGCCGCCCTTGCGCCGGTGCCCCGATCCTGAGGACGTGCGCTCGAAGCCGAGCGTGGCCTGCGCGACCTTCCAGCCCGCGTCGACATCGCCGATGCGCAGGGAGTCCGGGACGCGGACCTGGTCGAACCACACCTCGTTGAAGGACGACGGACCGCTCATCTGTCGGATCGGCCGGATCTCCACACCGGGGGCGTCCATCGGGACGAGGAACGCAGTGATGCCGGCCTGCTTGACGACGTCGGGATCGGTGCGCGCGAGCAGGAAGCCGTACTCCGCGAACTGGGCGTTGGAGCTCCAGATCTTCTGGCCCGTGATGAGCCAGTCGTCGCCGTCGCGCACCGCCTTGGTAGAGAGGCCCGCAAGGTCCGATCCGGCCCCGGGCTCGCTGAACAGCTGGGCGCAGAGGAGGTCGGTGCGAAGGAAGGCGCGCGCGAAGCGCTCGCGCTGCTCATCGGTGCCGAAGACGCTGACGGCAGCCCCCACCAGCCCGGTCGTGACAGAGATGATCTCCGACGATGGCGGCACCGCGAACTCGCGCTCCTCGTCGGCGAAGGCGACCGCGTAGACGCTGGGCAGCCCCGAGCCGCCGTACTCCTCGGGCAGGGAGATGGCTCCGTAGCCCGCATCAAACCGCTGGCGCCGGTAGTCACGCACGCGCTCGAGGAAGGCGACCTCCTCGTCATGGGACATCGACACGAAGATGTGCAGCCGCGGATCACCGACACCCCACTCGAAGACCTCCTCCGTCCTCGGCGGGGCGACGGACGCGAGCCAGGCGCGCACGTCGGCGCGCCAGGACGCCAGATGCTCCGGATCGTGGTCGGCCACGGTCACTCTCCCTCTGCCATGAGCACGGTGCAGGCGCTGATGCCCGGCGCTCCGTAGACGTGCGTGAAACCAATACTGGGGGCTCCTGGCACCTGCTGCCCGTCGGCCCGACCCTGCAGCTGACGGACGACCTCGTGGACCTGCCGAAGCCCCGACGCCCCGACCGGTTCGCCATTCGCCAGCAGCCCGCCGTCCGTGTTCACCGGCAGGCGTCCGGTGATGGAGAAGTCCCCGTTCTCGTAGGCCGCCGTCTGGGCACCGTGCTCGACGAGCCCGGTCTCGGCGAGGTGGATGATCTCCGCGCCACTCTCGGTGTCCTGCAGTTGCGCGACCTGCACGTCCGCCGGAGTGATGCCGGCGGCAGCGAAGGCTGCCCGTGCAGCGTCGATCGAAGGACTGGTGCGCTCCCCCGGCGACAGCCAGGTCGAGAAGACCTCGAAGGAACCCGGGCGACGACCGCGCAGAGCGACCGAGGCGAGGCGAACCGGCCTGTCGCACATGTCGAAGGCGCGCCGCCCGCGCGCGAGGACGAGCGAGACGGCACCTGCATCGGGAGAGCAGAACATGAAGCGCGTCAGAGGGTCATTGATCATGTCGGCATCCATGGCCTCGTCGACCGACACCGGCGTGCGGCGCCAGGCGTAGGGGTGATGGGACGCGTACGCGAAGGCCTTCTCGGATGCGTAGCCGAGGGTTCGGGGGTCGATTCCGTGATCGTGCAGATAGCGCTGGATCTTGAGCGCGAAGTAGGACGTCGTGACCATCATGCCGGTCTGCCCGAACCAGTCGCCGATGCCGTAGCGCGTCGGCGAGGCATTGAAGGCTCCTCGTGCATGGTTGTCGTAGCCGACGACACAGGCGATGTCGGCTGCGTCGGCGATGAGTCCGTTCCGCGCGGTCATCAGGGCGACGCCACCAGTGGCGCAGCCGTTCTTCACCGTGACGAACGGCAGGCCGGTCAGTCCCAGGCGCGACACCAGGTTGTCGGGCTTGGTCTCACCGTTGGTGCCTCCGACGGCGAACTGGACATCACTCCAGATGATCCCGGCATCGTCGAGGGCGGCGCGCACCGCCTGCTCCGCGAGCTCGTTATCCTCGCCGTCGTATCGTCCGAATGCGGTGCGGGCTGCGCCGACGATGTAGACGTCGTCATCGCGGGCGCTCATCTGGCTGCCCCCGCCGACTCGAAGGCGAAGGTGTGGATCGATGCGTCACCCTCGGTCCAGGCATGAGCGAGTACGAGACGGACGGGCTCACCGATGGTCCACTGTGTGCGACCGACGAGCCATCCCTCGACGATCACCGGGCCCAGATCCACGTACCCAATGCTGAACGGGGCGAAGGAGTCGGTCCGGAAGGGCGGCTTGGGCTCGAAGTGCTGGGTCGTCCACGACCAGACGCGCCCCTCGGCCGGCAGGGCGACGTCAGCGACATCGGTGCCGGTGCACATCGGGCACGAGCCCATGGCGGGGAACACGTGCGCCCCGCACGAGGCACAGGCGGACCCGCGGAGCAGCACCGGGTCGAGGGAGTGGAACAGCGTCTCGTCGACGACCTGCACGGTCATGCGTCCTGCCTCCCTCTCCTCGTGATGGCCGGCTCAGTCGCTGAGCCGGATCAGTGCCTTGCCCAGGTTGGCGCCGTTGAGCAGACCCTCAAGGCCCGCTCCGGCATTCTCGATGCCCTCGAACACCGTCGCACGATCGACCAGTTCACCGCGGGCGAGCCAGCCGCTGACCCTCTCCTCGAACTCGGGCCGGAGCTCCTCGAAGTCACGCACGATGAAGCCTTGGATCGTGACCCGCCGCAGCACCGTCTCGATCAGCTCGGCGAGGGAGGGCTGATCGGTCGTGCCGAAGTTCGAGACCGCCCCGCACATGCTGATCCTCCCGTGGATCCGCATGTTGTGCAGGCCGTGCACCATCTGCCAGCCGCCGACGTTGTCGAAGAACAGGTCGATGCCCTCGGGGAAGGCCGCACCGAGCGCCGCCCGCACATCAGCCGTGCGGTAGTCGATCACCTCGTCGAAGCCGCATTCGTCCTTCAGCCAGGCGCACTTCTCAGCCCCGCCGGCGCTGCCGACCACCGTGCTGGCCCCGAGGAGTCGGGCGAACTGGCCGGCCATGCTGCCGACCGCGCCCCCGGCACCCGTCACGAAGACCGACTCACCGGCCGTGAGCCGGCCGACGGGGAGGAGTCCGGCGTAGGCGGTGAAGCCGGTCTGCCCCATGGCACTGAGCCACGAGACGGCGGGCGCCTTCGCCAGGTCGCAGAGGGTCGCCGTCCGATCGTCGACGACGGCGTACTCGCGCCAGCCGAGGCGATGCCGGACGGTCGCGCCGACCGGGAGGAGGTCGGACGCCGACTCGACGACGATGCCGATGGCCGAGCCGTCGAGGGGACCGCCGATCTCGAAGTTCGTCGTGTACTGCTTCTCACCGGGATCCATCCGGCCACGCGTCGAGGGATCCACGCTCATGTACTGGTTGCGGACGAGGGCCGTGCCGGGCGTGAGCTCGGGCAGGTCGATCGGGCCGAGACTGAGCGCCTCGGCCACCTTGGTGCCCTGCGGACGCCGGGCGAGCAGGACAGCAGTGGTCTGCTTCATGAGTTCGCCTCCCGCAGCGCCCGGGCCTCCGGGGTCCTGCCCACCCAGCCGGCGGCCTGGAGGTCGACATCGATGATCTCGCCCTCGAACCAGATGCCGTGGTCATCGAAGATGCCGTAGCGCCCGGTTGCCGGATCGTCGACCCGCACCAAACCGACCTCGTTGACCGAGTAGAGGTACTTGGTGATCGGGTGCTTGTAGGTCTTGGCCATGGCAACTCCTTGGACACGCGTGCAAGTCCGGGACGGCTCAAAGACTACACAACTTGATGCGGGGTACAGTAACTTTCCCGGCAGCCCCGACCCCCCGGAGACCCCATGCCGAATCCCCCCCATCCCGGACAGGCCGCACTGCCCTCGCGCCTGGTCCAGATCGCCTATCGCGTCGATGACCTCGAGGCCGCCTGCCACCAGTGGGCCGAGAGCGTCGGCGCCGGACCCTTCCTGTGCCGGTCACACCTGCCGGTCACGGCCAGGCACGACGGACAGCCGGCCGTCTACGACCACAGTGCGGCCTTCGGCCAGTGGGGTGCCGTCATGCTCGAGCTGATCCAGCTGCACGAGTGCGAGCCCGCTGCCATGCGGGAGGTGCTCGAGCATGACGCTCCCGGGCAGGCCAACCACTTCGCGTGCTTCGTCGACGACCTCGCCGCCGCGAGCGCGGCGCTCGAGGCACAGGGCATGCCGCTCACGATGTCCCTGACCACCTCGAGCGGAATGGAGGTGCGCTTTCACGATGCCCGTCACGTCGTCGGCGGGGTTCTCGAGCTCTACGTCGGCACCGAGCATCTGCGTGACTTCTACGACAAGGTCGCAGCACTCGCCGAGGGCTGGGACGGATCCGATGTCGTCCGATGGATGGAGTCGTCATGACGGCCACCGGGGTGCTGGCCACGCTCGTCTCGCCCGAGGGTCGGCGCGACGACGTGCTGGCTGCGATCCAGGCATTGCAGGCCGCCTCGGACGACGAGCCGGGGACCACCCTGTTCGAGATCCATGAGCATCGCGATGAGCCCGGGACCTTCAGTGTCTTCGAGCGCTACGCCGACGATGAGGCCGTCACTGCGCATCGGTTCAGCCCCGCCATGGAAGCCTTCCGCGAAGCGCTGACGGATCTCGGCATTCGTCCGACCCTCGTGTTCCTCACCCCCGTGAACCGCTGACCTCCCCGGGTCACGCGGCCCGGGACTCGCCCTCAGCGATGCGTCAGCAGGGGGACGTCGTCGATCGTCCAGCCCAGGACGTGGGAGTGATCGTTGAACGTCACCAGGGACAGCCCCCGGGCACCTGACACCACGGTGGTGATGGAGGCATTGACGCTGCACCGGTTCAGCGCGATCACGCCATCCGGGCTCGCACCGAGCAGGCTGCCGGTGATAGCCGCCGTCACACCCGCCGACGTGGCGACCACGGCATCCGTGCCCGAGGGCAATGACGCGGCGAGGTCGGCCAGCCCGCTCAGGGCACCCTCGACGAACTGCTGCCACCGGGGATCCCCCGACTCCATCCACACCGCCATCGCCGCGTCCAGGTGCCGCTGGAACTCCCCGGAATCCATGCCATCGGTGGCTCCGGGCCGACCCAAGTGCGCCTCGACCGCGGCGTGCGCGTCGAACTCGTCGAATCGAGAGTCCACCCGACTCGGCTCGACCCCCATCTCGATGCCGGCGATCTCCGCCGTCTCGCGCTGCCGCTTCAGCGAACCGCTGATGAGCACCGGTGATCGCAGTCCCCGACGCTGGAGTTCACGGCCCGCCACCTGAGCCTGCAGTCGGCCCAGATCGGAGAGGTTGTCGTAGTCGTCCGTGCCGAAACTCGCCTGGCCGTGCCGCAGGATCGCAATGACGGGCATGTGGGGCCTCGCCTACGAGACCAGGACGAGCGGCCGAGCGAGCAGCTCCGCCATGGTCTGCAGGTACTCGGCCGCCGGGGCACCGTCGACGGCACGATGATCGAAGGTCAGGCTCAGGGTCAGCACCTGGGTGCGCACCCAGGCGTCGCCCTCCCACTTGCCGGAGTCGCGGAGCCGCCCGACTCCGAGGATGCCGACATTGCCGGGATTGATGACGGGCGTGAACATGTCGACGCCGTACGTGCCCAGCGAGGTGACGGCGAAGGTGCCGCCCTCCAGTTCATCGAGGCTGATCGTCCCCTCGCGGCAGCGCTCAGCGAGTTCGCGGGTGCTGCGCGCCAGCTCCGGCAGCGAGAGCTGGTCGGCATCACGGATCACCGGGACCATGAGGCCGTTGGGAACGGCGACGGCAAGGCCCATGTGGATGCGGCTGAGCAGATGGATCTCGTTGCCGTTGATCGTCGCGTTCAGGATGGGGTGCTGACGGAGGGCGAGTGCCGCGGCCCGCACCACGAAGTCGTTGAGGCTGGGCACAGGAACACCCAGGGCCGCGTACTGCTGCTTCATCTCTGCCCGCAGCGCGACGACGGCATCCATCCCGACCTCGAAGCCGTGCGTGAGCTGAGCCATCTCGGTGAGGCTTTGCTGCATGCGTGCTGCGATGGTGCCCCGCATGCCCTTCATCGGGATGATCGACGCGGTCTCCTGACCGAGCGCGGCCGGTGCCTGCGACACGACAGGCACCACGGCAGCGGCAGCCGACGCCTGCGGACTCGAGGCCGCCGCCTTCACATCGCCGCGGGAGACGTAGCCCGTGGTGGTCGTGATCGTGGTGGGGTCGATGCCGGCCTCACGTGCGTCGCGACGCGCGAGCGGCGAGGCCACGCGGGCCTGGCCCTGGTGCTGCGGGGCACGCAGAGCTGCCTCCTCGACATCCTCCGAGACGATGCGCCCTCCCGGACCGCTGCCGCGGACGGTGGCCAGGTCGACTCCCAGCTCCCCCGCGACCCGTCGGGCATTGGGCGAGATGAAGACGCGGCCGTCGGCGGAGGCAACCTCGATGTCATCGTCGCCGCGCACCGTCGTGATCACGGTGACCTCGTCAACAGCCACCGACGCGGCAGGAGCAGCTGCGGCAGGAGCGGCACCGGCAGGGGCCGACTCGCCCGCCGCCAGCAGCCAGCCGAGGACGGCGCCGGGCTCGAGGGTCACGCCGTTGCCCACGGCCCGATGGAGAATCCCCTCGCCCTCCGCCTCGACATCGACGTCGATCTTGTCGGTCGCCAGGCGCAGGAGCGGCATGCCCACGACCACCACGGCACCGTCCTCGAGCAGCCACTCGTCGACGGTGCCCTCCTCCATGGTGAGGCCGAGCTTGGGCAGCCGGATCTCGATCGCCACAGGTCAGCCCCTCCCGAGGAGTCGCCGGACGGCCTGATCGATGCGGGCCGCATCGGGCACGTACGCGTTCTCCAGGATCGGAGCGTAGGGAACGGGCGCGAACGGAGCCGCGAGCCGCGCCACAGGCGCATCGAGGTAGTCGAAGGCCTCCTCCTGGATCTGCGAGGAGATCTCCGCTCCGATGCCGCCGAACTGCACCGCCTCGTGAACGATGAGCGCCCGGTTGGTCTTGCGCACGGAGGTCACGATCGTCTCGGTGTCGAGCGGCTGGACCGTGCGTGGGTCGATGACCTCGACGCTGATGCCGTCGGCAGCGAGCTGCTCAGCCGCCTTCAGCGCCTCCGGCACCATCCGGGCGATGGCGACGACGGTGACGTCGGTGCCCTCGCGGGCCACGTTGGCCTGGCCGAACGGGATCGCGTAGATCTCCTCCGGGACGGGGCCCTTGACGCCCAGCATCTTCTTCTGCAGAACGACGATCGTCGGGTTGTCGTCGCGGATGGCTCCGACGATGAGTCCCTTGGCGTCGTAGGGCGTCGCCGGAAGAGCGACCTTCAGCCCCGGGACGTGAGCGAGCCACGCCTCCAGGCTCTGACTGTGCTGAGCCGCGGCCGACATGCCCGCGCCACCCGCGGTGGTGATCGTCAGGGGCACCGAGACGGCGCCACCGAACATGTACTTCATCTTGGCGGCCTGGTTGAAGATCTGATCCATGGCGACGCCGATGAAGTCCATGAACATCAGGTCGCACACTGGACGCAGACCGCGCGCCGCCGCGCCGACACCGAGGCCGATGATCGCCTGCTCCGCGATGGGGGTGTCCTTGACCCGGCGCTCGCCGAACTCGGCGAGGAGACCGTCGAACATGTGGAAGACGCCGCCGTACCCCGCGACGTCCTCGCCGATGAGGAAGACGTCGGGATCCTCGGCCATGATCTGGTGCATGCCCTCGTTGAAGGCCTTGACGTAGGTGAGCTCGCGAGTGGTCACTGGGGTTCCTTCGCTCGGCCGTCAGGCCGTGTAGACGTCGTCGAGGATGTCGGCGGGGTCCGGATCCGGACTGGTGCGGGCGAAGGCGATGCCGTCCTCGATGTCCGCCTCGACCTCGGCCCAGATCCGCTCGAACTCCTCCGCAGTGACCAGGCCGCGCTCGACCCCGATCGCCTCGATCAGGCGGATGGCGTCGCGGGACTTCCAGGCCTCCACCTCGGCGGGATCGCGGTAGGGGATGCGCATGCCCTTGATCCCCTGGTGGTCGAAGAACCGGTAGGTCTTGGCCTCGATCAAGGTGGGGCCTTCGCCACGCTTGGCGCGCTCGACCGCCGCGGCGGCCACCTCGCGCACGGCGAGGGCATCCATGCCGTCGACGATGACGCCGGGGATGCCGTACGAGGCCGCCCGCTCGGCGATGTCCGTGAGCTTCATGTGCCGCTCCTGCGACGTGAACTCGGCATAGCCGTTGTTCTCGATGACGAAGATCACCGGGAGGTCCCACACCGCCGCCATGTTGACCGCTTCGTGGAAGGCGCCGATGTT
>DMPC01000103.1:14111-18441 GCA_003456155.1 Actinomycetota bacterium | reverse complement strand
GTGGCGCCGTCGCCGAAGAAGGAGACGGCCACGGTGCCGTCACCCCGGTACTGCGATGCGAAGCCCGCACCGACGGCGATCGGGATGCCACCGCCCACGATGGCGTTGGCACCGAGCATGCCGCGACCCATGTCGACGATGTGCATGCTGCCGCCACGGCCCTTGCAGTAGCCGGTCGTCTTGCCGTACAGCTCGGCGAACATCGGGCGGAACTCGGCGCCCTTCGCGATGGCATGGCCGTGCCCGCGATGGGTCGAGGTGATCTGGTCGTCGTCGGTGAGCACCGACATGACGCCCGCCGCCACGGCCTCCTGGCCGACGTAGAGGTGCAGGAAGCCCGGCATCTCGCCCGTCTCTACGAGCTTGCCCGACGACTCCTCGAACCGTCGGATGCGGACCATGCGGCGATGCAGGTCCAGGACGAGCTCGCGGGTCGCCGGAGTGATCTCGGCTTCCGTGGGTGTGGCCATCAGAGATCTCCCGGATCGATGGAAAGCGCCTGCACTTACGGCACGCAGACTATAGTAAGTAGGACGTCCAAGTAAATCGCATGGGAGCTGCCGTGATCCGTCGCATCCTCGTCGTCACCGGCGGCCATCGCGTGGCCATGGACGAGTTCCTCGGCGCCGTCGCGGCGATCTGCGACGAACGGGGCTGGGTCTGGGCGCATGCGACCCAGCCGACAGCCCAGGGCTGGCTCACGGACGAGCTCGTGGGGCAGTGGGACGCCATCCTGCTCCACGACATCCCGGGCCTGAGGCTCAAGCGCGGCACCGAGCCGATCATCGAGGGCCCCGATCCACGTACAGCCGAGGACGTCGTCAACCTCCTCGACGCCGGTCAGGGCATCGTCGTGCTGCACCACGCGATCTCCGCCTGGCCAGGCTGGGAGGGGTGGGCAGAGGTGGTGGGAGCCCGCTTCCACTACCGACCGGGGCACCTGCGCGGCCAGGATCTCCCCTCCTCCGGCTACCGCATCGACCGGTTCAGCGTCCGGCCCATCGCCGAGCACCCCATCACCGAGGGCATCGAGCCCTTCGAGATCGATGACGAGCTCTACTTCATCCCCGTCCTTCGCGATCGGATCCGCCCGCTGTTGGAGCAGGACGCCGACATGGACGGCGCACTGTTCCAGGACACCTGGGACGAGGTCACGAACGGCTCGTCCACCGGCGTGACATGCGCGGGGCGAGGTGCCGACGAGGGGCTCCATGGCGGCAGCCGCCTGCAGGGCTGGACGACGATCGCAGGACGGTCACCGGTCGCGACCCTGCTCATGGGCGATGGGCCGAGCACCTTCGCCCATCCGATGTTCCGTCGACTGCTCGGCAACGCACTGGCGTGGGTGAGCAGTGACGAGGCGCACGCCGAGGCCGAGGCTGCCCCCGTGCCCATCCCACTGCTTGCCTGATCCACTCCTCGCGACACTCCCCGCGGCCCCCGTACACCGGGACCGAGGCGCACCGCACCCCACCGCGATCACGCCGCGGTGGGAGTCGGATCGATCAGCCCCGTCGGCGTGCCGTGCGCGCGGCCAGGGCGACCGCGATGATCAGCGCCGCACCGTTGAACAGCTCGGTGACATAGGACGGGGCGCCGGCAAGCTGCAGCCCCGTGACACCGGTGGCGAGCAGGAAGATGGCCACGAGCGTGCCGAGCACGTTCACGCGACCCGGCCGGATCTGGGTCGCGCCCAGGAACACCGCCGAGAATGCTGGCAGCAGGTATCCACTGCCGGAGTCAGGCGTGGCCGTGCCGATCGTCGAGAGGTAGACGATGCCGGCGAACGCGGACGTGAGGCCCGAGGCCACGAAGGAGAGCATGACGATCCGGCCGACGCGCACTCCGGCGAGGCGGGACGCGACGGGGTTGCCGCCGACCGCGTAGAGGTAGCGGCCACCGGGGGTGTACTCGAGGATCCACCAGAAGAACACCGCGATGGCCGCCGCGTAGTAGACCGAGCGGGGCAGACCGAAGATCTCCTCGCGGGCGAACTCGAAGAAGGGCGCGTAGCCCTCGGTGCTCAGCACGATCTGGCTGCTGTTGGTGATCATGTAGGCGACCGCGATCAGGATGCTGCTCATTCCCAGCGTCCCGATGAAGGAGTCGACTTTTAGCTTCACCACCACCAAGGCATTCAGCAGTCCTACCAATATGCCGAGCAGCAGCGCGCCGCCCGCGGCGACCACGACGCCATGGTGGTTGATCAGCGCCCAGGCCGTCCAGCAGACGGACACCGTGAGAGTTCCCGCGACGGTCAGGTCGAAGGCACCCGCAGCGACCGGGATGATCAGGCCGAGGGCCACGATGGCCGCGATGGCCTGGAACGTGAGCACCTGCTTGAAGGTGCTCACCTGGAGGAAGAGATCCGGGATCCACAGGGCGAACACGAGGATCAGGGCGGCCCACACATACAGACCGCTGTACTTGTCGAAGCCGAAGTTGATCCTGCGCCTCGGCTTCACTGCCTCGGGTGCGGTCTGCAGGTCGGTCATCACGGGCTCCGGTTTCTCTGGCGCTGGTCTTGTGGGGTTCGGGGTCAGGCCGCGGACTCGTCGGAGTCGCGTCCGATCGTTGCGGCGGTGATCGAGTCGGCGCTGATCTGGCCGCCACGCAGGATCTCCGCGACACGGCCCCGTCGCATGATCACGACACGATCGCAGACGCGCACGAGCTCCTCATGGTCGGTGGAGCAGACGAGGACGCCCGTGCCCTGGGCCGCCGCCTCATCGATGAGCCGATGGATGTCGGCCTTCGCTCCGACGTCGACGCCCTGCGTCGGCTCATCGAGGATGAGAACGTCAGGCTCCTGCCGAAGCCAGCGCGCGACGATCACCTTCTGCTGGTTGCCGCCGGAGAGCTGGGTCATCGTGTACTCCGTCTGGCCTGCTGGCTTCACGCTCAGCTTGTCCAGCCAGATGCGGACGTCCGCCCGCTCCGGCCGACGGCGCAGGATGCCCAGCGTCATGTGACGGCCCGGATCGACGAGGGTGATGTTCTCCCGGAGGGTCTGCTCGAGCAGAGACGCGTTCGCGTGCCGCTCGGCCGGGACGAGGGCGATCCCGCGCTCGATCGAGACGTCCGGTCGATTGGGCGGGAGCGTCTTGCCGCCCACCGTGATCTCGCCGCTGCGCTCCATGCCCCCGAACACCAGGGAGGCGACGGCCTCACGCCCCGATCCGGTGATGCCGGCGACCCCGACGACCTCGCCACGGTGGAGGGTCAGGCCGAGGTCGCTGACGGAGCCTCCCGCGACCGCCGAGACCGTGAGGACCTCCTGATCGTGCTCGCGCTCGTCGGCGTTCATGCGGTCATGCACCTCGAGCTTGCGGCCGACCACCAGCTCGATCAGCTCCTCCTCGGAGAGGCCCTCCACCGGCCGGGTGACGATGTGCTTGCCATCGCGGAGGACGGTCACCGAGTCCGCCATCTCGAAGACCTCGTCGAAGTGGTGGGACACGAACAGGACGGCAACTCCGGTGTCGGCGACGCGTCGGACGAGCTGGTACAGGCGCTGGGCCTCGGCATTGGGGAGGTTGGCCGTCGGCTCGTCGAGGATCAGCATCCTGACCGGGCTGCCGCGATCGGACATAGCCCGGGCGATCGCCACGGCGGTGCGCTCGGACATCTGCAAGCCTGCCACCGGGATCTTGACATTGATGTCGTAGCCCAGGGCCGCGAGAGCCTCGCGGGCATGGGCGCGCTCCTTGCGCCACTTGATGGTCTTTGCCGGATTCGTGATGTAGCCCTGCCCGAGCGCCATGTTGTCGACAGCGTCCAGGTTGCCCACGAGGCCGAGGTCCTGGTGGACGAAGCGCAGGCCCGCGACCTCGCTTGCGACAGGGTCCTCGAACGAGAGCTCGGTCCCGCCCACCGCGGCGGCCGTGCCGGGCTCCGGTGCATGGAAGCCCGCCAGGATCTTGATCAGGGTGGACTTGCCGCAGCCGTTCTGACCGACCAGGGCGCGCACCTCTCCGGGCTGCACCTCGATGCTGACATCGTCCAGCGCCACCTGGGCGCCGAAGATCTTCGTCGCGTTGCGAACCGACAGCGCCGGCGTCATGGAGCCTCCCTCACGATCGTCCGAAGACTATCGAGGTCGAGCCGAATTGCAAGGTCTTCCAAGTATGTGATGGCCACGGTGAGGTCGGGCATGAGGGCACGGATCATCCGACGGCACCGGCCGGGTGGCGATCCCCGCGAGCGTGGGCCGCCGCAAGTCGGGCGACCGGGATGCGGCTCGGCGACGCTGAGACGTAGTCGAGGCCGATGCGCTCGCAGATCGCGATCGACGCCGGGTCTCCCCCGTGCTCGCCGCAGATGCCCAGCT
>DMPC01000103.1:0-13935 GCA_003456155.1 Actinomycetota bacterium | reverse complement strand
GCTCGCCGCAGATGCCCAGCTTGATCTCGGGGCGCACGCTGCGCGCCTTGGCGACCGCCACCTCCATGAGCGCACCGACGCCCTCCGCGTCGAGCTCGGCGAACGGGCTCGCCGTGAGCAGGCCCTTCTCGAGGTAGGTGCCGAGCATGCGGCGTTCGACGTCGTCCCGCGAGAAGCCGTACGTCAGCTGAGTGAGGTCGTTGGTGCCGAAGGAGAGGAACTCCGCCCACTGCGCGAGGCGGTCGGCCATGAGCGCGGCCCGCGGGGTCTCGACCATGGTGCCGATCGTGAAGGGGATGATCATCCCTGTGCGCGATGCCACCTCCTGGTTCACCCGACGGATGAGCCGCAGCGACATCACCAGCTCCTCGGGGATCGAGACGAGCGGGATCATCACCTCGAGCTGGGGTCGCGCCTCATCCGCCTGGACGACATCCACCCATGCGTTGAAGAGCCCCTCCACCTGCGCGGGGTAGAGGCCCTCGTGCATCAGGGCCAGGCGCACCCCGCGGACCCCGAGCATCGGGTTCTCCTCGTGCAGGTGCTCGAGCATGCGCGCCTGGTGCTCGTCGACGAGCTCCTCGGCCGAGTTCGGCAGGAACTCGTGCATCGGGGCGTCGAGCAGGCGGACGGTGACCGGCTTGTCGCCCATCGCGCGCAGCAGCTCGCGGAAGTCCTCGCGCTGCGCCTCGGCGAGCGCCGCCAGGGCACGCTCCTCCGCATCGGCATCGTGCGAGAGGATCACCGCGCGGACGAACGGGAGGCGATCGCCGAGGAACATGTGCTCGGTGCGGCACAGGCCGATTCCCTCGGCGCCGTTGTCCAGGGCCGCAGAGGCGTCCACGCCGTTGTCGGCATTCGCGCGCACCTTCAACCGGCGTGTGTCATCCGCCCAGCCGAGCAGCGTCGTGAGGCTCGGGGACGGCGAGGGTCGCTCGATCGTCAGCTCACCGACGTACGCGATCCCGGATGACCCGTCGATGGAGACAAGATCGCCCTCGGTCAGCACGTGCTCGCCCGCGGTCAGGGTGCGCGCCTCGGTGTCCAGCCGCAGGGCCGAGGCCCCGCAGATGGCCGGACGGCCCATGCCTCGCGCGACAACCGCCGCGTGCGATGCGGATCCGCCGTTCGCCGTGAGGATCCCGGTGGCGGCCATCATCCCGGGGAGGTCACCGGGCGTGGTCTCGCTCATGACGAGGATGACCGGCTGGCCGGCCTCCGTCATCTCGACGGCCGTCTCGCTGTCGAGGGCGATGTGGCCGACGGCCGCGCCGGGGGACGCACCCAGGCCGGTGACCAGCGGGATCTCTTCGCCCGTCAGCTTCGGCTGGGGGTGGAGCAGCTCGACGACGTGGACCGGGTCCGTCACCCCGACGGCCTCGGCCTCGGCGATGATGCCGCGAATCGCGAGGTCGACGGCGAGGCTGGTCGCGACGCGGGCATTGGGGCGTCGCAGCTCCTCCAGGCCGACCAGGGCAAGACCGTCGGGGCCGTACTCGAAGTCGACGGTGATCGCACTGCGGAGCCGACCCTCGAGTTCGGCCAGGACGCCGGTGAGCATCTCTACACCGCCGGGCAGCTGATCGAGCGGGTGACCTTCGTACTGCCGGTCGCCGGAGAGCCGGAAGCCGTGACGGAAGGCTCCGTTGGGCGAGAAGGCTCCCGTCGCCATGTCACGGGACGTCGCGAAGCCGTTCCCCTCGTCATCGTGCTCGGTGACGACCACTGTCTCGAGATGGAGGGCGAGCGGGAGATCGGCAGGGAGGTTCTGCTTCTTGCGCGCACGCGCTGCGCGGGGGGAGTTCCAGCGCTCGATCATCGCCTTGGCTCCTGCGGCCACCTGCTCGGAGCGCTTCGTCGGGAAGGGCGCCGACCCCTGCGCCTCGCAGAGGGCCTTGAACGGATCGATGCGGGCGACGGGATCGGGATAGTCGATGTCGAGGGAGCCGAGCTCATCTCCCGGCACGCCCAGGGCGTACTCGGCGATGAAGGATGCTGCCTTCCACCACGCCGTGGCGAGGTCGGCACGAGCGCGAGCGCCCAGGCCCTCCGGGATGACACTGCGCTTGAGGCCCAGGCACACCAGATCCGGCGGGAGCCCGGCAGCATCGACCGGAGCGCTCGCGCTGAGGCGGAGGAGGACCAGCCCGCCCGTCTCCGTGGTGGCGCTGATCTCCCGGCCGGAGATGCTCTCCAGCAGGTTCATCCCGGCCTTGGCGCGATCCGGTGACGCGAAGCCGGGGACGTTCGGGACGGGAACCGTCAGGCCCGCGCCCACCGGAAGACCGAGGCCCGCGAGGGTCTCCAACTGCACCCCGCGCGTGCACAGTGACCGGCTGTCGAGGCCGCGTTCGAAGCCCTTGCCGAACGGGACGAGACCGACGTCGTCGATGGGTGCGGCCCATGACGCTGGCGTCACGCGGCGCCTCCGGAGACCAACCGCTCCTCGAGCTCCTCGTCCTCCTTGCGTGACATGCCGATGGTGAGCAGCAGCTGCTGGTGCAGGTGCATCCAGACCGTGTGGTAAGAGTCGATGAGGGGTGAGGCCAGCCACGCGTCGTCGCCCTCGTCGAGCTTCTCCAGCGCCTCGGTGAGCCGTTCCCGGTAGCCGGCCATGGCGGGTATGTCCTCCGTGAAGCGCTTGAGGAGCGGGCCCACCGAGTCGTCGATGTCGTCGAGTCGATCTCGGATGTCGGCGTCGTAGTTCTCGTCGGAGTGATCGTTCACGCTGCCGTCCGGTCGCACCTGCCACGCCGTGCACAGGTCGCGGAGCTGGCGGTTGATCGGCAGGAAGCGGTGGAACGTCGCCATGATGCGCTCGCGCTCCGGAGCGTCGTCCGGCAGGCGGAGCATCGCACCGACAATCTCGGTACCCCCGGGGGTGGGCATGAGGACGGGGCCCTTGATGAGGATGAGGCCGGCGTCGGCGAGACCCTGCTGGGCCTCGGAGGCTGTGCCCCGGGCCATGCCCCGCACCACCAGGGAGACGAGGGCGTCGCTCTGCTCCTGCGTCAGGGCCACCTCGGGCATGTCTACCTCCGCATCGTGCTGACGGCTCCCTGCCGGAGCCCCGTTCATGTGGACGTCCAACTATCGCAGATGTCGGCAAGGGTTTCCAGAGTTTGCCTCAAGAAACACCTGCCGGGGTGCTGCGTCGGCGCTAGCATCCCAGCGACGCCCCCGGCACGTCGACCGGGGCTCCCCGTGCCGAGAGGAAGCCATGAAGGCCGTACAGCTCCCCAACTGGAAGTCCGATCCGCTCCTCATCGAGATCGATGAGCCCACCCCCGGCCCCGGCCAGGTGGTGCTCAAGATCGCCGGTGCCGGCCTGTGCCACAGCGACCTGCACCTCCTGCACGACTTCGAGGAGGGCATGCTCCCCTGGCGCGTCCCCTTCATCCTCGGCCATGAGAACGCCGGATACGTCCACGCGCTCGGAGCCGGCGTCGATCGCGTCAGTGTCGGCCAGGCGGTTGCCGTCTACGGGCCCTGGGGCTGCGGGAAGTGCGACGCGTGCGGCCGCGGGCAGGACACCTACTGCGCGGCGCCCCTCGATGGCTTCGACAGCGCCTTCGGGGGTGGGCTGGGAACGAACGGCGGCCAGGCGGAGTACATGCTGGTCCCGGACGCCCGCTTCCTCGTGCCGATCCCCGACGCCCTGGATCCGGTCGCGGCTGCACCCCTCACCGATGCCGGCCTGACGCCGTACCACGCGGTCAAGCTCTCCGTCGCGAAGATGGTGCCCGGATCACGCGTCGTCGTCATCGGCGCCGGCGGCCTCGGGCACATGGGCATCCAGATCATCAAGGCCATGACGGCCGCAGACGTCATCGCGATCGACATCAAGCCCGAGGCTCGCGCGCTCGCCAGCAAGTCAGGGGCCGATGTCGTCCTCGACGGTGGAGCCGAGGACATCGTCGCCCAGGTGAAGGACGCCACCGGGGGTGGCGCCGAGGTGGTCATCGACTTCGTCGGAACCGACGCGACGCTCGCGACCGCCGTGGGCAGCTGCAAGTACCAGAGCGACCTGACGCTCGTGGGCGTGGCGGGGGGCAGCTTCCCCTTCAATCTCTACGCACCGCCCTACGAGACGGCAATGCGCTCGATTTACTGGGGCACCCGATCGGAGCTTCGCGAGGTGCTGGCCCTGGCCGCCCGGGGTCTCATCACGCCCGAGTACACGACCTACTCGCTCGATCGCGCGCTCGATGCCTACGCGGACATGGGGGCCGGCAAGCTGACCGGTCGCGCGGTGATCACCCCCTGACCCGAGAGACGCCGAGACCTGCTGTCCCCGGCACCTGGCGCTTCAGCCCGGTACCGAGCCCAGCAGGTCTCGGCGTTTTGCTCGCGAGGCCCGCAGGCCTCGGCGTTGACGAGCGGGTCAGACGGTCTCGAGCACCTCGACGGTGCCCTTGGCTCCATCGACACGGACGCGGTCGCCCGTCTTGAGGATCGACGTGGCTCCCACCAGGCCGCCCACGCACGGGATGCCGAGCTCGCGCGCGACGATCATCGCGTGCGACCCCATCGAGCCGGTGTTCACGATGACCCCGGAGGCGACGAGGAACAGCGGCGTCCATGACGGATCCGTCTGGGGTGCCACCAGGATCTCGCCCGGCTGGAAGTCCTCGATCGCATCGGTGCCCAGCACCACGCGGACGGATCCCTCGACGATGCCCTGCGACGACGCCGCGCCCTGCATGACGTCACCGGCGTTCGCGCGCGCCACCGACGACGCACCCTTGCGAGGAAGGTCGGCGATCGCGGGGATCGGCTTGGTCACGTCGATGAAGGTCGGGATGTCGAGCTCCTTCAGCGCGTTCCAGTCCGTCTCGCGCTGGCGCAGGGTCGGGAGCAACGAGGTCTCCTTGAGCGCGAGGGAGTCGAGTTCGCTGTCCAGCGCGATGAAGATCTGCCGCGAGTGGTCGAGCACGCCCTCGGAGGCCAGGCGCTCGCCCAGTTCGATGAGCGCCATGCGGGCCTCGTTCATGATCTTGATGCAGGACGACTTGCCCGACTCACGCCATCCGGCGAAGCGACGGGCTGAGCCGATGGCGCCGCGGAACATCGCCTCGGTGGCGGCGTCCATGCCCTCGGTGGCCTCGGCCATGGCCTTGTCGGTCTCCGCGGCGTGCGCGGCCTGCTTGGCCGACGGCGACTGGGTGTCGTCGAGCAGCCGCATCTTGTCGACGAGGGCGAGCGCGAGCGACGGCTTGGACTCCCAGGACTCCGTGCCCAGATCCCACTCCGACGGGCCGCGGTAGCCGAACTCCGCGATGAAGGCGGCGAAGTCGCTCCAGAACCCGCCCGCTGACGTCGGCAGCTTCGCGACGACCTTGTCGACGCCGCTGTCGAAGAGCGCGGTCAGCTCCGGGCTGTTGCGGACCGTGCGCGACAGGCTCCACAGAGCGTAGGTGGGTGCTGCCGACTCCACGTCACCCGCGTAGCCGAGGATGGTCACGAGCAGGTGGGCCTTCTCCGGGGGCAGCATCTGCCCGGCCACGGCCGGACCCACCGCCGCGTTGGACGAGCCGATCTGCTCCGAGCGCCAGGCCAGCCGCTCGTAGGGCATCATCGCCCGCGCCCGAGCGACGAGCGCCCGATTGCTCATGCCCTTGAGGTTGGGCCGATTGCGCCGCAGGTCGTCGGCGATGGCGGCATCCTCATCGGCGCCCTCGAACTTGCTGGTCGACAGGACCCAGCCCGCGCGAGCGGCACCCTGGGCGGAGAGCTCGGGGTTCTCGTCGGTCGGCGAGGGGACGTGCGGGGGAGCGCCCGGGGAGTTGAAGAAGATCGCGTCGATGATGTCGGTCGTCATGCCCTTGCGGACGCCCAGAACGCGGACCGAGCTCTGGTTCACGTAGAGGTAGCCGTAGATGAATCCGGCCACGGAGGACGCCTCGGACAGCTCCTCGGAGGTGAAGCAGACGTCCTCGACGTACCCGGATGCCCACCCGGGGAGCACGTTCGGGATCCAGCACAGGGTCGCGCCGAGCGGGGTGATGGGGTCAGCCATCACATCGGCGGCGTTGAGCCGGGTGTAGACGGGGAAGCGGGTGCTGGGCTCGGTATCGGTGAGCCAGGCCTTCTGCGACATGCGGACGTCCATTCGGTCGGGGACAACTCGCGTGGAGTCTGCCACCCGGCCGCGGTCGACACCACCCGATATGTGGAAATCCACTCACTTCACCCGGGCAGGGGGTCCGCCCTACGGCACGTCGTGGACCGACTCCCCCGCGAGCAGCCGCCGCAGGGTCTCGTGGGCGTGCTGGACGGCGATCTCGTTGCGCCCGATGATCATGTGCTGGTCCGGGATGGACGCGAGCCCGTTCTGCACGTCGGTCTGCGCCGTGTAGTCCTCGTCCCGGAAGGCGGCGAAGAACCACTCGGCGGTCTTCGCGGCCTCCTCGTACTCCTCGGGGGTCTGCGGCGGCGTGCGCAGCAGGGTCGTCTGCCACGTCATGGACTCGCCCCAGGAGTCGCCCGGCAGCATGGTCGAGATCACCGTGCGCTCGCGCCAGCCGCCGGCGATCGACATGCCCGGGAAGATCCAGTACACGAGCCCCATCGCGGCAGCCGGGTCCCACTGGTCCCGGGGAGTATCGAGCATCGCGTTCAGGGACTTCAGGGCGAAGACGTTGCGCACGTGCGGGCCGAACTGGTCGAACGTCGCCCGGTTCGAGTGGTTCGTGAGCGCGACGGTGCCCGGGTGCAGAGCCCCGAAGTGGTAGCTCTCGAGGTAGCCGTCGAGGGTCACCTTCCAGTTCGGTCCGGACAGCTCCTTCGTCGTGAAGTGCGTGCACTTGTCCAGTTCCAGCGCCTCCAGACAGGGCAGCACCGGACCCAGCCAGGCATCGACGTCGAACTCCATCCCTGCCGTCAGCCCGATGAAGACGATGCCGGCACGCTCCTCGCAGGGCAGCTGCACGAGGCTGTAGTCGTCACGGTCCACCGGACCGAAGGTCGACTCCTCCGGCACCCCGGTGAGGCGGCCCGCGGTGTCGTAGGACCACGCGTGGTACCCGCACACGAAGCCGTGCCGGGTGCTCCCGCATCCCTCAGGGAGCAGCTTCATGGCCCGGTGCCGGCATACGTTCAGCATCGCGCGCATGCGGCCGTCCTTGCCGCGCACCAGGATGACCTCCTTGCCGACGACGCGCAGGGCCTTGTAGTCGCCCACGCCTGCCAGTTCCGCCGAGGTGCAGACGGGCAGGGGGATGCGATGGAACACCTCGCGGATCTCGCGGTCCCACTGCTCCGGGTCGAGGTAGTAGGAGATCGGGACCTGCAGCTGCTCGGGTGCCATGTCGGTCGTGCCGTTGCGCAGGTGCTCGGCCAAGCGGTCGAGGATCGCCAGCGCCTCCTCGCGGCTCATCGCGGTGTGGGCTCCTGCCAGGTACTGCGGGACGGTGTCGGTCACGATGCACTCCTGCCTGTCCTGGTGTCCGTCGACACCCGTCAACGCTCGTGAAGTCGTCTAGATGACTCTAGTTGGTCAGGATCCCGGTGTGAAGGTGCTGGCGCTCGTTGATCGACTGGACCCGCTTGCGCGACCCCTTCACGAGGACCTCGCTGATCGAGCAGTGGTTGGGCAGGAAGAACATGTCCTCCTCCACGCCGAGGATGTCGCCGAGGTAGGCATTGATGACGCCCCCGTGGCTCACCAGAACGATGTGCTGGCCCGCATGATCGGCGACCAGCGAGTCGACGGCCGACACCGCGCGCTCGCGGAACTCCGCCGAGCCCTCACCGAAGAACATGTAGTCCCACTTGACGAACTCGCTGAACGCGCGCTCCCGCTCCGCCCACAACGCTGGATCCACGAGGCTCTGGGGATTGAGCGACGGATCCTCCATCCGCGAGTACGACTTGATCTCCACCAGTTCGGGGCGAACGATCACCTCGAGACCGTGGGGAGAGGCGACGATTCCCGCGGTCTCGACCGCGCGCACCAGGGGGCTGCAGGCAACGACGTCGACGTCGACCTCTCCCAGCACCGCCGACACCGCCATGGCCTGCGTGCGACCGAGCCCGCTCAGCGGCGGGTCCTCCCACTGCGAGTGGTCGAAGCCCTGCTGCACCGGGTAGTCCTGCTGACCGTGCCGGACGAGGGTCAGCCGCGTGACGCCGTCATCGAGCAGCAGGAAGGGACGTCGGACGGAGAAGGGTGGTTCGGGCGAGGCCGCAGGGCGCTGGGCGGTCACGCCGTTTCAACAACCGTGACCGTGCCTGCGGACCCGTCGAGGTTGACCGTCGTTCCGGTGGGCAGCGTCTTGCTGGCGTTGGCGAGCGAGACCACGCACGGCACGCCGAGTTCACGGCTCACGATGACGGCGTGACTGGCCTGGGCGCCGATCTCGCAGATCACCGCACTGGCGATCATGAACAGAGGCACCCACGACGGATCCGTGGTCGTGCACACGAGGATCTCGCCCGGCTGCAGGGCGTCTGCGTCGGAGAGGTCGAGGATCACGCGAGTCTTCGCCGTGACGGTGCCCGGCGAGCCGCCGATCCCCTTCATCTCGGTTCCCGGAGCAGCGGCCTTTCCCACCGCCGCCGCCTTGCGCTTCGGCCACGCACTGATCGGCGGGATCGGCTCACCCCGCATGACGAGGTAGGGCGGCTCGAGCTGGGCGAGCTCCTGCCACTGGGCGTGACGGTCGGCCAAGGTCGACGAGAACGAGGCCGGGTCGGCGACGAAGGCGTCGAGCTCGGTGTCCAGAAGCTGGAAGACGTGCATCGGGTCGGCCAGGTGCCCCCGCTCATGCATCCGACGGCCGAGCTCGCGGAAGGCGAGCTTGGGCTCCTGCATCAGCATCACCGTGGCGTTCTTGCCACCCTCGCGCAGGCGGTAGGACATCTGCCCGGAGGCGATCCCCGCGGCCAGCAGCCCCGCCGTCGCCTCGTCGCCGGCGACCGCCGCCGTGAGCTCGGCCACCGCAGCCTCACGGCGCTTCGCCGCCTCGGCGGCGCGCATCCTCGGTGACATCGCGTCCTCCTGGCGACGCACGCGATCGATCATCTGGAAGGCCAGCGCGGGGTTGATCAGCCACGTGTCCGCGCTGATCTCCCACTCGTTCACGCCCCGATGCCCGAACTGCGCGAGCAGGGTGGCGAAGGCGGCGTTGAACTCCGCCGCAGCCGGATTCGCCGCCAGGCGGTCGCCGATGCCGTCGACCCCGGCGTCGAACTCCGCCGTGAGGGCCGGCGAGGCCACGACCATGCGCGAGAGATCCCACACCTGCTCGGGCAGGCCCGCCGAGGCGACATCGCCGAGAGCGGCGAAGATCTGGATGGCGAGATCCGGCTTGCCGACAGCATCGGCCACCCCTTGGACGATCTGCGGCCCCACCGTCGCGCCGATGACGACCTGGGCATAGGCATCCCAGCCGGGCCGCTGCCAGCGGGCCGACGTACGGCCGTAGTCCACGAGCTCGGCGTCACTGATCGACGCGAGATCCGGGCGGCTGGCCACCCACGCGCGCGCCTGGGCGATGTAGTCGTCGCTGAGCTTCTGCTGCGAGCCGCCGAGGATGGCGCCGAACGACTCCCCCAGCTTGGCCGAGCACTCCTCGTTGTCGTCACGAGGGTCGTGCTGGTATGGCGGCACCGACGGGTTCTGGCCGAAGAAGGAGATGTCGATGGCGTCCGGCGTGGCCCCCGGCATCCGGTAGCCGAACACGCGACCGAGCGACACCTGGTTGAAGAAGTAGCCGCCCCAGCAGCCGTAGGTCTCCGGCTGGTCCCAGAGGAACTCATCCTCGGTGAAGGTCCCGAGGGCGATCCAGGCGTCGGCGGTGCCGGGCACCATGCCCTGCTCCCAGGTGAGCGACCAGTTCAACGGCGTGAAGGGATCCGGGCCGACCTCGTCCGCATTGGCCCGGGTGTAGAGCGGGAACCGCTCGCTCGGCTCGGTGTCGGTGATCCAGGTCTCCATGACTCTCCTCGATTGCGAACGTGTCCGATGGTGCTCGTGCTAACCGGAGATGACGGCGCGATCGCCCTGCTTCCACAGGCGATCAAGCCGACGGTAGGCGATGCGCCACCCCTCAGGGGTGCGCACGACCCGGTCGTAGTACTCCCCGCCGAGGAAATAGTGCTTCACCGGACCCTCGATCGCCTCGCGGATGTGCTGCGAGATCAGGTACGTCCGCACCTCCGCCTCGTCGCCGTCGGCGGAGAACTCGACGAGGCTCTTGCCGACCAGGTGCTGCGTGGCGTCGAGATGACCGATCGTGCCCTCGATCATCTCCTTGATGGCGGCCGGACCGGTCGGGCTCCCCAGGGAGCCGGCATCGAACGTGGCCTCGGCCGTGAAGATGGCGTCGAGCTCGTCGAAGTTCCGGTAGTCCAGGGCCCGGGCGTATCGGGCAAGGAGGTCGTCGATCTCGAGGCGATCGCTGATCTGCTGAAGGGTCAAGGTCACGGACGAGAAACTAGACAGTGACTCCACTTATTGCAAGGATTCCGGAAAAGTCCCCTACCCCCGGAGAGCACCGTGGCCGAGCAGGCGAAGAACTGGGAGGACGTGACGTCCTACACCCTCGACCAGGAGGACGAGCTCGCCCTCTTCGACGCACAGATCGAATGCACGCTCATCTGGTCCAGCAAGGACGGCTGGCCCATGGGCGTCATCGTCAACTACATCCACGATGACGGGCGGTTCTGGCTGACCGCGAGCGAGGAGCGCCCCCGGGTCAACCAGATCCGCAAGGACCCGCGTGTGTGCATCGCGATCTCCTCCAAAGGCTCCCGGATCATCGAGCGCCAGTCCCTCACCTACAAGTGTGAGGCGATCGTCCACACCGATCGCGAGACCCTCGACCGGATCCTGCCCAGGTTCGCCCACGCGATGCGGCCGGGCGAGCCCGAGAAGGCGCAGGCCTTCCTCGAGATGATCGACTCTCCCGGACGGGTCGTGTTCGAGCTCATCCCCCGCACCCGCGTCGGCTTCAACAGCGCCAAGATGTGGGCGGCCTCCGAGGCGGCCCGTCCGAGCGACTCGCCCTCGGGTCCGAAGTCCTGATCCCCGCACCCCCCCAACTGTGAGGACATCCATGCGCTTCGAGAACAAGGTCATCTTCGTCACCGGTGGTGCGAGCGGCATCGGCCGGGCCACGGCCGAGAGGGTCGTCGACGAGGGCGGACGCGCCGCCCTCGTCGACCTGGACCTCGACCGGGCCCGGGCGGCGGCGGCGCAGATCGGCAATGCCATCGGCCTCGCCGCGAACGTGGCCGACGAGGGGCAGGTCAAGGCAGCCGTCGACGCCACGGTCGCGGAACTGGGCGGCATCGACCTGGCCCTGGCAGGAGCAGGGCACGCCGAGTTCGGACCCACGGCCGAATGGGACTCCGAGCGGTTCATGCGGATGCTGAGCGTCCATGTCGGCGGAACCTTCTACACCTGCAAGCATGTGCTCCCCGCGATGAAGTCACGCGGCAGCGGCTCCATCGTGACGATCGCCTCGACCGCCGCCGTCATGGCCAACAACAACAACGTGCCCTACGGAGCAGCAAAGGCGGGGATCTCCGGACTCACCCGGCAGCTGATGTTCGAGGCGCTGCCGGAGGTGCGGATCAACTGCATCGCTCCCGGACGCACGATCACCGGGATGACCACGCCCCTGATGCTGGCCCGGGGCGGCGACATGGAGAAGGGCGAGGAGATCTTCGGGGCGGCCATTCCCATGAAGCGCATGGGCACCGCCGATGAGCTCGCCGCAGCGATCTGCTTCTTCCTCAGCGATGACGCCTCCTTCATCACGGGACAGACCCTCGTCGTCGACGGAGGAGAGACCATCTCCTGACCGGTCATCCAACTCACCGTCCCCCCCGTCCTGTCGCCCCGTCGCTGAGACTGGAGGCAGAGACGGGAGGCATGTGATGAAGGTGCGCATCTGGTCGGGGCTTGCCTTGACGGTCATCACGGTTCCCGTACTGGCGTTGGGCCTGATCGATCCGATGGAGGGCGGCGTCGCCCTCCTCGTCGCCGGAGCATTCCTCCTCGTCACGTGGCTCGTCTCTCGCGTGCCCGTGCCGCGCCTGGAGTGGATTGCCTGGTGCGCGACCATGACGGTTGCCGCGATCGCCGTCGCCGCCGGCTCCATCATGTGGATCCAGGGGATCACCGGTCCCGGCCGAGGCCTGCCCTGGTGGCTCATCGTCCTGATGGTCGCGTATGAGGTAGGTGTCGTCATCACCATCGCCGGCCATGGCTTCTTCATCGCCCGGCACATCGGCCGCCTGCGGAATCCCGCCGAACAGGTGGCAGGGACCCTGCCGGGGTGACACACTCACGGGCACCCGACCCTGAGAGGCACTCATGCCGCAGCACGATCGCATCGACGAGGAGTCCCTGGTACCGCTGGCCGCCCTCTACGAGGCGCTGCCCGGGGGCTTCAATGCCATTCCCGACATCGAGACCCGCCGAGCCACCCTGTACGGGATGCTCGCCCAGATGACGGCGGACATCCCGCCGAATCCCAACGTCGTCATCGAGGACATCACCGTCCCCGGGCCCGCGGGCGACCTCGCGCTGCGGGTCTACCGTCCTGCGAGCCCCGCCCCAACTCGGCCGGGCATCTACTTCATCCACGGCGGCGGCATGGTCCTCGGCAACCTCGAGACCGACCACCTCACCGCGGTCATGCTCTGCGAGACGCTTGGCGCTGCCGTGGTCTCGGTCGACTACCGCCTCGCCCCGGAGCATCCCTACCCCGCCGGCACCGATGACTGCTTCGCCGGGCTGCAGTGGATGGCCGCGCATGCCGACGAGGTCGGCTTCGATCCGTCCCGCCTGGCTCTCTACGGGGGCAGCGCGGGTGGCGGCCTCGCGATCGCGACAGCCCTGCGCGCTCGCGATGCCGGGGGGCCCGCGATCTGCTTCGTCATGGCGCCGTACCCGATGATCGACGACCGCAACGAGACTGCCTCCAGCCTCGACATCGTCGACATCGGCATCTGGGATCGCGCCGGGAACGTCGAGGCGTGGGCGTGGTACCTCGGTGGCCAGCCTGCCGACGGCTACGCCGCCCCCGCGAGGGCCGAGAACCTCGCAGGCCTGCCCCCGCACTTCATCGACGTCGGCGACCGCGACCTGTTCCTTGACGAGGACGTCGCCTTCGCGGAGCGGCTCTCCGCAGCCGGCGTGCCGACCGAGTTCCACGTGTACCCGGGTGCCTACCACGCATCGGAGGTGTTCGCCCCGACTGCTGCGCTGAGCCAGCGGATCTGGGCGGCGCGCATCGAGGCGCTCCGCAGCGCCCTCGGCTAGTCCATTCCATACGCAGGCGTCACAAAACCCGAGGGTTGTGACGCCTGCGTATGGAATCAGGCGAGCAGTGACGACCGCAGGCTGTCGAGCTGCTCCTGACTGAGGCCCTGCGCAAGGGCCCACGCCGCCGCACCGCCGTAGAGCTCAGTCATGCCCGCCAGGAAACCGGCCATCGTCTCGGGATCCGAGGCGAAGATCCAGTCCGGGGCGTCCGCGAGACCGTTCTCCTGGAACACCGGCGCATTGCGGATGCGCTCGATGACCGGTGCCATGTTCTTCGTCGTCACGTGGTAGTCCGCGACGATGTGCTCGTGCGGCACGCCGAGAATGTCGAGGAGCATGGCCACGGTGATGCCCGTGCGGTCCTTGCCCGCCGTGCAGTGGATGATCACCGGGTGGTTGCCGGGTTCGGCGATGATGCCCAGGGCTTCAGCGACGTAACTCCCGTTGACGTCGATCTGCCTCAGATAATCGTCGATCAGGTTGTCGCACATCCCGGCGTCGATGTGCTCCTGGGTGATGCCCGACTGGGGGGTCATCGGGCAGTTCACGACGCGGATCCCGGCGCCGAGGTCATAGCCCTCCCGGGTGACCTCGAGCGGGATTCTCAGGTCGATGACGACACTCGGGTCGACGGTCGCGCGGAGGTGCTGGAGCCC
>DMPC01000129.1:3026-12658 GCA_003456155.1 Actinomycetota bacterium | reverse complement strand
AGGAGGAGAAGGGTCTCGGCGGCCAAGGGGATGGCGAGCACGAGGGCGCGGCTCAGGAGGAGGCCGCCCACGATCCCCGGCTGGAGGAGGAGAAGAGCTTCGGTGAGAAAGTGGGCGACAACGCCAAGGGCGAGGCGTACGAGCAGGAGGCCGACAAACTCGTCGATGCAGGCGCAGGCAAGGCCGCAGCCTTCTTCGCCGGACCGAAGGTCACTCCCAAGGCAGATGCCCGTGTTGTGCATCCCCAGATCGGTCCCGCACCTGGTCCCGCACCCGCGCCTGGCCCCACACCCGGTCCCACCCCTGGCCCTGGGCCGAACCAGCATGTCCCGTGGTGGAAGCGCCTGTGGCGGGCGGTCAAGCGCGGGGCTCGCGCGGTCGGGCGTGGAGCCGTACGAGCAGCCGGTGCCGTGAAGCGCGGGTTCTCCGCGGCTGGCCGACGCATCCGTTCCTGGTTCTCGTAAGGCCGGCATTCGCTCACGGGCGTTCCGTCTGAGCCCCCCGCATTCTTGTTGGCGCACTCATGCGCACCAGCATCGCCGTGACAGGGTCGTGCTCCTCCCGCGTGTGTGCCACCAGAACTCCTCGAACGGCTGCACCCATGGGTGTCAGGTCGATCGGGGGACAACCGAGGATCTCCGCGGGCATCTCGCCGAAGGTTCATGGTGATCTGCGGTCTAATGCTCCTCGTGGCGCCGGTGAATCACGACGATGCGTCGGCGCCCGCGGAGGCCGACAAGGGGCGGTCGTTCGCGCACTCGGTGCTGGTTGTCGAGGATGAGGAGTTCACGAGGTCCCTCGTGACGGAGGGACTCGCCGATGCGGGCTTCTCCGTTCGCAGTGCGCCGAGCGTTGCTGCAGCCCTCGACGAACTCGCCACCTTCGAACCACACGTGATCATCACCGACCTCGACTTCGGACCGGGGCCCAGCGGAGTGGACCTCATCAATCGTGTGGTCGAGGACTGGCCCTGGGTCGGGATCGTGGTGCTCACCTCGCACGCATCTGTCGAGTTGGGGGCGGGGGGCGCGGCGACCCTGCCTGATGGAGTCGTCTACGTCGTGAAGTCCTCGGTGCACTCCATGTCCGAGCTCCGCGAGGCGGTGGTGCACTCTCTTGAGGCTCACCAGGTGATGGGTTCTGCGGCCATCGACTCGGCCACGGGCCAGATCGTGGTCACCCCGATCCAGGCTGAGACGCTCCGACTGATCGCCGAAGGCCTCTCCAATGCCGGGATCGCCAAGCGCCGTGGCACATCGCTGCGCTCCGCGGAGGCGCTGGTACAACGGACGCTCCATGCGCTCCGCATCCCTGCTGATCCGGACCTGAACCCTCGGGTCCTCGCGGTGCGGATGTGGCAGCAGGGCCGGATCGTTGTCCGCTGACCGGCTGGGACTGAGCCGGGCCCTGGCGACCAGCTGGGCCTTCTCCCCGTTGGTCTATCTCGCCCTCGTGCCCCTGCTCGTCTACAGCATCTGGGCTCGCGTGGATGCGACAGAGCCGCAGCTGCCCCTGTGGCAGACCTTCCTCATCGCCGTATGGTCTGTCCTGCTCGGAAGTGTCGCGTTCGCGGCTTTCTCCCCGAGGCTTCGGGCGCTTGACTCACCGCGCGCGGCCCTGCGTGCACTCCTGCTGTGGTTCCTGGCCGGTGCAGGAACCGTCGTCGGCCTGGTCTCCGGGCGCGCCATGGCCGGCTTGTCCCCGCCGTTGCTCATCGCCGGCCCGGTGCTCGTCATCGTGATCACCATCCTGGGCATGGGCGTGGCGACGTATGGCATGGCGGTGTTCAGCACGAGGCGAGAGCAGCTGCGCGAGGCCGAGGCACGTCAGCTGCGCATGCGCAGACTGCAGGAGGATGCCTCGACCTTCGCGCGTGAACAGCGCTCTGACCTGGCGAACGCCATCGATGACATCGTCACACCTGAGTTGGTCCGACTCAGGAATCAGGCGGCTGAGTTGGAGGAGGAGACCTCCGTCACGGCGATCGAGCGGTTGCAGCGGGAGGTGAGCACCTACTCGGCGGATGTCGTGCGCTCGATGAGCCACGAACTGGCGGGGCGTGCCGGCAGCGACGCCGATGAGGCCAGGGCTTCGTCCACGCGGCGCAGCCTGCTGAGCGAGCTTGCCCACGTCCTGCTGTCGGCGCGGATCACGCCGGCTCTCATCGGAGTCATGGCACTCGCGCTTTTCCTCGCCCAGTTCCGAACTGCATGCGCCCCGGAGCTCGCTCTCGCCCTCGGTGTGTTCGCACTGCTGATGTTCGGATTCGGCCTCCTCGGACGGCTGAACCCACTCCGGCGCCGAGGGGTGAGCGTCGGATGGCTCGTCGTCGGGGCACTCGTGAGCTACCTCGTCTTCCGGCAGATGCTGGCGATCGAGGCGGAGCGGTGCAACTGGGGGGCCTCTTCGGTGACCTTCTCCGTCGGCGTGGTGGTGGCCGCCAGCACCATGCTCGCGCTTGCGGCCGTCATTGAGGCCTCTCGCGAGATGCGTTCGGCCATTGACGAGGCCGGTCGGGTGAATGAGGGGATTGCCGACACCACGCGGCTGCTGCAGCGTGATGGTGTCGTGACTCGGGATCAGGTGTCCCAGCTCCTGCACGGACCGGTGCAGGGCCGGCTCGCGGCGGTGGCCATGGCTCTGCAGATGCACCTCGCGGCCCGACGCCACGGGCGCCAGCCGCCGGTCGCGGCCCTGCGCGAGCAGGTCATGACGCTGCTCGACGAGGCCAGCATGGAGGTTCACGGCATTCTTGCTCGGACGGAGACCGGCTCGGAAGGCTCGCCGGAGAACACGATCGCGATGATCATCCGAGAGCAGCAGCAGTGGCGCGGGCTCGTGGACATCACCTACGAGGTCGAGGAGAGCGCACTCGAGGCCATCGCGGACGATCCGGCGCTCTCGGTGCTTGTCGGGGAATGCATCGATGAGGCCATCACGAATGCGAGTCGACACGGGCATGCGCGGAATGTGCGGCTGCGCCTCCTCCTGGACTCCCAGCGCAGGGGGCGCCTTGTTCTCGAGGTCGACGATGACGGACGGGGTCCGGTTGACGACAGTCGTGCGGGTTATGGCCTGACGCGCATCGAGATGCTTGGCGGGGAGTGGAGCCTGGAGCCGGGAACGAACGCGGGCGCAAGGCTCGTGGTGCGCATCCCGAGGGGCGAGATCAGAGCGACGAAGCCCGCTACCGCACCCTCACCTTGACGTAGCGCGCCGGGCCGCCCGGCACGGTCAGCTTCACCGGATACGTGCCGGCCTTCCTGAACGTCATCGCGGGAAGGGTGAGAGTGCCGTCCGACGCTACGCCTGTGGTGGGCAGAGCGGACCACGAGGAGCCGATGCGCACCTGCCCGCTGATCTTTCGCCCCGCGGGCAGGGACGGAATGCTCACCAGCACGGTCTGCCCTGAGGTCGCAGTGACCTGAGGGGCCCTACTCGCCGTTCGGGCGGCTGGCGGGGAGTTCCGCTCGACGATGACCGATGCCGCCGTGCCGACGGTCAGCGCGCCACCGCGGTTGGAAGCGGTGACCGGGACGACGCTATCCGCCTGGGGAGTGGGCGCCGATTCCCAGTTGGACGTGGCGAGCTCGGGGGCTGGCTCGGCCCGGGGTGCAGTGATGGTGACCGTCGCCGACGTGCTCTCGGTGCGACCGTCAAAGGAGACGTAGCCGGTGATGACGTAGCGGCCCGGATTGACATACACGTGGGTCGAGGGGAACGAGCTGAGCGACTTGAGATCCGTCGGGCTCCCGAAGCCGGTGCCGTCACCGAAGTCCACATAGAACATTGGCATGGCCGCGTAGCGGCCGAGCGCGGCAGCGATCTCGCCAATGTTGAACGTCGTGGCCGTGCGGGCGGCTCCAGGTATCACTTGGAGTCCCGGGATCTGCGAGGTGTCGAAGGATTCCTCATTCTGCCCCTGGCCAGGTGCCAGGCTGCATTCGACGGGCAGCGCTCCGCCATCCGGACGCGGGGTGCAGTCGATGGCGTTGGCGACCACCTGGCCGCTGGCCCCCGGCGGCACGACGACGTCCTCGGCCAGCACGGGTGCGGCCCCGATGAGCGAACCCGCAAGGAGGATGATCCCGGTGACCAGCACGACATGTCGACGTACAGGCGTCATGGGGTTTCTCCGCTCGTGAGGCTCCTGGGTGCCTCCTGATGCTCACACCGGGGGGACGGGCCGCCAAGCAACCTCATGCAGTGATGCTCGGTTTTCACCCGGATCTGCATCCGCAGGTCCTCTTCACCCCACAGGCGCTGGGCCTTCTCAGCCGCGGAACTAGCGCACCTCTCCCGGTACCTCTCGGTAACCAACTCCGATCACTACGGGAGTTTCGGTCGGCGAGGCCCCCGTGACCACGACTCGGTAGATCCCACGGCTTGCTGGTGCCGTGAGGCGAGCCAAGTAGAGGTACTCCGTTCCGGAGTACGGCTCGAAGAACGGCGTCCGCTCGGTGATGGGCAGACGCTGCTGAGTGCCATCGGGGGCGGTGACGCGAACGACGGGCAGTTGTGACGCGGGCAGGCGATTGGCTGGAGGCTGATCAGGGATCAGCAGCTGGATCTCGAGTCGATCGCCCTGGCGCAGGCCGACTCGGAACCCACGCGACGTGCCTGATCGGACGTTGGCATACACGGCGAAGGAAACCGTGCCGTCGACGAGCAGGGGCCCTCGCGCTGGCGTGGTGTCCGCCGCCGTCAGGACGACCGGCTGGTGGGCGTGTGCCGGCTGAGCGCCCGCCACGGCAAGGACGAGTAGAGCTGCACCGGCCATGGCACTGAGTGCTCGACGGGAGACGTTCACGCGTCCAGTATCCGGGTTCGGTGCATCACATGCCTGTTGACCTGTGGCCCCGGGGCATAGGGTCCTTGTATGCGTCGCCTCCTTGCTGCCTGCCTGATCACCGTCGTCGGCCTCATGGGTGCCGTCGTGGCGTCCCCGGCGTCCGCTGACGAGAGTGGCGAGCGCGTGCGCCCGGACTGCTTGCCGAACTGCCCGGATGAGGACCTGAGGGGCCGGAACCTCGTAGCCATGGTCTTGAGCCGGTGCGATGTGGGTGTGCCTCGCGCAAACTTCAGGGGTGCGGACTTCAGTCGGGCTTATCTGAGGATTGCGTGGTTTGAGTGCGCGAATCTGAGGGGCGCGAACATGCGCGACGCGAACCTCTCGAGCGCCTATATGGGGCTCGCGGATCTGACCAATGCCGACCTCGTGTCGGCGACCATGTTCTCCACGATGCTTCACCAAGCGGACCTGAGTGATGCGGATCTGAGGTGGGCGGACCTGAGGAGCGCGAAATTGTCCTGGGCAAACCTGACGGGCGCGGACCTCAGGGGTGCGAACATGGAGAACGCGGAACTGTTGGATGCAAACCTGACGGGCGCGAACTTCACGGGCGCCAAAAACTGCGGAAAGGCCTTGCCCTACGGAATTCTCAACGGTCGGGGCTGCCGCAGCTAGGGCCAACCCGCGACACCGAGGCTCTGGGCCCTAACGACCTTCCATGGTGGCCCCGGCAGGATTCGAACCTGCGACGCACGATTTTGGAAGTCACGGCAACACAACATGCGCCATGCACGCCTGCAGTTTTGCCCCGTCACGGTGTGACACTGGTATCAGGCAGGTGGAGACTCGTCTCATCTCCCGCGGCAGCACCGGACCAGTTCGCCCGAGTCGCGACTTATGGCACCCTACACGCCGTGGAGGCAAGCGATAACCCGCCAATAAACGACGGCAGAACAGATGTCTGAGGTTGCTGGCCTGGCCAGGGGGTATGTGCTGGGATCGGGGGGTGTCCTCGGTGCTGCGGGTCCTCTACGTCGAAGACGACCCGGCGCTGCGAGGGATCCTCACGGCCATCCTCGGCAGTCGTCAGGATCTGGACATCGTGGTGACGGCTGGTTCGCCCGCCGTGGCGCTCGCGGAGGCCGAGACGACCGAATTCGACGTTGCCCTTCTCGACCTGTCCCTGGGGGAGGACAACCTGTCCGGGATCGAGCTCGGTATCGCCCTGCGCGAGCAGCGTCCCGGCATCGGCGTGGTGATCCTGTCGCAATACCAGGTACCCACCTTCCTCACGCGCTTTGCCGAGAACCAAAGACAGGGCTGGTCCTACATTCTCAAGCGCGCTGACCTGCATCCCAACTACCTGAGCGACGTGCTGCATTCGACAGCGCGTGGACTCAATGTCGTTGATCCGCTCATGGTCAAGGGGCAGGTGAGCGATCAGCAGTCCGCGGTCTCGCAGTTGAGTACCCGGCAGCGCGACATCATGGCGCTCGCGGCGGAGGGCCTCGATGCGCCCACGATCGCCAAGCGACTTGACCTCACTCACGGCGTTGTGCGCCAGGAGCTTTCCCGCGCCTACCAGGTACTCGTGCCTGATCCTCCCGAGGGAGCGGATCTGCGCACGCTCGCTGTCCTCCGCTACGTGCGTGAGACTCGCGAGTACGGTCAGCGCTAGACATGGACAGCGGATGGGTGAAGTTCGGTCGCGGTGTGGTGAGGGCAGTCCTCGGCCCGTGGCCCTTCTTCCCTTGGGTCGTCTCCGGTGCGGTCTTCCTCCTGATCCTGCTGCAGAACGTGCAGGTCTCCCTGCTTGGGACCCTGAGTAGGTGCCGCTACTCGTGCGTGGAACTGCCCGCGCAGTTCACCCCTTCGATCATCGGTGAGTACGGCGAGAGCGCCGTCAGTTCTGTCGACGTCGTGGCCGTGGTCGGCAACGCCGTTGCAGCCGCCGCTGCCTCGGCGATCGTGCTCGCCGTCGCGAGTCGTTACCTGCGCAAGGACCAGTTCGGCAGTCCCGCGCGCGGGCCCTATCTGGTCGCGATGCTCATTGCTGCTCTCGCCGGTGGGCTGGCGCGTGTCTACATCCTCTCGCCGATCTTCCTGTCCACGCCGTCCCTGTCGGCGGTTGGCATCGTGCCGACCACCATTCGCGCCTTCGTCGCGATCACCTTCGCCCAGTCCCTCGCAGGCGCGCTCACGGTGCGCTACGCCCGGCAGGCAGCTGTGGCCACCGCGGCACTTGAAACGGTGAAGACACAGCAGCAGCTCGTTGTTGAGGCTGATGAGCGCGCCCGTCGTGGGGTGGCGGAGTTCCTGCACGACCGGGTGCAGGCTGACCTCCTGGTCGTGGCGTTCGAGCTGCGCAACGGTGTCGAGGGCGCGGATCCGGCGACGCGGGAGCGTCTCGAGAAGGCCATCGCTGAGATAGAGCGCATTCGGTCGTCAGAGGTGCGCTCCGCAAGTCGGCGTCTGAGTCCAGCCTTCGGATCCGTCGGGCTCGACACTGCGCTGGCGGACCTGGCCGAGTCCTGGGAGCCGGTCATGAACGTTCGGGTGACCTTCGACGGGAAGTCCAGGTCGCTGCTCATGGGTGGGGGCGCCTCCCGGGACCTACTCACCGCCATCTATCGCGTCACGGAGCAGGCCCTTTTGAACGCCGCCTCCCACGGGAATGCGTCACGGATCGACGTAACCCTGGCCGTGCCCACATCCGGAGGCCTTTCCTTGACAGTCTCCGACGACGGGCGAGGGTTGCCGCGCGGTGAAGTGGTGCGGGGATCGGGTACTGCGATCATGGATGCCTGGTGCTCTGTTGTCGGCGCAGAGTGGAACTGGCGGCCTTCACCCGCCGGTGGCGTGAGGGTCGTGGCCATGTTTGCGGCTGCTGCCTAGGGTCTCCGCCTACGCCTACAAGAGCGACTCGAACGCTCCGAGACAGTTGTCTCCGGATCGAGACAGGCGCAATCCACTCGGTCGCACCTGTCCTTGCGACCTCGCCGCTGCCCTCAGCGCGCAATTAGCGTCCCTGTGGCGCCTACCTCCCGTTGGTGCCAGTGAGGAGCACCATGCGTGGCTGCTGCAGCTTGAGCATTGCCTCAGGTCTCTCCCTTCTCGTCGCAGGAATTGCGACCGCTCTCCCGTCGACTTCCGCGGCAGTCCAGATTCCGTTTCAACGGATGGTGGCTCCGACGACGGAAGCGGACGGCGTCGTGGGTGGCTGGTCCGCTCTAGGTGGGGGCGCCTCTCCAGCAGTGCACGCACTTGCTTCTCGCGGGGGATCCCTCTTCGCGGGCGGGGAGTTCAGTAGCACCTCCAACAGCAGCGGGGGAACAGCTGTTGCCGGAACCAACAAGATTGCCGAGTGGTCACAGGGATCCTGGCGCGCGCTCCAGTCAGGCTCATCCAACTTTGAGGTCTTCTCACTTGCGATGCAAGATGACACTCTCATCGCGGGTGGCTGGTTCACCGGGATGTCGGGAGTTGCTGCGACGGGGATCGCCGCTTGGTCTGGGACATCGTGGACCGCATTGGCCTCCGCATGGTCTGACGCTCCTGGATGCGGTGGCGGATTTCAGAGAATCGTGAGCCTGGCCACGACGGATGACACCGTCTATGCCGGAGGCTGCTTTGGCTCCATTGATGGGGTCTCGAGTCGGTCGCTGATCGCCTACGCCGACGGGGCTTGGCGAAGCGTCCCTGGACTGGCCACTGCCTTCGTGGGCGGGGGACCCACGGTGGCGGCCCTTGCGATGCAGGGCGACCGGCTGGTGGTCGGCGGCGATTTTGTCGTTCCCACGCAGTCGGGCGCCAACAACATCGGGGCCTGGCGCGATGGCACCTGGTACGACCTCGGATTCGGCGTGAATGGTCCGGTACTTGCAGTCGCTACTAACGGCACGGACGTCTACGCGGGTGGATCCTTCCTCAGGGCAATTCAGCGGGGAAGCCAGGTCACCGTCAATCGTGTGGCCAAGTGGAACGGAACTGCGTGGAGCGCCATGGGAGGCGGCCTGAACGGCCCGGTACGTGCTCTTAACGTGGATACCTACCGTGGGCTGCTCTACGCAGGTGGAGAGTTCACCTCGTCTGGGGCTGGGACTGTCAACCGGGTGACCGTATGGGATTCCGGCATCTCGCAGTGGGTTCCACTGCGTTGGGGACCCGGCGAGGGTGACGTTGGCATTGCCGGGACCGTGCAGGCTCTTGCCGTTGATGACTCGGTCCTCTATGTCGGAGGAAGCTTCCAGCAGGCTGGCGGAGTCACCGGTACCCAGGCGATCGCCCAGTGGACCTGGCAAGCGCCAGAGGGCTCAGCTGAGGTGACGGGCATCCCGGGGACGCAGGTCACCGTCGAAGGTGAAGGCCTTGTGGGCATCGTCGGATCCGGGGCCGTTCGGTTCGGTTCGACGTCGGCGACGTCCTATACGAGAGTCGATGCGACCACCCTCCAGGCCACGGTTCCGGTTGGCCTCGCGCCGGGCTCCTATCCGATCTATGTCGATGCCGTCGGCGGCACGGGCCAGGTCGGCACGCTAACGGTGCCATCGCCCCTCCCCAGTGCCCCGACGAACCTCGTAGCGACTCCGACCAGCAATCAGGTGTCTATCTCGTTCACTGCAAGTTCCGCGGGGGATAGCCCGATAACCAACTACGAGTACTCGACGAATGATGGTGGATCCTGGGTGGCCTTCTCCCCTGATGACACGACCACCCCGGTGGTCATCACGGGACTGACCGAGGGTGACACCTATCAGGTGCGTTTGCGTGCGGTTAGTGCGCTGGGTGCGGGGGTCGCCTCAGTGAGTGTGTCGGTGACCTTGCCCAGTCCGACGCCGAC
>DMPC01000129.1:2165-2826 GCA_003456155.1 Actinomycetota bacterium | reverse complement strand
ACACCCACACCCACACCAGGCCCGGGACCCGCACCGACCCCGACGCCGACCCCAACGCCGACCCCGACGCCCACGCCGACCCCGACGTCGACGCCGACCCCGACGCCCACGCCGACCCCAACACCTACCCCAACACCGACCCCGACCCCGACGCCCACGCCTACGCCCACGCCTACCCCGACGCCGACCCCGACGCCGACGCCGGCTCCTGGTCCTCCCGGTGGCCTGACGCCGGTGGATCCCGCCAACGCTGTCTATGTGCTACTGCGCAAGCCACCGGCGACCTCGGCAGCGCAGGCACCGATCGCGCGAATCCCCCAGGGCGAGGCATTCATCCTCAAACTGCGTGGTCTGCCCGAGCGGACGAGTTTCACTGTCCAACTTCAGGTGGATACCGCGACCAGTCGGCAAACCCCGAGATGGCGGCCGCTCGACACGGTGCGATCCAACCGAGAGGGCGCCATGGATCTGCCTGCCTTGGAAGCACGCAAGCCGGGCGCTTACCTTGTGCGACTCCAAGGACCTGGTCGTATGCGCTACTTCGTACGAATCGAGGTGCAGCCGACGCTGCAGTGATCAGTGGCCGAGTCCCGGCACCTTCACGTCGGGGAGGTCGGGGAGCTTGCGCACCAGACGGCCAGCAATAGATGCGATCTGCATG
>DMPC01000129.1:0-1906 GCA_003456155.1 Actinomycetota bacterium | reverse complement strand
GACACTCCGCCGCTATCGGCGGTGGAACCCACGGCGAAGGGTGCGTCGTCCTCGGACTTGGGCAGGCTGTCGTCGGGCGCTCCCGGGATCGCCTCCGTGAGCACGACGAGGCCGAGGGAACCGGGTACGAGCAGCCAGAAGACGGGGGAGGGGGAAGAGGACGAATGCGGGGATCTGACGCTTGCCTCGGTCCTGGATCAGGATCGCGATGAAGAGCGCGACCGCCGCCGCGAGTCCCGCGGCAAGCACGGCATCGAGAATCCACGACACGACCTGCTGCCCGCTGAAGGCGTCCTTTTCCTCGTGGGCCCCTAACCGTTGCCCATTCGTGAGGCGCAATGGGCGTCCGAGCGCCGTCACTCACACACTAGGGGAACCCTTCTCACACGGATGAGCCTGCCGTGGGGGGCCGGGGCGCGTCTGCCTATCCGTCTGCATAACCTTGGGACAGCACGGACACATCTCTGTGGCTCGGAACTGGGCATTTGCCCTGTTCAGAGGGGTTATGCAGACGCGCCGGTCGAGCCCTACTGCGACTGCCCTCACTCGCGGCCTCCCCAACTGGGACCCCTCCGAGCAGGACGCTGTCGACCAGATGCCGAGGTCCGGCTCCTCAGATCGTCATTCATGGCTCATCAGGGTGTCGAGTGGGATGCGGCACCGTGCCAGCGGTGGGGTTGTACGACTGAGCCGTCGGCCTTTCGCGGGCCAGGCGACATGCTGCGCGATTTGGTTGATCGGCATCCCTGTGTCACTATGAGGATGCGCAGAAGTGCCGCCGCTCGCGAATCGTCGCCTGACTGATTTCCCATCGTCGCTCGCTTTCCGTGTCGCTCCCTCCGGAGGCGATCCCTGCGCCCGCGCACGGTAATGCGCGTCACTCGCGTGAGGATCGTCCCCGCGCCCCAGCGGACTCGTCCGCGGTCACAAGCTCTCAGGAAAGAAGCATCATGAGTTCGTCCTCCACGGGCGCGACGACGTCGCGCCGTGTCTCCTCCGCTATCACCACGTTCGTCGAATGCGGCGTCCCTGACGTGCTCGCCGTTCATCTCTCAAAGGCGGGAATCAGCACGCCTTTCCCGATCCAGTCCGCCACGCTTCCCGACAGCCTGAGTGGCCGAGATGTCCTCGGCCGGGGCCGCACCGGTTCGGGCAAGACCCTTGCCTTCAGCCTGCCGCTGGTCGTCAGGCTCGCGAGCGAGGGTCGCCGCACCGAGCGCAGCACACCACGGGGCCTGGTCCTCGTGCCGACGCGCGAGCTCGCCAACCAGGTGCTCGCCGTCGTGTCACCGCTCGCGCAGGCCATGGACCTGCGGGCGACCGTCATCTTCGGCGGCGTCGGACAGGGCCCGCAGGTCAAGGCGCTGCAGTCCGGCACCGACATCGTGATCGCCACCCCGGGTCGACTGGAGGACCTCATCAAGCAGGGGCACTGCCGGCTCGACGCCGTCAGCGTCACCGTGCTCGACGAGGCCGACCACATGGCCGATCTCGGCTTCCTGCCGGCGGTCACGAGGATCCTCAAGCTCACTCCGACCAGGGGACAGCGGCTGCTGTTCTCAGCCACGCTCGACGGTGGCATCAATGTCCTGGTCAGGAAGTTCCTCAGCGACCCGGTGACTCACTCCGTGGATCCCGTTGAGGCTCCGGTCTCGACCATGGTCCACCACGTGATGACGGTCGACCATGCCGACAAGTCAGCAGTGGTCCACGACCTTGCCGGTGGAATGGGGCGCGCTGTTCTCTTCACGCGGACCAAGCACGGAGCCAAGAAGCTGGCGAAGCAGCTCACGACGGCGGGCATCCCTGCTGTCGAGCTGCATGGCAACCTCGGGCAGACGGCACGGGAGCGCAACCTGTCAGCCTTCAGTGACGGAGCCGTACGCCTGGTCGTCGCGACCGATAT
>DMPC01000080.1:14607-17323 GCA_003456155.1 Actinomycetota bacterium | reverse complement strand
GTCATCCCGGTGCGGTTCGCGCTGCTCGGGCGCCCCGGTGCGAGCCGCGAGGACATCACCCGGATCGCCACGCATCCGCATGCCCAGGCTCAGGCGCGGCACTGGCTCGCCGAGCACTACCCCCACGCCCAGATCATCCCCGCGATGTCGACGGCCGCAGCCGCTCAGGCGCTGACGGATCCGGAGGCGCCGTTCGACGCAGCGGTCTCCCAGCGCATCGCTGCCGACATCTACGGCCTCGAGGTGATCGCCGACGACATCCAGGACACCGACGACGCGACGACGCGGTTCGTCCTCGTGCGGCTGCCCGGCGACATTCCGGCACCGACAGGCGCCGACAAGACCACCCTGAGCCTCTTCATGCGCCAGGACGAGCCGGGAGCACTCCTCGCGATCCTCACGGAGTTCGCGGTGCGCGGAGTGAACCTGACCCGCATCGAGTCCCGCCCGACCAAGCGCGCCCTCGGTGACTACTTCTTCAGCGTCGACGTCGAGGGCCATGTGGCCGATGCCCGCGTCTCGGAGGCGCTCATGGGGCTCCATCGGGTCTGCCTCGATGTGCGCTTCCTCGGCTCCTACCCCAGGCACGACGGGAAGGAGCCCGGGCTGCGCCCCGGAGTGAGCGACCGGGACTTCGCAGGAGCGCAGGAGTGGCTCGATCGACTGAAGGGGAGCACGTCATGAGGTACTTCGTCACCGGTGCCGCCGGCTTCATCGGATCGCACTTCGTGCGGGAACTCCTCGGCGGCACCTACGGCGGCGATGTCACCGGCGTGACGGTCTACGACAAGCTCACCTACGCGGGCAACCTCGAGAACCTCGCATCCGTGAGGGACGACCCCCGCTTCACGTTCGTCCAGGGTGACATCTGCGACGGCGACCTTCTCGACCAGGTTCTCCCCGGCCACGACGTCGTCGTCAACTTCGCCGCCGAGACGCACGTCGACCGGTCGATCCACGGACCGCAGGACTTCATCGTCACGAACGTCGTCGGAACTCAGACGATCCTCGACGCCTGTCTGCGTCATGGCATCTCTCGCACAGTCCACATCGGCACCGACGAGGTCTATGGCTCGATCGACGAGGGGTCCTGGGACGAGAACGAGCCGCTGCGCCCGAACTCTCCCTACTCCGCGGCCAAGGCCGCAGCGGAGATGCTCGTCCGCGCCTACTACGTCACCTACGGCCTCAACGTGTCGAGCACGCGATGCTCGAACAACTACGGGCCGTACCAGTTCCCCGAGAAGGTCATCCCGCTGTTCGTCACGAACCTCATCGACGGAGCGAAGGTGCCGCTGTACGGCGATGGCCTGAACGTCCGCGACTGGCTGCATGTCGACGACCACTGCCGTGGCATCGCACTGGTGATCGAGAAGGGCGCCGCGGGCGAGTCCTACAACATCGGCGGCGGCCTCGAGCTCAACAACCGCGAGTTGACGGAGCGGGTGCTCGACGTCATGGGCGCCGACTGGTCAATGGTGCAGCCGGTCGAGGACCGCAAGGGTCACGATCGCCGCTACTCGGTCGACGACAGCCGCCTGCGCGCGCTGGGCTATGCGCCGCAGCACCGGTTTGAGGATGGCCTCGCCGAGACGGTGCAGTGGTACCGGGACAACGAGGCCTGGTGGCGTCCGTTGAAGGCCAAGGCCGCCCTTCACTGATCGTCCCGGCAATCCCGGCGAGTGGCGACCTGTCGTCTCTGCAGTGCGGCCGGACACTGCGCCCAGTGGCCGTTCGGTGGAGACGGAGCAGGCGGGAGAGGTGAGAGGGTAGGAGCGTGCGGGTACTCGTCATCGGTCACCAGGGCCAGCTCGGCTCCGCTCTCATGCCCGTCCTGCGCCGCAACCGCAGCCTCGCCGTGCTCGGCATCGACTACCCCGACATCGACATTGCTGACGAGCAGTCGGTCGACCTCGTGTTCGGCGGCTTCGATCCGGACTTCGTGATCAACTGCGCGGCCTACACCGCGGTCGACAACGCGGAGACTGATGAGGAGCGTGCCCTCGCCATCAACGGCCTCGGCCCGCGCAACATCGCCCTGGAGTGCCGCAAGGCGGGTGCGTGGCTGGTGCACGTCTCCACCGACTATGTGTTCGACGGCACCGCAACGACTCCGTACGCCGAGGACGAGACGCCGTCACCGGCCTCCGCCTACGGGCGGACGAAGCTGGCGGGTGACCGAGCCGTGCAGGAACTGCTCCCCCAGTCGCACTACCTGATTCGGACGGCGTGGCTGTACGGCCTGCAGGGGAACAACTTCGTCAAGACCATGCTCAGGCTCGAGCGCGAACGCGACACCGTATCGGTCGTCACCGATCAGATCGGCCAGCCGACCTACGCCGCTGACCTGGCGGAGCAGATCGTCCTGCTCATGGATCGCCATCCGGCAGTCGGGACCTACCACGGGACCAACAGCGGAGAGGTGTCGTGGTTCGGATTCACACGCGAGATCTTCCGGCTTGCCGGGGCCGACCCCGATCGGGTGCTCCCCACGACCTCTGCGGAGTTCGTCCGGCCGGCTCCGCGCCCGGCCTACTCGGTGCTCGGGCACGACCGGTGGATCGAGCAGGGGCTGCCGGAGATGCGTCCGTGGCTCGAAGCCCTCGAGCAGGCCTTCGCCGACGGCATCACCGCCGACTGATCAGGCGGCCTGAGCCGTTCATGCCTGCAGCCACAGCAGCGTTTCCTGCAGGCACTCGTCCGTGGCCACTCCTGC
>DMPC01000080.1:5964-14286 GCA_003456155.1 Actinomycetota bacterium | reverse complement strand
GCTACGCGCCGATCGCGTTCAACGCCTCCGCGACCCCATAACCCGGCTTAAGCCCCGTCAGCAGGTCCGCGTGCTGATGCATCGACGCATGGGCATGACCCATCAGCACCCCTCGCCCGGCCCACTCGAGCATCGCAGCGTCATTCATGGAGTCGCCGATGGCGAGGGTCTGCGCGCGATCGATGCCGAGGCGGTCGCACAGCCGCTGCAGCATCGTGGCCTTCGAGACGCCCTGGGGCCCGATGTCCATCCACGCGACCTCGGCCACCCCGAACACCACCGAGTGCAGCCCGAGATCCTGGGCGAGATGCCCCAGGCCCTCGTCGAGGTGGGCATCGCTGCGCACGACGACGCGGATCACCGGATGGGCGAGCAGCTCCTCGAACGATGTCTCGCGAATCCCCTCGGTGAGGGCACTGTGCGCGAACATCATCGTGGTGCGAAACACCCCGGTGGGATCCTCGACGGCCAGCATCGCGTCGGGCACGCGCTCCCGGACGGCGATCAGCAGGTCGGCCGGATCGAAGGCGATCGTCTCGACGATCTCCTCCGGATCCAGTGATGCGAGCATGGAGCCGTTGCTGCACACTGCCCACGTCTCGATCCCGGCCGCCGCGCACACGGGAGCGGTCGTGCCGAAGGATCGGCCGGTGGCGGCGACGACCTCGATGCCCATCTCCCTGACGCGTGCGATCGCGTCGACAGCCTCCTGGGGCACGATTCCCGAGTGCGGCAGCAACGTGTCGTCGAGATCGAGCGCGATCAGCTGCGGACGGAAGTCGCCGAGGGCGGTCAGGTCGGGCAGTGCTGTCATCGTGGTCATGTCCCTTGCACGGTAGAGCGGTGGTGTGAACAGTCGGTCACACCGAGGTGGATGTCGGACGTCGATCAGGTCGGAGAGATCACGTCGAGTCCGCCCATGAACGGACGCAGCGCCGCGGGAATCACCACGCTGCCGTCGGCCTGCTGGTGGTTCTCGAGCAGTGCCACGATCACCCGAGGCATGGCGCACAGGGTGCCGTTCAGTGTGGCGAGCGGCCTGGTGCCGTTCTCGTCGCGCATCCGGATGCGGAGGCGACGAGCCTGGAACTCCGTGGTGTTCGAGGTCGAGGTGATCTCGCGATAGGCGCCCTGTGTCGGGATCCACGCCTCCATGTCGAACTTGCGAGCGGCGCTTGACCCGAGGTCGCCGGTGGCGACGTCGATCACCCGATAGGGGATCTCGAGCGCGTCGACGAACTCGCGCTCCCACTCCAGCAGGCGAGCATGCTCAGCCTCAGCGTCCTCGGGACGGCAGTAGACGAACATCTCGACCTTGTCGAACTGGTGCACGCGGATGATGCCCCGGGTGTCCTTGCCATAGGAGCCGGCCTCGCGGCGAAAGCAGCTCGACCATCCTGCATACCGCAGGGGCAGCTCGCTGGCGTCGATGATTTCGTCGGCGTGATAGCCCGCGAGCGGGACCTCCGATGTCCCGACGAGGTACATGTCATCGGCCTCGATGCGGTAGACGTTCTCTGCGGCCTGCCCGAGGAAGCCGGTGCCCTCCATCGCGCTGGGCAGGACGAGGGCCGGCGTGATCATCGGGATCAGGCCGTGCGAGGTGGCCTGCTGCATCGCGAGGTTGAGCAGGGCGATCTCCAGGAGCGCACCGGGACCCTTGAGATAGAAGAAGCGGGATCCGGACACCTTCGCGCCGCGCTCGATGTCAATGGCGCCGAGCAGCTCGCCCAGATCGACGTGGTCGCGCGGCGGGAAACCCTCTGCTGCGAAGTCCCGCGGCGTTCCGACCTCCTCAATCACGGTGAAGTCCGCCTCACCGCCCACGGGTGACTCGAGGTTCACCAGGTTCGAGACCCGGAGCCAGAGCGCGTCGAGTGCCTCGCCGGCTGCTCCGGCCGCGGCCTCCGCAGCCTTCACCTGATCGGCGAGGGTCTGGGCGGAGGCCATCAAGGCGTCGACCTGCTGCTGCAGCTCGGCTCGTGAGGTGTCGTCACCTGCCTTCTTCAGGGCGCCCTGAAGTGGGCCGATCTGCTTGCCCAGCAGCTTCTGCTCATTGCGAAGCTCATCGAACCTCTGCTGCTCCTGTCGCTTCGTGACGTCAGCGACGACGAGCTCGTCGATGAGCTCGACGCTCTCTCCCCGACGGCGCTGGGATTCACGCAGGCGGTCGGGGTCGGTGCGCAGGATGGTGGGGTCGATCACCCTGCGAGCCTAATGGGGCCGGTCAGGTGGAGGTCACGGTGAAGGGGTCGTACTGGGTGCGCGGCACCGAGGGCTGGCGCGGCACCACGAGCCGGTACCGGGTCGTCCCGGCGTCGGCGGTCCCGGTGACCTCGATCAGGTAGGGGTACTGGCTGGCGCATGACCTCGTCTTGCGGCCGGCGCCGGTCGACACGGTCGTCCAGGCCCCGTTGACCTGCTGCTCGACGCGGTACTTCCGCGCACCCCAGCAGAAGGAGTAGGCCCAGGTCCGCCCTTCGGCGCACTCCTTCTTCGATCCCTTCACCGCGATGCAGGTGCGCGGCGGAGTGAGCGGCTGCGCTCCAGCGGCCCCGACAGCCGCGGCCAGCAGGTCCGGCTGGCCGCTGATCACGGCGACGTAGTCGCTGGTGCCACCGGCCTCCGGGTCGCAGGGAGGTCCGTCACCGCTGGAGAGGACCCCGACGAGGAGCAGCTCCCCTTGGACGGACGCCATCCACGGGCTGCCACTGTCGCCGGCGCAGGTCCCGGTCGTGCCGTTCGTGCTCATGCTCAGGAGGCTGTCTGGTCCTGCCCACTCGTCGATGGGCGCTGACATGCCGATGGGGATCGGGCTCATTGGGGCGTCCTGCACGGCACGCGGCACGGTCTGCCCGTAGCCGACCTGCTCGAGGATGGCGCGACGTGCCGCCAGGGCTGCGACCTCATTGCGGGTCGCCACTCGGGTGACCGTCGGAGTCGCGAGCGCCCCATTGAGCACGAGGTAGGCCAGGTCGCGCGCGTCCGCGGTGCCGTCATTGCGGTAGGCCGGGTCAATGAGCAGTTGCGTGGCCTGGAAGCCCGACGGCTGAGACGTCTGAGCATCGGCCCCGGGAGGGTAGATCCGCCAGGCCTCGGGCCCTGACGTCACGACTCCGTTGCTGTCGACGAAGCAGTGGGCGGCAGTCGCCAGCAGGTTCGGCAGGACGAGCACCCCGGTGCAACTGCTGGTGTCGGAGTCCATGAGCACGGCGGCCAGGGACAGCGGCGGGTTGGTCGTGCCGTTGATCACCTGGCCGACCGATGCGGTGGCCGGGGGCGAGGTCACGGCTGCGGCGAGCACAAGCGTGCATGCGGCGACAAGGCTCGTCAGGCGCGTGTTCATCGCCCCATCCTGCCAGCGTGTCCTCTGGTCATCTTCGTATGGCAGACTTGACCGGCTTTGCCCACCTTTCCGGCGCGTCCGCTGCCGGCATCGAGAGGCGGTCCTGTTGGACTACAACTGGCTGACGCCGAAGGCGCAGGCGCGCCCCGCCGGCTCCAAGGGATGGGGCTCGTTCGCCACGGAGCCGATTGTGGCGGGCGAGACCGTCGCGGCCTTCGGCGGATGGGTCGTCGATCGCTCGACCCTGTCCACGCTCTCCCACGACCGGCAGTCGCGCTCCATCCAGGTTGATGACGACCTCTATCTCGTCTCGGACGAGACTCCTGAGCCCGGCGACATGCTCAATCACTCGTGCGAGCCGAATGCAGGGATCACCGGGTCGACTGTCCTGGTCGCGATGCGCGACATCGCCCCTGGCGAGGAGATCACGTTCGACTACGCGATGTGCGATGCCAGCGACTATGACGAGTTCTCCTGCATGTGCGGGGTGCCCACCTGCCGCGGGATCGTGACGGGCTCGGACTGGCGCGATCCGGTGCTGCAGGCCAAGTACAGCGGGTGGTTCTCGCCCTACCTGATCAAGCGCATCGCTTCACTGCCGGCCATCGAGGCCTAGCACCCCGGCATCGCCGATCGCGATCCTGGGACGCGTGCAGGTCAGGGGGTCAGAAGGATCTTGCCGGTCACGGCACCGTCGGCCAGGAGCCGATGAGCCTCTGCGGCGTCGGCCATGGGCATCACCCGGTCGATGACAGGAGTGACGACACCGGCGTGGATCCACGGCCATACGGTGCGCTCCACCTGCGCGCAGATGGCGGCCTTCTCCGACTCAGGTCGGCCACGCAGGCTGGTGGCGTGGACGGAGGCGTTCTTGCGGAGCAGCGCGTTGATGTCGAGTTCTGCCTTGACGCCCCCCTGCATGCCGATGACGACCAGGCGGCCGTCGCGGGCGAGGGCATCGACGTTGCGGGAGAGATAGGACGCGCCCATGTTGTCGAGGATCACGTTGGCTCCCCTGCCACCGGTGGCGTCCTTGATCTCCTGAACGAAGTCCTGCTCGTGGTAGTTGATCAGCACCTCAGCGCCCAGCGCGGCGCAGCGGTCGAGCTTGGCCTGGCTCCCGGCTGTCACGGCGATGCGCGCGCCGAGCGCGCGGCCGATCTGGATCGCCATGGTGCCGACGCCCGAACCGCCGCCGTGGATCAGCAGCCACTCGCCCTCGCTCAGGTTCGCAACCATGTCGAGGTTGCTCCACACGGTGCAGGTCACCTCGGCCAGGCCACCGGCATCGATCAGGCTGACGCCGTCGGGGATCGGCATCAGCTGCCCGACGGGCACGGCCACCTTCTGGGCGTAGCCGCCACCCGCGAGGATCGCGCACACCTTCTCGCCGATCCGATCGAGGGGAAGGGCAGCCCCGACATTCGTGATCGTGCCGGAGCACTCGAGTCCGATGATGTCCGAGGCACCGGGCGGCGGAGGGTAGAGGCCCTGTCGCTGCAGCAGATCGGCCCGATTCACGCCTGCGGCTGCCACCTCGACGATGACCTCGCCCGGCCCCGGAGTGGGATCGGGCACCTTGGCCCACGACATCGCCTCGGGGCCGCCCGGCTCGGTCACCGTGATCGCATGCATGCGTCAGGACCTCTCTGACGGGTTGTGCCGGATGACGACGAGTCGGTCGCCGGGCTCCAGGCGCGTGATGTCGTTGGTGTCGAACCGATGCGCGACTCCCTTGCGGATCACGGCCAGGACGATCTGGCCGGAGGCGTCAAGATCCGTGGGCGACTGGCCGAGCTCATCGCGCGTGATCTCCCGCTCAACAACCTCGAGACCGCGTCCGGAGTCGAGGAGATCCTCCATGAGCTCCCCGGCGGTGCTCGACAGCAGGGACAGGCCCATCAGCCGGCCGGCGGACTCCGCCGTGGGAATGACGTTGTTGGCGCCGGACTGGCGCAGGATCTCCATGTTCTGCGCTTCACGCGCGGCGGCGACGATCGTGGCGTGCGGAGAGAGGCGTCGCGCTGTCAGAGTGACGAGGATCGTGGTGTCGTCCTCATTGGTGGCGACGACGATCCGCTTCGCACGGTCGATTGCGGCATCGCGCAGGACGTTCTCACGTCGACCGTCGCCGACGACTCCGACGAAACCGTCCCTGGTCGCCTCGTCCACCTCAGCTCGGTCGGTGGCGACGACGACGATCTCGTGCCGGTCAGTACCGGCGTCGATGAGGGACTGTGCAGCAGCCCGGCCCTTGACGCCGTAGCCGATGATGACGGTGTGGTCGTTCACGGTGTTCCTCCATCGCTTTGAGCGCATCTGCTCGCGGGTGCGCTGGGTCAGGACCTCGATGGTCGTGCCGATGAGCACGATGAGGAACAGGAAGCGCAGTGGGGTGATGACGAAGACGTTCACCATGCGAGCCGACTCGCAAACCGGCGTGATGTCGCCGTAGCCGGTCGTCGACAGGGTGACGGTGGCGTAGTAGAGAGAGTCGATCCAGGAGAGCCCGCCCTGCTCCCCGCGGTCCTGGTAGCAATCCCCCTCGGCCCAGACGATCGTCGACGTGAGGATCACCACGAAGATCGCGATGAAGACGCGAACGGTGATGTTGCGAAGCGGGCTGAACCGCCGCTCAGGGAACTTCAGGGGAGGGGGCGCGTGAGGATCCTCCGCCGGCAGGTTGATCCGGGAGGGGCGCTTTGCCATCTATCCGTTCCTTGATGTAGATGGTGCTCACGATGATGAGACCGACCAGGCCGATCATGCCAGCAACCAGGGTCGGAGCCCCCAGCAACTTCACGGCTGTTGCGGCGAGGACCACCATGAGGAGCCACCGCAGGGCCACGCCGTCGTAGCGGGACGACATCCGCGCCCCGAGCCACACGCCCGGGATCTGGCCCAGGAGCAGGGAGCCGACGATGGCGAGGCTGATGTCGCCCAGGCCGGCGTGGGCCACCGCTCCGACGACCAGCATGGGGACCGCCTGCGTGAGGTCGGTGCCCACGAGGATCGAGGGGCGCAGCAGCGGGTAGAGCAGCAGCAGCGCCGTCACGACCAGGGAGCCCGAGCCCACGCTCGTCATGCCGACGAGCACCCCGACCACCACACCCAGGATCACGGTGGGCACGCGTCGGACGGGCATCGAGGTGCCGAGGTCGTGGTGCGCGGCTCGGATGCCCGAGGCGCGCCGACCGATCCAGACCTTCGCGATCATCGCCCCGACGGCCACGAGCAGGACCCAGCCGATCCAGGTGCGGATGGTCTCGCTGGCCTCGTCCGTCCCCAGCACCATGGCGAAGATCCAGGTGCCGAGGAGCACACCGGGGATGGATCCGACCGAGAGCCAGCCGACCAGCCCCCAGTGGACGGTCCTCGCGCGGATGTGGACCAGCGCCCCGACGGGCTTCATGATCGCTGTCGCCAGCACATCGCTCGAGACCGCGGCCGCGGGGGACACCCCGAACATCAGCACGAGCATCGGTGTGACCAGCGCGGCGCCCCCCATCCCGGTGAGCCCGACCATCAGGCCGGTGAGCAGGCCACCGGCGGTCAGCGCGAGGTCGATTCCGAGCACGGGGCCGACTCTAGGCCGCCATCACCGGTATTCCGACTCCCCAGATGGGGAATGCCTCTGATCGTTCGCGGCCCGCGGGTCCCCTCCTACGGCAGGGCGGGCAGATCCCGGCCGTGGACGTCCAGGAGCTCGGCGACGTCGCCGCGGAAGCCCGCCCCGGGCGGGAGCACTGCGATGGCGTCGGCCCGGGCCCAGCCGACCTGGCCGTCGGATCCGCTCATCGGCAGCGGCCGTGCCATCGTCCCCGCTGACGACGACGTCAGCAGGACCGGAACCAGGGCGGTGTCGTCGGCGTAGTCGGCCGGCGGGGCATCCTCGAGGAGAACCGCCGTGCGTCGTCGATCCACCCGGGGAGCGTCGCAGAGGGAGGACAGCAGCGGGGTGACCAGCGTGACCAGACCCGCGAGCGCTGCCGTGGGATCCCCGGGCAGGCCCACCAGGAAGCGCCCGTCGACGAGCCGGACCAGCAGCATCGACGAGCCGGGGGTGACGCTCACGCCGTCGACGAGCCATCGCACGTTGAGATCGCGCAGCACCTCGCGCAGGTGATTGTCCGGCCCGGGTGCGGTCGAGCCGGTCGTGATGAGGACGTCCACATCGGCGTCGTCGATCTCGGCCGTCAGCAGGTCGAGGGTGTCCGGCGCGCGCACCGCCGGGTTGCCGCGTGCACCGAGCGCACCGACGAACGCGGGGATCGCGGCGCCGAGCGCATCGCGCACCCGGCCCTGACGGGGCAGCCCGTGATCGAGCAGGCTCGAGCCGAGAACGACCGTGCCGACCACGGGCGGCCGCACGATGTCGAGGCCGTCGAGCCCCCGGGCCGCAGCGAGCGACACCACCGCGGGTGTCACGGGAGAGCCGGCCGGCACGAGGGCGTGGCCGGCTGCGGAGATGCTGGCTGCGCGCAGGATGCCCTCACCCAGGTCGGGCCGCGCGCTCTCGTCGGGCAGCCCGTTCAGCGGATCCCGGGCGATGACGAGGACGCTTCCATCCGCATGCTTCTCGACGTGCGCTGAGGCTTCCGTCAGGACCGCATCGGCATGACGCGGCAGGGGCATCCGCGCCCGAACGATGCAGGCCCAGCCGGGGGTCAGCACCTCGAGGTCGTCCACCCGCCACGGCCCCTCCCCGCAGACGGCGTAGCCGTCGACTGCGGCGGAGTCGACCGGAGGGTCATCCAGCACCGTGACGAGGTCGCGGGCAAGCCGACTGCCGGTGGCCTCGTCGAGACGGGCGGGCGCGGCCGACAGGGGGTGCGCGGCCGACTGCGCCACGCTCCGTGCCTGCGGCCAGTTCAGCACGCCCTGCAGGCCGTAGGTGCTCACGCGCTCATGCTCGCACGGAGATGCGCTCTCCCCGGGATGACTCCCGGGTGCTCGAATCACGGCCCGGGATGACT
>DMPC01000080.1:4635-5680 GCA_003456155.1 Actinomycetota bacterium | reverse complement strand
TCACGGCCCGGGATGACTCCCGGGCCGTGCAGCGAGCTCAGCTCCCGTGGCTCTGGCTCTGCGCCTGAGGGGCGGGTGCGGCCGCGGGCGCCTTCTGCGGAACCGGGATGGGCTTCGCGGCGGGAGCGGCCGGTGCAGCGGGTGCCGCCTGGGGCAGCGACACCTGGAGCGGCGCCTTGCCTGCACCCTGCTTGCCGGGGCGCTGCAGTTGCTTGGCTGCCTTCACCAGCTGTGCCCGGTAGTCGTCCAGCCGATGCTTCTCGGCCGTGAGGAGCGCCGCGTAGGCATCGAGGTCCGCCTTGGTCAGGCCCTGCTGGGTCGTCGCCTCGGTGGAGTCCATCAGGACGGGTACGGAGGTGGCTGCTGCCTGGTCAGCGGCCGGGGTCGCGGCCTGCGCCTCGACCAGCCGCGTTCCCAGCAGGCCGACGACTCCGAGGCATGCTGCCGTCGCCAGACCGGCGGAGATGATGCGCTCGGGGGTGGAGGTCCGCCGCAGGGCCGGCCTCGTGCTCGTGTTCCTAGTCATCGTCGCCATCCTCTTCATGCTCGTCATGGTCCTGGCCTTCGCTCTCGTGCTTCTCGTTCTCGCTCTCGCCCTCGCTGTACTCCTCGTCATCGGCGTACCCCACCGCTGCGGGAGCCTCCTTCACGACGACCCAGTCGAAGGCGGAGCCGGTGGTGCGGTCGACGTATCCGGTGACCACCGATCCGTCGGTGCGCTTGACGGTCACCGCCCAGGTGTCATACCCCCGGTGGGCCTCCTGGCGCGTGTACTGCAGGATCCCGCCGTCGGTGGCTCCCAGCACGATGCCGACGGCCTTGTCGACCGAGATGCCCTCGGTGCGCTGCGTGCTCGCGGGTGCGGCCTGCGCGGCGCTCTCGCCCGCGGCGGGGACCACGATCCCGGGCAGGGGCTCGACCGTCAGAGCGGGCAGCTGTGCTGCCGTCGTCGCGCTGAGCAGCACCGGTGTTGCTGCTGCGGCCAGGATCTGGGCGTCGCTCGTCTGAGGCTGCGTGCTGACCGCTGCGTTGATGACAGCGGTGC
>DMPC01000080.1:2058-4581 GCA_003456155.1 Actinomycetota bacterium | reverse complement strand
TCCCGGGCAGGGGCTCGACCGTCAGGGCGGGCAACTGTGCCGTCGTCGTCGCGCTGAGCAGCACTGGTGTCGCCGGTGCGGCCAGGATCTGGGCATCGCTGGTCTCCGGCTGCGTGCTCACCGCTGCGTTGATGACAGCGGTGCTGGCGACGGAACCGGCGATGAGGATGCCCCCGGCGGCCACCACGGTGGCGATGATGGTGGATCGTTGCATGTCAGACTCCTACCTTCTGCGGGGTGGTGCTTCGAGGAGTGGATTCCACTCGGGGTCGGGGTGCGGGAGCAGGGACGAACCCGCGGGCCAGGAGCACGGCGATGACGAGGGTCACGCCGGTGCCCAGCAGTGCGAGGGACCAGTCGGCCAGCGCATCGGTGCCCGCCATGACATAGTGGGCGGTCGCCAGCGGCCATGCGGCGTAGGCGATCAGGTGGGCCCTCTTGAACCAGGTCGCTCCGGACCTCCCCATGCGCGTCCTCATCCGAGCGACGACGAACACGGGCAGCATCGCCCAGAGTGCGAGTGTTCCCAGCCCGACGGCCACCGGTTCCCAGCTCGCGAGGCCCGGGATCAGGATCTGGGCGACGGAGAACTTCACTGCAGGATCGACCAGCAGGAACACCAGATGCAGGGCGAGGAAGGCCAGCGCCGTTGCGCCCAGCCAGCGATGCATCTCCATGAGTCGCTTCGGCGGAGCAAACGAGCCCAGGAGCCGGGAGCGCAGCAGCAGGCCATAGACGACTACGGCGGTAAGGAGGGCCCAGGCAGTGATGCCGCTTCCGCGGATCATGAGCCAGGTCCAGGGGATGTCAGCCATTCAGGGCTCCCAGGGGTGTGGCCGACGCGAGTGCGCCGGTGATGTGCGTGTTGTCAGGTGTGAGGAGGAGCGCATCAACGTGCTGCTCCTCGAGCCATGCGGCTGCGTCGTCGCGAAGCAGAGCGATCGATGCCGCAACCTCTGCCTGCCATGCCTGCGGTGCGATGACCGTGGCCTGCAGGTAGCTGCCCGTCGCCATAGACCCGGTACGCGGATCGATGACGTGATGACGCAGGCCCTCGGCCCAGCGGCGCTTGAGCGTGGTCGAGGTCGCGATGCCGGCCCGCGTGACGTCGCGGGGGAGCTCGATCACCTCGAGAGTCCTCTCGTCGATGTCGCGCGGAAGCCGCTCGTCCGTGACGGCGATGCGCCACGGATCGATCAGGGCACCGCCGATCGCGATGTCGCCGCCGAGATTGACGAGGACGGCTGAGGCGCCGATCCCGAGGAGCTCCTCGACGACGATGTCGGCCGCGAGACCCTTCCCGATGGCGCCCGGGTCCAGGCCCACGCCGGCGGGCAGCGTGACGGTCATGGTGGCTGCATCGGTACGGACGCCGCCCATGCCCGGGGCCGGCAGCACCGCGATGTCGCTGGCGGCCGGGATCACGCGGGTGCTGACCTCCGCGAAGTCCGCGTCATAGCCGAGTCGGTTCATGCTGTCCAGGACAGTCGGATCGAACAGGCCGTCCGACTCGCGCCAGGCCTGGCTCATGCGGGTGACGAGCAGGAGCAGGTCGGCGCTGACCTCGATCGGTCCGCTGCCGGCACGGGCGTTGAGCCGGGAGAGCTCGCTCGTTGGACGGAAGCGACTCCAGGACTGCTCGAGCAGTTCGACGCGCTCGACAGCCAGGGTCAGCAGGGTCGTCTCGACGTTCTCATCGAGAGCCTCGACCAGAACGTGGCAGTCCGTGCCCATGGCACGGAACCGGATCTCCTGCATCATCCCTCCTTCGACGTGGTGCAGATTTCTCTGATGTCTCGAAGGTACGGACCTCATCGGAAGGGTGAGGCCATGGCGAGGTAAAGCCCGGGTAAGGCGTCCGGCCGACGCAGCACGGGGCCTGCCTGGTGGATCGCCGCAGGCATCCATCCATGCCACGATGAGGCCCGTGAAGGTCCTCGTCGTCGAAGACGACCCCGCCGTGTCCGAGCCGTTGCTGGCGGGTCTGCAGCGCAACGGCTTCGAGACCGAGCATGTCGTCTACGCCAGCCATGTCGTCGCGGCCGCCCAGGGGGTCGATGTCGTCCTGCTCGATCTCGGCCTTCCGGATGGGGACGGCATCGACGTGCTGCGCGAAATCCGTCGCACGTCGGAGGTCCCCGTCATCATCGCGACGGCCCGCGGCGATGAGACCGATCGCATCGTGGGCCTGGAGCTTGGCGCCGATGACTACGTCGTCAAGCCCTACTCCGTCCGTGAACTTGCCGCTCGCATCCGCGCGGTGTCCCGTCGTCGCCGCATCGACACCACGCTCGACTCCGGTCGTGTTCAGGTCGATCGCACGCGCCGTCGGGTGCTTGTCGACGGCGAAGAAGTCGAGATGACGACGAAGGAGTTCGACCTGCTTGCTGTGCTGGCGGAGGAGCCTGGTCGGGTCGTCCCCCGGCAGGAGCTCTTCTCCCGCGTATGGGATCCGGTGTGGGTCGGCACAGGAAAGACCTTGGACGTGCATGTGGCGTCCCTGCGCAAGAAGCTCGGTGACGC
>DMPC01000080.1:0-1821 GCA_003456155.1 Actinomycetota bacterium | reverse complement strand
CGCATGACGCGTCGCCTTGTCTGGGCGATGACGCTCCTCGTAGCACTGGTGGCCGCTGCCCTGGCGGTGCCTCTCGCGCTCGTCGTCGCGAACGACCAGCGGGCGGCGTTCATCGACCGGCTCGAGATCGACACGCTCACTGCGGCGACAACCATGTCCGGTGAGCCCTTCATCGACTGGCAGGGCACTGCTGAGAAGGTGGCGCTCGACACCGGTGCCCGCGTCGTCGTGGTGTCACCCGAGCGCACCCTGCTGGCTGACAGTGGCGAGACCGCGCTCGACCGCCCCTTCGATCGTCCCGAGATCGATGCGGCCCTGGCGGGCTCCCTCACATCCGACGTGCGGATGTCGCAGACCCTGGGGGTGGACCTCCGTTACGTGGCCGCTCCGATCGTGCAGGACTACGCGGTGGCGGGCGCGGTGCGCCTGTCGCTTCCCGAGTCGATCGTCGACGATGAGGTCCAGCAGACCCAGCGTTGGCTGATCCTCTTCTTCGTCGCCGTGATGCTCATGGCCGGTCTGGTGGCGTGGCTCCTCGCCCGCTCGATCGCGGCTCCGCTGGGGGAGCTCGCCCGCGTGGCGGAGGAGCTTCCGGACGACCTCGACAGGCGGGCCCGCCCCGATCGAGGGCCGGCCGAGGTGCGGGCAGTGGCGATGGCCCTCAACACCACCGCTGAGCGGCTCTCCGGCATCCTGCACCGAACCCAGCGTGTGGCGGCGGACGCCTCGCATCATCTGCGGACGCCGCTGACCGGGGTCCGGCTGCGGCTCGAGGCGATCGAGGACGTGACGGATCAGCCGGAGGTGGCGCAGGAGGCGCGCGCCGCGACCTCTGAGGTGGATCGCCTGACCCATCGGATCGAGCAGGTGCTCGAGCTGGCCCGCAGTGACGCCTCGGCCGTGCCGATCGTGGAGCAGGACGCGTCACGGGTGGTCGAGGAGCGGGTGGATGCTGCGCGCGGGCCGTTCCTGGAGCAGGGCATCCGACTCGAGGGCACGGTGACGGCGGGAATCATGCTGCGTGCTCCGCGCGGGTCGGTGGCGCGTGTGGTCGACGAGCTCCTCGGCAATGCCCTCGCCTACGCGCGATCGCAGGTCTCGGTCACTCTCGCGCGCCGGGGGGGAGCGACCGTCCTGATCGTCGAGGATGACGGTCCCGGTATTCCCGATGACGAGCGGGAGCTGGTGTTCGATCGGTTCCGCCGCGGGACGTCGTCCGTCCCGGGAGGCTCGGGCCTGGGCCTGGCCCTCGTGCGTGAGACGGTCGCATCGTGGGGAGGATCCGTGCGCGCGGGAGAATCGCCTGCGGGTGGGCTGGCGATCGTGTGCACCATCCCCGCGTAGAGCCGGGTCAGCCGGGAAGGATCCGGCCCATCCCCGTGTAGCTGCGGCCCCACCAGGAGCCGGAGATGGGGCTGACGCGGACGGGATCGCCCACGCCGGGGGCGTCGATCATCCTGCCCTTGCCGATGTAGATGCCCACGTGGTGCTCGCCGTTCTCGAAGAAGAACACCAGATCCCCGGGCTGGGCCTGGCTGCGCTTGATCTTCTTGACCTTCGTGTACTGGGCCCGGGAACTGTGGGGAAGCTTCTGGCCGGTAGCGACCTGGTAGACGTACCGGGTCAGGCCGGAGCAGTCGAAGGCGTGGGGGCCGGAGTTCCCGGCGGCGTACCGGTCACCGATCTGCTTGCGTGCCACGTCGACGATGCGGGTGCGCATCTGGGCCACCCGGGCCATGCGCGACGCCCGGATGCTGCGCTCGCGGTCCGCGCGCGCCTGGGCGGGGGTCCGGGTGCGGACCTCGGTGGCGACCAGGCTCG
>DMPC01000128.1:3922-5574 GCA_003456155.1 Actinomycetota bacterium | reverse complement strand
ACCCACCCCGTCTACATCGGCGACACCATCTATGCCGAGAGCATCTGCCTGGACAAGCGTGAGAGCTCCTCGCGCCCGGAGATGGGCATCATCCGGATGAAGACTCGGGGGCTGAACCAGGACGGTGACGAGATCGTCTCGTGGTTCCGTTCGGTCATGATTCCCAAGCGGTCCAGCGGGATCGGCCAGGACTACTTCCCCGAGGCCAAGACCGGCCCGCTCCGGGTCGAGGGCTGATCCCCCCAGGCCGTGCCTGCGCGGGCGATGAGGATGAGGTGATGAACGAGGGCTTCGAGGCCACGTTCGACGGAGGTGAGGTCATCCTGGTCGCGCGTCCTGCGCAGCCCGCCACCCCGGACGCGGTGGACGCCCTGCGCGAGATCCTCTCGAACAGCATCGGCCTGGCCACCTACACGGCCACGACGGTCGTCTCCCTTGTCGAGCAGACGGTGACGACCGCCGTGAATGCTGCAGTATCGGCGGCACTGGACCGGGCGGTGCCGCTCATCGCCGACGCCGTCCTGCAACGCCTTGATCTGACCGATCTGGTCCTCGACCGCGTTGACCTTGCTCGGGTGGTCGAGTCGACCCTTGATGAGATAGACCTGACCCAGCTGGTGCTCGACCGGGTCGACATCGATGCCATCGTGGGAGCAGCCGACATCGACGAGGTGATCGACCGCGTGCCGATCATCCCGATTGCTGAGTACGTCATCGACGCGATCGACCTGCCTCAGATCATTCGCGACTCCACGAGTGGTGTGGCGGGCGAGGCCCTGGACTCCGTCCGACGCCAGGGCGTGGGTGCCGACGTACTGCTCTCCGGCTTCATCGACCGCCTGATCCGTCGCGGGCCACGGGACCTCGAGTCGCCGGGGGAGGCGCAGTCACTGCACTCGCGACCGCTCGCTGCTGACTCGGACGCTGAGGAGGGATCGGCATGACCTCCTTCCGTGAGTACCGCGAGGCGAGGAGCGCCGGAAGCCTGGTCGACCGGGATATTCCCGCGCTGCCCACCGACGCTATCCGCTTTCAGGGAGATCGCGCCGGGCTCATCAGCCGGGCGGTGGCAGCCATCATCGACGTCGTGCTCGTCTTCGCCATCGTCCTGCTGACCGTTGCGGCGGTGTGGATGCTGTCCTTCATTATCAATCCGACGAATGCGGCCGACGTCGGTGCCCTGGAGGCCGCGTCGAGCCGTGATCGGCGCATCCCGCCCGTCATCGTCATGGTGGTCTACGGCTACGTGCTCAACGTCCTGTACTGGACGGCCTTCTGGGCACTTTCGGGTCGAACGGTCGGGAACCTGATCATGGGCCTGCGCGTCATCAATAGCAGAGGGGTCGCTCCAGGGTGGATCGCCTCGTTCGTCCGGGCGCTGCTCTGCACGGGCTTCCCGGTCGGGCTGGTGTGGGCGGCCTTCAGCCGCCGCAACAGGTCGGTCCAGGACATCGTGCTTCGGACGAGCGTGATCTACGACTGGGTCGTCGGCATTCCGTGGTTGCGATCCGACTTCGGTACCGATGCAGCGACCAAGGCCACGACGATCAGGGGAGCATGATGATGCGAGGCGAGATGATGAAGCGCGGCGTGCGCCTGGCGGGCGCGCTTGGCGCGCTGGCAGTGACCGCCGGCTTGGTGGTCGGCTGCTC
>DMPC01000128.1:0-3725 GCA_003456155.1 Actinomycetota bacterium | reverse complement strand
TTCACCTTCGAGGTTGCCGACGGCGCCGTCATCGGTTGCACCTACGGATGAGGACGGGTCGCATGATCACGCCTGCGGTAGCGATCACTGGAGTGCTGTCCCTCGCGGTCGTGGCCGGTGCACCGGCGGCGACCGCTTCCAACGCGGTTGACACCTNNGAGCCCCAAGCCGTGACGATGGACTACCGACTCGACCGCTTCACCTTCGAGGTTGCCGACGGCGCCGTCATCGCCTGCACCTACGGATGAGGAGGCGTCGCATGATGAAGCACCTGGGAGCGATCGCTGGAGTGCTGTCCCTCGCGGTCGTGGCCGGTGCACCGGCGGCGACCGCTTCCAACGCGGTTGACACCTCGATCTCGGAGAAGGCCGACTCGTGGGGCGCCGCCGCCGACGAACTCGGCCCCGCCGGCTCGCTGTGGGAGCCGGGGTTCAGCGCTGGTCTGGCGCGCAAGGGAGCCATTGACGTCTCTGCTGCCGACGTCACCGTGCGGGACGGCGTCGCCACCGGCGGATCCACCTTTGCGGGCGGCAAGTACGGGTCGGGAGGCCGCTCCTTCGACCTGGTGGAGAAGTGGGGCCAGACGGACTGGGCCGCGGATCCACAGACCGACATCCGTCGACTTCCCGTAGGCACCGTCACGATCCGGCTCGGCTCGCCGGGTATGCGGATTCCGGTGAAGGCCACGGTGTTCGCGAACTGCTACACCGAGGCGCTCACCGGAAATGCTCCCGTGCCCACGAAGTCGATGCGCTGCACCAAGGACGACGTGCGCAAGTACGGCGGAACCCTCCGGATGACCGCGAAGCCTGCGTCGACCATGACCGGGCCCGGAGTCACCACACTGCAGATCGATTCGACGGGCCTGACCTACGCGCAACTGCTTCGCGTCGCATCATCGTTGGACCAGATCGCTGGAACCCCCTCGATCGAGGGATCTGCGCAGATGCGCGGTATGTGCGCGCAGATGGTCGACGGGAAGATGAGCGAGTCCCAGGCGCGTGCCTTCGCCGAGGCGAATGGCTTCGTCCTGAGGGTGGGCTCGATCGATGGGCAGCCGCAGATGGTCACCAAGGATTTTCGTCCGGACCGTTTCACTGTTGACCTGGTGTCAGGGGCGGTCACCGGCTGCAGCTACGGCTGATCAGCGGTACCGACAGGCTTTTTCAGCACCCTTGCGCTCCGGCCTGATCCGACGCCGAAAACTGGAGCCCGCTCAGCTCGTGATGTCCTTGCGGTCGAACCGCAGGGTTGCAACGAGCGCAAGGATCGCGAAGACCACGACGCTGTACGAGGCCCCGATGGCCATCTGGTCCCAGACGATGGTCGGGCCGAGCGCGTCGACCCAGGCGTTGCCGTAGTCGGTCGGCAGAAGGCGACGTAGATCCCCCAGCGCCTCGAGAGCGTCGAGGATGTTGAGCACGATGACGATGACAACGGCGGCGCCGACAGCACCGAGCGGTACGTCGGTCAGAACGCTCATGAGGAACGCGATCCCGGCGGGAATCAGCATGATCAGCATGATGTAGCCGGTGACGACGCTCAGCCGCAGCAGGGACTGCGACAGGTCGAAGGATCCTCCGAGCGGGCTGGTCAGTGGACCCGTCCCGAAGGCCAGTGCGCCGATGATCCATGAGGCCGCGACCAGGATGAGCAGGGTGATCCCCGTGAGCATGAGGCCGACGATCGCCTTGGCCCGCATCAGCCTGCGACGCGGGACCGGAGCTGCGAGCAGGTAGCGCAGAGTCGACCACGATGCCTCGCTGGCCACGCTGTCTCCGAGGAACATCGCGGCGATGATGGTGAGCAGGAAGCCCGAACCGAAGAACAGCATCGTCAGGGCGAAGTTCCAGGCGCCTGCGGTGGCCAGCCCGACGAGGTCGAGGTCGCCATCGCCGAAGCCGCCGCCGCCCCCGCCGGAGGACGAGGGTCCGAGCTTGACGGCTGCGACGACGATGAGAGGCAGAGCGATTCCCACCGCGAAGGCCACCAGGGTGCGTCGACGACGCAACTGGCGGACCAGCTCGACCCGGACCGTCAGCGTCTTGCTCGCCTGATACGTCGGCTGTTCCGTCGTTACGCTCATGGGCTTACTCCTGACGTCGTTACGCTCATGGGCTTACTCCTGACGTCGTTACGCTGTGCCCCTCGCCGACCAGGCCCAAGAACACGTCCTCCAGGCGTCGACCTTGGTGCTCGCTCAGCAGGGCATCCACCGAGCCCTGGGCGATGACCCGACCTGCACCCATGACCACGACATCGCTGCACGTCTGCTCCACCTCGCTGAGCAGGTGCGAGGAGACGATCACAGTACGGCCGTCCTTCGCATACGCCTGGAGCACCTCGCGCATCTCCTTGATCTGCGGCGGATCAAGGCCGTTGGTCGGCTCGTCGAGCAGCAGCAGGTCAGGCATCCCGAGCATGGCCTGGGCGATGCCGACGCGCTGGCGCATGCCCTGGCTGTAGGTCCGTACGCGCCGGTCGATGGCCGATCCGAGGCCTGCGATCTCGAGCACCTCGATCATGCGGGGATCTCCGGAGCGACCCGAGGCGCGCCAGAACAGGTCGAGGTTCTGCCGACCGGTCAGGTGGGGCAGGAGACCGGGTCCCTCGATGAAGCAGCCGACACGGGCGAGGGCAGGAGAGCCGGGACGGATGGTCTCGCCGAAGATGCGCACGTCACCGGCCGTCGGCGTAATGAGTCCCATCATCATCCGCATGGTCGTGCTCTTGCCCGCACCGTTCGGTCCGAGCAGCCCCAGCACGATGCCGCGGGGCACCGTGAAGTCGACTCCATCGACGGCTCGCACTCCACCGGGGTACTGCTTGACGAGCCCCGTCACGATGACCGGATCAACCGGATCCCGGTCAGACGCAACCGCGGCGGTGCGCGGCCGTGTGATGCGGAGCAGCAGGCCGACGATCACGAGGACGACCAGAGCGAGCAGTGGCCACAGCCATGGGGGTCGGGGGGACTCGACAGGAGTGCCGGCAACCGTCGGCACGGTGATTGAGGTGTCCGCCAGGGCCACCGTGTAGACCGCGGGGCCGGACGGCATCCGGTAGGCCTGATCCGTCGTCGTCACGGTCAGTGCGAGACGCGAGCCCGCGGGGATGTCCGTCACGATCGCGGGGAGCCGGATCTGCAGCTCCTGCGGGTCCGGGCCGAGTGCGTCCACGCGCACGGGAGCCACCAGGCTGGCGGGCAGCTGTGCCCGTCCGGAGGCATCCAGGATCCGCAGCGCCGTGAACACCGTGGCACCCGGAACCGGTCGATCGCTGCTGAGCGTGATGCCCGCCGTGGGCGCCCCCACGAGGGTGGTGGTCGCGGCCAGGGGCTCGCTCACGAAGGTCGCTGTCTGCTGCGCGAGACCGGCGAGCGCGCCTCCACCCAGTTGGCCCAGCAGGGATCCCACGCCGCCCAGTCCGGGGACGGACGAGATGGCGGCAGGGACGCCTCCGGCCGGAGCCAGCGCCTGCTGCGGTGGTCCGGCGAGGGTGACGGTGTCGGTCGTCGTGCCGTTGAGGCCGGTGTAGTCGGGGGTGCTGAGCACCGCGGCACTGCCCGCCGCGCGGTCACTCAGGGCCGAACCCTCGGTCACGGAGTAGAGGAAGGCGTCGCTTACGGCTGGACCGTCTGCGAGGTGCGCGCCGAACCAGTCCGTGGTCAGGGCGCGGACCTGCTCGGTCACGGTCTCGGATGACGTGAGGGCGCCGTCGTGCCC
>DMPC01000190.1:41483-43150 GCA_003456155.1 Actinomycetota bacterium | reverse complement strand
GATGCGGCAATCGCAGGGGCCCCATGACGGATCCCGAGGACGACACCTCGCGCATTGACGGCCATGATCCGATCGAAAGCATCCACGGCGTCATCGGCCGTCCAGGCCGTGCGTCGTGCAATGCCGGCGTTGAGCACGAGCACGTCGAGCCGGCCATGCGATCCGAGGGCAGCGGCGACCATCTCGGCGTTGGCGTCCTCCTGGCTGACATCGCCGACGAACGCGGTGATCCCAGCGATGTCGTGGGTCCAGGCCAGGGATTCCGGTGAGACATCGGCAGCGACGACGAGGTGGCCGCGCGCGTGCAGCATGCGCGCCGTGGCCTCGCCGATGCCGGCTCCAGCACCCGTGACGATCGCCGTCGGTCGTGGGGGATCAACAGCCATGGCAGCTCCCTGTGCTCACCTGCGAGTGATCGCCTCACTTTACTCAGACTCCAGTAAGTCACCGCATCCCCCGGTCATTGACCGGACTCTCCATCCAATTGCCCGAACTTTGCATGGCCATCCCCATCCGCCACGGGACAGCCTCGGAGCGAAAGCACCATCGGATGCGAAGGAGACTGATCATGCACACCCATCGAACGAGGATCCGGAGCGGCAGGGGGCGGACGCTCGCCGCCGTCGGATCGGCCATGCTGATCACCGTTGCCGGAATCATCGGCGTGAGCCTCGCCTCACCCGCAGCGGCCACGAGCGAGGAGTCCCAGTACACGGCCGACATCTCCTGCACGGACTGGAGCGTCAACATCAACGCGCCCGGCCGGGACCGGGATCTTCCGTGGTCCGCGACACTCAACGGCGCAACCGTCGCCTCGGGCACGCTGGCCAACAACGGAGATGCCTCAGCGAGCGGCACCTACACCGCCACCGGCGGCGAGAACACTCTGCGCCTGAGTGTCAACGGCACTGAGCGCGCCTCGGATTCAGCGGAGTGCGACTACACCGGGACGTTCACGACCCAGGCGATCGAGGTCTGCCAGGGGGCAAGCCCGAGCGGGGTGCTTCAGATCGTCGGCCCCATCACCCGGACCGCGACGAGTTCCGTGAGTCAGAGCGCGGCTGACGATGCTGCCGAGGCTGCGGCGCTCGCCGAGCAGACCAGCCAGCTCGTGGCCCTGGAGCCGTACTCCCTGGGTGCGTGCCCGAGCGTGGTGACTCCGGTGCCCTCCGGTGGCGGGGCAGCGAAGGTGTTCACCGCGACAGCGTCAGCCAGCGGCGGAGTTGACCTCTGCCTTGTCGATGGCGTCACGACGATTGCCATCACGTATGACGTGACCCAGACGGGCTCCGGCCCGACCACCGGCGACGCCGAGTACTCCGCGAACGTCGCGACGGTCGCGGCCGTCAACGCCTCCATCGCAGCCCAGACCCCCACCGGGGCCACCCTGGGTGCATGCGGGGCGCCGATCGCCACGGCCCCGATCACGGTCAACCCCGTGCTCCCGGCCACGACACCGCAGAACGTGGCGGTCCCGGCAGCAGCGAAGGTTCCGACCAGCGTTCCTGCTGGCGACGGATCCGAGGCACCCGGCGCACCCCTGTGGGTGCTCGCAGCGGCACTGATCGCCATGGTGGGCGGCGGAGCAGCAGGGGTCTGGCTGGTCTCCGGCAAGGAGTAGCAGCAGTCGCACCCGGATGCGGGTGAGTGCAGGTGGGTCCGAGGCT
>DMPC01000190.1:30489-41234 GCA_003456155.1 Actinomycetota bacterium | reverse complement strand
TCGAAGAATCAGCGCAGCTCGAACATCTCGTAGACGATCGCGTCACCATCGTTGCGTCCCCGCCCGATCGCCTGGATGCTGTTTAGCCAGGCGTAGCGCTCGTCATCGGTCTCGAAGGTTGGCGCGACGGTGTAGGTGCCCAGTGACCGATCGGCGCGGCCCTGGTAGGTGACGTAGATCAGGGCCCCGTCATCGGTCTGGATCACCTGTCGCACCTCCAGCAGCATCACGGTGCCGTCGCCCGAGGGAATGGCCCAGTCGCCTCCCGGCGGGACGATGTCTCCGCTCAGCCGCTCGCCCTCCCAACGGCCCTCCGCGATCCCGCCGATGACGCGACGATGGAAGGCCGTGGTGCCCATGCGGTGGATCGTGCCGCGCTCGACGCGCACCGTGGCGAGCGGGATGAGCTCGAAGGGCAGATCGGTCATGGTGTTCCCCTCAGGTGGATGGATCTAGCGCTGACGGATGGGGTCGGTGATCCCGTCCCAGCCCTCGTGCAGGTCACGCAGGTGCGCGAAGAAGCCTTCGGAGCGCTCGGTCCGACCGTAGAGCTCGACGAAGCAGCCCAGGTCGGCCCGGCAGTCGAGGTAGACGGCGGGGGCTGAGGTCATCAGCGACGAGGCGATCTCGTAGCCCGCCTCAAGGAAGACGCGCAGCTGGCGATCCCAGTCATCCATGGGCACCAGGGCGCAGACGTGGTGGAACCCACCCTGGCCTGCGGCGTACATGTCACGGTAGATCGACGGACCCGGATCGGACTGGGCGATGAGCTGCACCTGGATGTCGCCGGACTGCCCGAAGGCGTAGTCGACAGCCGTGGCGCTCGGTGCCCCCCGGTACGTCAGTTCCTGACCCACGAAGTCGCGGATGACGACGAACGGACCGGCGCCAAGAGTCGACCGCCAGGTCTCGATACCCGCATCGAGATCGGCTACCACGAACGCGTGCTGCATCACCGGATGGCGCAGCAGTGGGGGCGTGATCACAGCGAGCTCGACCTGCTCCGGACGCGCACCGGATCGGTGACGCCATCCCATCCTTCATGCGCCTCACGGATCTCGCGGAAGAGGTCGTCGACGTCGTCGTTGAGCCCATGCAGCTCGACGAAGAACCCCAGGGTGCTCCGGCAATCCAGATAGGCCACCGGCACATATGAGTGCAGGGTTGAGGCGACCTCGACGCCGGCATCGACGAATCGGGCCACCTCGCGCCCCATGTCGGCTGCCGGTACCAGGCAGGCGACGTGATGGAAGCCCTCCTCGCCCGGAGCGAACATGTCGCGGTAGATCGACGGGGAGTCGTCACGGCATTCGATCAACTGGATCTGCGCCGGCCCTGCCTGCCCGAAGGCGTAGGAGAAGACGGCCTCATCGCGAACGCCCCGGTACGTGTGATCGCGCCCGCGATGATCCCGACTGACGAAGAACGGCCCTGCCCCCATCACCTCGACCCAGTGCCGGACGCCCTCGTCGAGGTCGTTGACGACGTACGCGTACTGGACGATCGGATAGCGGATGAGCGGCTCGCGCACCGCCCGCTAGCCGATGCTGTCGATGGTGACGGTGCCGGCTGAGCCGTCCACCGTGACCATGGCGCCGTCGGGGATGCGCTGAGTCGCACCCTCCAGGCCGGCGACGCAGGGGATGCCCAGCTCGCGACTGACGATCATCGCGTGGCTGTTGGGCGCACCCACTCCGACGACCACCGCGCTGGACACTACGAACAGGGGGGTCCACGAGGGATCGGTCTGCGGGGCGATGAGCACGTCGCCGGGCTCGAACTCGGTGATGGCACCGGGGTCAGAGATCACGCGAGCACGTCCGCTCGCCACGCCTGCTGCCGCACCGATGGCCGAGAGGGTGTCTCCGACGGCGGCCACCGGGAAGGAGGCCCCGGTCTTGCGACGCACCTGGGCCACCGGCACGCGCGGCGAGAGAGCATCGAGGAACAGCGGGACCTCGAGATCGAAGTAGGCGCGCCAATCCTGCTCGCGCTGCTTGATCGCATCGACAACGAGATCGGGCTGCAGGACGAGGCGGTCGAGCTCGCCGTCCAGGGCCATGAAGATCTGCTGCGGCCGATCGAGGTAGCCCTCGGCCACGAGGCGCTTGCCCATCTCCAGCAGGGCGACACGTGCCTCGTTGATCACCTTGATGCAGTTGCTCTTGCCGAGCTCCCGGTATCCGGCGAAACGGCGGGCCGAGGCGAGTGCCAGGCTCATGGTGGCCAGCGCCTCCTCGCTGCCGGCGAGGGCAGCCGCCACCCGGGCCACTGCCTCCTCGGCCGCGAGCATGCCCTGCGAGCGCCGGGCGACCGGGGACTGGTCGTCGTCCAGGAAGCGCATGCGGTCGACGAGCGCGAGCGGCAGCTCCGGCTTGGTCTCCCACGAGTCCGCGCCGAGGTCCCACTCGGAAGGTCCGCGGTAGCCGTAGTCGCGCAGGAAGGCCATGAAGCGCTGGTGGAACTCCGGATGGCGCTCCTTCAGCCACGGCACCATGCCGTCCACGCCCGCATCGAAGAGCTCCATGAGCGCGGAGTCCGACCGGACGATCCGAGAGAGGTCCCAGAGCGCGTAGGAGGGCTGGGCCGACACGACATCGCCCGCGGGGCCGACGAGGTCGAAGGGCGACAGGCCCATCTCTGCCGGGATGAGCGAGCCGAGGACCGCCGGGCCGATGGCGGCCTGAGCGCCGCCGACGAGCTCGCCGCGCCAGGTCATCCGCTGGTAGGGCGCCAGGCTGCGGGCGTAGGCGACGAGGGCCGCGTTGCTCATCTCGTCGAAGTCGGGTCGCTGAGCGCGAAGCCGATCCGCGATGCGGGTGTCCTCCTCCAACTCCGGGAAGGACGACGTGGTGAGGGTCCACTGGGTGCGCTCCGCCAGACGCTGGGAGACGACCGGGTCGCCATCGTCCGGGTGATCCTCATGCGGAGGGGCGTCGGGGTGACTGCCGAAGAACTGTGCGTCGATGGCCTGCCAGCCGAGGCCGCTGCGGATGCCGGTGAGCCGGGCTGTCGTCACATTGACGTACATGTGCCCGTAGCGGAAGGCCGCAGCCGGGAAGGCACTCGGATCCACATTCGCCTCGGCGACGGAGATCGCACCCATGTCGGCGTAGGCATTCGAGAAGCCCGGGAGGATGTGCGGGTTCCAGATGAGATCGGCGCCCAGGGGGGTGATGGGATCGGGCAGCACGTCATTCGCATTGAACCGGGTGTACACCGGGAAGCGCTGATTGAGCTGGGCGCTGTCGATGCACCAGTCGTCGCTGACCTGACCTGTCGAGTTCGTCTCATTCATGTCAGGAAGACTAGGACAGCATCTGCTCCCGCACCACGTGAAAGTGCCGAATCCTCGTCTCCTGGCCCTCGGCGAAAGCGGCCCTGTCGATCCCTCCGCCGAGCAGCCCGTTCTCGGCGAACGGGAGGTGACGCGTCCTAGCCGAGCACGCCCGTCGCGAACCACTGCTCCATGCGCGGCTTGTTCGCCATCGCCACGGGCTCGAGCAGGAATCCCGTGGGCGAGCGGACGTAGGTGAAGGAGCCGTAGCCCTCCTCCGGGGACTTCTGGGCCATGACCAGGGTCCACCCTCGCGACAGCAGCTCGTTGGTGAGCGTGGGAACGTCGGCCCACACGCCCGAGTGGTGCAGGTTCTCCGGATCCCCGTGCCACCACGGGGTGCCTTCCGGGCCCTCGATGAGCTCGACGCGCTGGGGCCCGGCCATCGAGTAGCAGAACTTCAGGGGCACGTGCCGCTGCCCATCCTCCGGCGTCCACAGGGGCTGGTCCTCGCGGAACACGACATCGGTCCACGTGAAGCCGAAGTCGCCGCCGAGCTGATCCATGGCATCGCCGAGGTTCGGGACGAGGTGCCCGACGTGGAACATCTGCGAGGTGTAGTCGATCACGGGCCCTCCCGGCATTGAGATACTTGTGAATGCCCTCAGAAAGTATCAGGCTTCCGGCAGGCGCACATCCAGCACGACCGGAATTCCCGCACCGCGGGCCGAGGCCATCCCGCTTGCGGTGTCCTCGTAGGCGACGCACGCCGCAGCCTCGACCCCGAGGTCCGCGATCGCCTTCAGATAGGCGTCCGGGGCCGGCTTCCCCGTCGCCACGTCATCGGCCGTGACGACGAGATCGAACAGATCCGCGATGCCGACCGCGTTGAGCGAGGCGAGCACAGCAGCCCTCGGCCCGCCCGAGACGATCGCCATGGGCACGCGTCCGTGGTGCGCGCGGGCCACCGCCAGCACATGCTCGAACGGCTCCAGCAGATGGGTGGACTCGAGGAACATCTCGTGGCCCTCGCGTGAGACCTGCGCGATGAACTCCGGATCGCGACCGGGAAACGCGGCCTCCACGAACGGCTGCGTGCTGTGACCGCCCCATGTGGTGAACCACTCATCGGTCATCTCGAAGCCATGTCGGCCGAACACCTGCCGCCAGCAGATTCGATACACGCCCATCGTGTCGACAAGCGTGCCGTCACAGTCGAACAGGAGGGCAGCAGCATCATCCGGCGGATCGAGGGAGGTCATGGGCTGATCGTCCCATGAGCGCGTACCGCGCGGTGTTCGTCCGTCGGTCAGATCGGTGATGTCTCGGAGGGCACGGTGCGCGAGCCGGATCGGATCACGATGATGATGCCCACGAACATCAGGGCTGCAGCCGGCAGAACTCCCCACGGCGGCAGTTGGCCCAAGGCTATGGCCGCGATGATCGTGGCCCCTGGCATCTCCAGCAGGATCGCCAACGACACGAAGGTCGCCGACGTCGTCGACAGCACCTTGTTGATCAGGGTGTGGCCCAGCAGCTGCGCGCCCAGGGTGAGCAGACCGATCAGGATCCAGTCCTGCAGGCTGAAGCCGACCAGCGCCTGCCCGAGGGCGAGCGTCAGCACCAGGAGCAGCACGGCCGACGTCGCATACAGGCCCGTCGTGAGCGTCGCCGTGGAGACGGACTTGCGGGCGGACTCGGCGACGGTGACGTAGGCCGCGGCGAGCATGGCACCGATCAGCGCCAGGGCATCCCCGATGAGGTGCCTGGGATCGATGGAGAGGTCGATGCCCGTCAGCACGGCCACCCCGACCAGGGCGATCCCGATGCCCACCCAGGCCTGCCGGGGGATGTGAGCGCCTCGCCACTTGGCGATGAGGGCCGCCCACACCGGCTGCGTCGCCACCAGCGCCGTTGACGCGGCCACGCTGGTGAACCGCAGGGAGGGGATCCACGTCGCGAAGTGGGCGCCGAGCAGGAGGCCCGAGAGGACGATTAGGCGGACGTCCCGCCTCGTCAGGGCCCGCAGCTCGTCCCGCCGCCTGAGCAGCACCCACGGGGCGGTGAAGGCCGATCCCAGGAACGTCCGCCAGAAGGCGATCGCCAGCGCCGGGGCCGCGATGGCCGCGATGATCGGGCCGCTGGAGGAGATGAACAGGACCGCGATCCCGAGCAGAGCCAGGTCCGCCGCAGGGGGGCGCCCCACGACCGACGCCGGACCCGCCGCACCAGCCATGACCTGATCTCCTCCTGTCGGCGGTAGCCTGCCGACGTGACGATCGGCGCTGCAACCCGGGTGTTCCTCGCCCGCCTGGCCGGGATCGGGGTGTTCGACCCCAACGGCGACAAGGTGGGCAAGGTTCGTGACGCCATCGTGGTGCTTCGGATCGGCACCCACCCCCCACGACTCACCGGCCTGGTGGTCGAGGTGCAGCCGCGCCGCCGCATCTTCGTCCCCATGACGAAGGTCACTGCCATCGACGCGAGCCAGGTCATCGTGACCGGCATGGTGAACCTCCGCAGGTTCGAGAAGCGGAGCAACGAGACCCTGCTCATCGGCGAGCTCCTCGACCGGAGCGTGCGCCTGACCGAGACGGCGGAGGACGTCACCCTCCTCGACGTCGCCGTGGAGAAGACGATCACCCGGGACTGGTTCGTCACGGAGCTGTTCGTGCGCAAGGGCGGCGGAGGCCTGCGACGCCGTGGCTCGACCCTGGTCGTCGACTGGGATGAGGTGTCCGGCCTGTCACTGCCGGCCTCCAACCAGCCGGCCGAGCAGCTGATCGCCCAGCTCGACTCGATGCGCCCCGCGGATGTCGCGAACGTCCTGCACGACCTCACTCCCAAGCGTCGGCTGGAGGTCGCCCGCGCCCTGGATGACGAGCGGCTCGCCGACGTCATCGAGGAGCTCGCTGACGATGAGCGGGTCGAGATCCTCCAGGCCCTGGAGGCCGAGCGCGCCGCAGACGTGCTCGAGGAGATGGATCCCGCCGATGCGGCCGACCTGCTGGCCGACCTTCCGCCGGATCAGGCGGAGGATCTGCTCGACCTCATCGAGCCGGATGACGCCGAGGACCTGCGCCGACTGCTGACGTACGACGACTTCTCCGCCGGCGGCATGATGACGACCGAGCCGATCGTCCTCGCCCCCGATGCAACGGTTGCCGAGGCCCTGGCCCACATCCGCAACCCGGACCTCTCCCCCGCGCTCGCCTCCCAGGTGTACGTCGCCCGCCCGCCGACGGAGACGCCGACCGGACGCTACCTCGGCACCTGCCACTTCCAGCAGCTGCTGCGTGAGCCCCCGGGGACTCTCGTCTCGGCCATGGTCGACGTGAACCTGATGCCGATCGGGCCGGACGCACCGCTCGATGTCGTGACCAGGCTGTTCGCCGCCTACAACCTGCTCGCCCTCCCTGTCGTCGACGAGGGTGGGCACCTCCTCGGCGCCGTCACGATCGACGATGTCATCGACCACATGCTGCCTGCCGACTGGCGTGATGACGATGTCGACGGCTCAGTCGGCGGAGCGAGGGGAGCCTGACATGGCCTCGCCCCGCTCCCGCCGCACCGCACGCCTGGACCAGCCCCTGGACCGATCGAGGTCCTTGCGTCCGTCCGTCGACAGCGAGCGATTCGGTCGACTCTCCGAGCGTGCAGCCCGCGGCATCGGCTCCTGGGCGTTCATCCTGTGGATGACGATCGCGATCATCGTCTGGGTCGGCATCAACCTCGCGATCACCGAGGGCGGGCCTGACCCCTTCCCCTTCATCTTCCTGACACTGCTGCTGTCGCTGCAGGCCTCCTACGCCGCACCCCTGATCCTGCTGGCGCAGAACCGCCAGGCGGACCGCGACCGGGTGCAGTTCGCGGAGGACCGGCAGCGCACCGAGCGACTGCTGGCTGACTCCGACTACCTCGCACGCGAGCTGGCCGCCCTGCGCATGGCCCTGGGCGATGTCGCGACGCGTGACTACGTTCGCGGTGAGCTGCGCGAGTTCGCCGCCGACATCCACGAGCTTCTTGACGATGAGGGCAGCAGGCGCAAGGGCAAGGGCAAGAAGGAGACCAGGGCGGAGAAGCCAGCGGAGGCGGCGCCAGAGGGCGACGAATAGCATCGGGGCATGCCCCAGCCCTCGATCGATGCGATCCACGCTGCCCTCGCGACCGTCAACGACCCGGAGATCAATCGACCCATCACCGAACTGGGCATGGTGAAGGGAGTCGACGTCCAGGACGACGGCGCCGTCCAGGTCGGCATCTTCCTCACGGTCTCCGGCTGCCCGATGCGCGATGCGATCACCGAGCGGGTGACCAGTGCGGTCCTCTCCGTCCCCGGCGTCACCGGGGTGAGCGTCGAGCTCGACGTGATGTCGGACGAGCAGCGCGCAACATTGCGCAATCAGCTGCGCGGGCACGAGCAGCGGGAGATCCCCTTCAGCAAGCCCGGCTCGACGACGAAGGTCTTCGCCATCGCCTCCGGCAAGGGTGGTGTCGGCAAGTCCTCGGTGACCGCGAACCTCGCCGTCGCGATGGCGCAGATGGGCCTGAGCGTCGGCCTCGTCGATGCCGACGTGTACGGCCACTCCATTCCGCGGATCCTCAACGCGCTGGAACCACCCACGATGGTGGAGGGCATGATCATGCCTCCCCAGTCGTACGGCGTGCGCGTGATCTCGATGCTGCCCTTCAAGCCCGGTGGCGTGGCCCAGCCGGTGGCCTTCCGCGGACCGATGCTGCACCGCGCCCTGGAGCAGTTCCTCTCCGATGTCTGGTGGGGGGATCTCGACGTCCTGCTGCTTGACCTCCCACCCGGCACCGGCGACATCGCCATCTCGACCGCGCAGCTGCTCCCGAGCTCCGAGCTCGTGATCGTCACGACGCCGCAGGCGGCGTCGGCGGATGTCGCCGTCCGAGCCGGAACACTCGCCGCGCAGACGCATCAGAAGGTCGCCGGCGTGATCGAGAACATGAGCAGTTTCCCGTGCCCCCATTGCGGCGAGCCGATGGACCTGTTCGGGATCGGTGGCGGTGAGCTGGTGGCTTCCATGATCAGTGCCGAGCTGGGCACTGCGGTGCCGCTGCTCGGCCAGATCCCGTTCGACGTCGCGCTGCGCGAGGGGGGCGACGCCGGTCATCCGCTCGTGCTGAGCACTCCGCAGGCTCCTGCTGCGCAGGCCCTGCTCTCGATCGCCGAGACCTTGGGCCGCAAGCCGCGCGGCCTCTCCGGGATGGCGCTGGGCATCACCCCTGCGGGCCGCTGAACGATCGAATCAGGTCGCATCCGGGTCGAAGGCCGGACGATCCGCTGACGGGCTCGCCGATGCGCTTCCCGATGTCGACCCGGTGGCCTTGCCCGGCCTCGGGGAGTCTTCGTCATCAGGATCCTCGAGCAGGCTGGCGGCCAGCTTCCGCGGGTGCAGGTCGCGGAGCTCCTTGACGGAGTCGACGGCGTCGGTGAGATCCAGACCCGCGGAGTCCGCGAGCTCCTGACGGGCGCCGGTGGCCATGCCGCGGATCTGCCGCAGCCACTTGGCCGCGTCCGCCGCGGCGCGTGGGAGCCTCTCCGGCCCGAAGACGAGCAGGCCGATGACAGCGATCACGGCGATTTCGCCGATCCCGATGTCGAACATGGCTCCCTACTTCGCCTTGCTGTCGTCGCCGAGGACGAGTTCTGCGGTCTGAATCCGACCGTCGCGCTCGAACTCGATCTCGATGGTGTCGCCCGGAGCATAGGACCGGATAGCCACCACGAGCTCGGTCGCGTCGGCGATCGGGCGTCCGTCGACGACGAGCACGATGTCGCCCTCACGCAGGGAAGCGGCCTCGGCGCCGCTGCCGGCGGTCACCGAGCTGACCCGCGCCCCGACGTCGGAGTAGGCAGGATCGAGTTGGACTCCCATGAGCGGAGTCTTCGAGGTTCCGGTCGCGATGATCTCGTCGGCCACGCGCGAGGCGGAGTTGCTGGGGATGGCGAAACCGAGGCCGATGTTCCCCGCTTCACCGCCGATCGCGAGCGTCGCAATGGCCGAGTTGACGCCGATGACGTTTCCGACCGTATCGAGCAGCGGCCCCCCTGAGTTGCCGGGGTTGATGGCCGCATCCGTCTGCACCGCGTTGATGTACGAGACGTCGGAGGCAGACTCACCCGCCATGACCGGTCGATCCAGTGCACTGACGATGCCGGACGTCACCGTGCCGTCGAGGCCGAGGGGCGCACCGATGGCCACCACCAGATCTCCCACCCGGACCTGATCGGAGTCACCGAGGGTAAGCGCCGGGAGACCCGTGCGATCCACCTTGACCACGGCGAGGTCATAGGACGGGCTGGTGCCGACGATCGTTCCCGTCCTCTGCTCGCCGTCCGAGAAGACGACCTCGACGGTGTTGCCGTCGGCCACGCTCACGACATGGTTGTTGGTGAGGATGTAGCCGTCCGGTCGGATCACGAAGCCGGAACCGCTGCCGCCTGCAAGCGAACCCTCGACCACGAGCGAGACGACCGCGGGGAGGGTCCGCGCGGCCATCTCCGCGATGGAGCCCTGCACCATCTTCCCGACCAGGGGAGCCACGGGAGTCGACTCGGCCGCCGCGCTCTGCTGCTCCGTGCCCAGGCTGCGGCCGAGGGCATAGCCCGCCAGCCCCGCGAAGGCACCGACGACGGCAGCCACCACCGCTGACACCAGGACGGTGCTCAGCAGCCCCAGTCCTCGCCGGCGGGACGCGGGCACCGGACTCGGGTAGGGACTGGCCATGGTCGTCGTGGGCACCGGGGTCGGCGGCGCCGGCGGCTCGGGGGGCGCAGCAGGAGCAGGCACAACCGGACCAGGTCCGGACGCAGGTGCGTCGTCGGTCATGAATCCTCCTGCTCGATGGCCGGCGGAGGCATCCGCCAGCCCCCACGGTAGTTCTCAACTAGGCTGCGGGCGACACCGGCCGCCTGTTCCTCGGCCGCCACGAACGACCGGAGGTGCATCATCGCGAGCACACGGCACGACGCCTACCTGCCGACCCCGCTCTCCTGGGAGTACGTCGAGACCTGGCCCGAGGATGCCGAGACGATCCGCGAGGCCCGCGAGCGGGCCGAGGAACTCGGCTGCCCCGCCCTGAGCCGCTCGTCCGCGGCGCTGCTGCGCCTGCTCGCGGCAACCGTCCGCGCCCAGGCCGTGGTCGAGATCGGCACGGGTACGGGGGTCTCCGGAGCGGCTCTCCTCGACGGCATGGCGGCGTCGGGCGTGCTGACGAGCATCGACATCGAGGCCGAGCACCAGCGGGTCGCCCGCGACACCTTCACCGCCCTCGGCTACGACCACACCCGCGCCCGACTCATCGCCGGTCGCGCCCTGGACGTCCTGCCCCGGCTGTCCGATGCCGCGTACGACCTCGTCTTCGTGGACGGCGACAAGACGGAGTACCCCGCCATCCTGACGCAGGCCAAGCGCCTGCTGAGAGTCGGCGGCCTCATCGT
>DMPC01000190.1:18047-30241 GCA_003456155.1 Actinomycetota bacterium | reverse complement strand
CTGCGCGATGTCGCGGCGATGATCCAGACCGATGACGACTGGATGCCGGCCCTGCTCACCGTGGGTGACGGCCTGCTCGTCGCCCTGCTGCGCGAGCGCTCCTGACGGACGAAGGGCCCCGGACATCTGGTGTCCGGGGCCCTTCGGGCAGTCAGTGTCGCTCAGGCGAACAGCTCCAGCAGCTTCGCACCGAGGTCCTTGGCCTCCTCGCCGTTGAGCTCGACGACAAGGCGGCCGCCGCCCTCGAGAGGCACGCGCATCACGTAGCCACGTCCCTCCTTGGTCACCTCGAGCGGGCCATCGCCCGTCCGCGGCTTCATCGCGGCCATGTGATCCCCTTCCGTCGATCCGCCAGAGCCGAGATGCCCCGCGGGCCCCTGCAGACAGCACAGGCGGCGCCCCATTATCGCCGACCCACCGGCCCGAGGCGCGGGCGGGTCCGGGCCACGGCCTCGTCAGGAGGCGGCGGCGCCCGATTCGACCCCGTGGGCGAACACCCGGAGCGACCGTCGGACCCCGGCAAGAAGGATGGGTCGGGCGAGGGGCCAGCCGAGCGCTCCCAGCATGCCCAGGGGAAGGTCGAGCTCCTCGCTCCAGATGAAGCGGCTGCGCGCGCCGGGCAGCGCCACGACCTCCATGGTCCCGGTTCCGCGCACGACGGCCCCGGTATGCAGGACGTCGACCCGGTAGGGGGCCTCCCAGCGCGTGATGACCATGGTGTCCCAGACGCCCACGCCGAGGCCCGTCCATGCCGCCAGCTCCGAGCCCACGCTGCATCCGTCGCCCGCGCGGACCTCGACCCTGGTGCCGAGCATCCAGTCACCCTGACGGGGCCAGTCGGTGACCGCGGCGAAGACTGCATCGACGGGCGCATCCACGGTGACGTCCAGCCGCACCCGGTCGGTCATGTCAGGCTTCCGGCTTCGCGCGTCCCGCTCCTGGACGAAGCTCGGTGATCTGCCGCTGCAGATCGGCGATGCGGGCATCCACCTCATCCATGCGATAGCCGCGGAGGACGACGTCGAAGTCATCGGGCGTGGCACGGGGACGTCGATCCGGGCCGGCCGGCGGCAAGCCGCTCCAGCGACCGGCGGCGTAGAGGAAGGCTGCACCCACGACGAGGATCGCGACGACGGCGAAGAGCAAGGGCACCTGGTCATTCCATCATGGAGAGGAGGCATGGGCCAGCAGCAGCACCCGCGCGTGACCGTCGTCGATCCGCGACGACTCAGGAGCCGGCTTCGGCCCAGGACCGCTCGATCGTCTCCAGTGCTGCCTCGACCTCGGTCTCCCAGTGCACGGAGGCAACCGCCTCGGGCCGCACAAAGCCGCGCGTGAGCCAGTGGTCGAGGAGCGCGTGCAGGTGATCGAAGTCGCCCCACGGGTCCAGGACGACGACAGGCTTGCGGTGCATGTTCAGGCTGCGCGCCGTCCAGACCTCGATCAGCTCCTCGAGCGTGCCGATGCCTCCGGGCAGCGCGAGGAAGGCATCCGAGCGCTCATCCATCAGCCCTTTGCGCTGGCGCATGTCGCGCGTGACGATGAACTCGTCGGAGTCATGGTCGGCGACCTCGAGCGCGACCAGCGCCTCCGGGATCACGCCGACGGTGCGACCCCCCGCCGCGCGGGCGGCGCGCCCGAGGGCGCCCATCATGGAGATGGAGCCGGCGCCGGACACCACATCCCAGCCGCGCCGGGCGAGCGCCTCGCCCACGGTCGCCGCCAGGGCCGGGTAGCGGTCATCGATCGTCGTGCTGGACGAGCAGAAGACGCACACGGCGGGCATGGCTGCACCCTAGGACGAGGCCTAGCAGCGTCCCGACGGCACTGGTTGCTCGATCAACGACGTGCTGCTACCGTCCTCCTAGTTGAACAGTCAACCAAAGACCCCTCAAGGAGCAGCATGACCGCCACGAGCGAGACCTCGACCATCAGCAGCGCCACCGGCACCTGGGTCATCGACCCCAGCCACAGCACCCTCGGCTTCACCGTGCGCCACGCGATGATCGCGAAGGTGCGCGGCGCCTTCGGTGCCTTCGCCGGTTCCTTCACCATCGACGGGGCGAACCTCTCCGCCTCATCCGCCGAGGTCACGATCGAGGCCGCCAGCATCGACACCAAGAGCGCCGACCGCGACGCTCACCTCATCTCCCCCGACTTCCTCGATGCCGAGGCCTTCCCCACGCTGACCTTCACCTCGACGAGCGTGCAGGTGAGCGGCAACGACGTGACCCTGACCGGTGATCTCACCATCCACGGCGTCACCCGCAGCGTCGAGGTCGCGTACGAGTTCATCGGCCTGAGCCAGGACCCGTGGGGCAACCAGCGCATCGGCTTCGAGGGCACGACCAAGATCAGCCGCAAGGAGTTCGGCCTGACCTGGAACGCCGCGCTCGAGACCGGTGGAGTCCTGGTCGGAGACGAGATCACGCTGCTGCTCGATGTCGAGGCCGTCAAGCAGGCCTGACACCGCTGCACACGCTTCCCCTCGGCGGGTTCCACGCTTCGGCGTGGGACCCGCCGCGTTGTGTCAGGAAGAAAGCCACCGGCGCAGGCGACGCTCGCACAACTCGATCTGCTCGACGGGCACATGCTCATCGCGCGTGTGCGCGAGGGCAGGATCCCCCGGCCCGAAGTTGAGGGCGGGGATTCCCAGGCCGGTGAACCGCGCCACATCCGTCCAGCCGAACTTCGGTCGCGGCTGAACACCCACGGCGGCGACGAAGTCCGCAGCCGCCGCGCGGTCGAGCCCCGGCAGCGCCCCCGGAGCCACGTCCACCACCGTCACCTCGAAGCCCGAGAAGACCTCGCGCACATGGGCGATGGCCTGATCGGCCGTGCGATCCGGCGCGAAGCGGTGGTTCACCGTCACGGTGCACGAGTCCGGAATGACGTTCCCGGCGACCCCGCCCGCGATGCCGACCGCGTTGAGTCCCTCGCGATAGGTGAGCCCGTCGATCACAGGATGGCGAGGCTCGTAGGCGCGCAATCGGTCCAGGATGTCTGCCGCCCCGTGGATCGCATTGACGCCCATCCACGACCTCGCGCTGTGCGCCCGCTCGCCGACAGCGCGCACCTCGACTCGTAGCGTGCCCTGGCAGCCCGCCTCGACGCCGGCGTCGGAGGGCTCCATCAGGATCGCGAGATCCGCCTCGAGCAGATGCGGGTGCTCATCGGCGAGCCGCTTGAGCCCGTTGAGGTGGGCCTCGATCTCCTCGCACTCGTAGTAGACGTAGGTCACGTCGCGGGTCGGCTCGGCCACCGTCGCGGCCAGCGACAGCGAGACCGCCACTCCACCCTTCATGTCGCAGGCGCCGAGGCCGTAGAGCGCACCGTCCGCGAACCGATGAGGCAGGTTCCCGTGCTCGGGAACCGTGTCGAGGTGGCCCCCGATGAGCACGCGCTCAGCTCGGCCCAGTTCGGTGCGGGCCACGATCGTGTTGCCATGACGCGAGACGGTCAGCCACGGCACCGTCACGAGCGCGGACTCCACCAGGTCCGCCAGCTCCTTCTCGTGTCGCGACTCGCTCGGCACATCGATCAACTGCGCGGCGAGGGACACGGGGCCGGCCGCGAGGTCCAAGGGCGATGCTGCAGTCACATCGCTACGGTAGCCGCATGACGACCGATGCCGCTGACGACGCCAGGACCCTCGTGACCGGGGGGGCGTCTGCCCTCGGGCTGGCCACCTTCGACGGCGACGACGTCCTGGAGGTGTGGTACCCGCAGCCTGTCCTCGGCACCACACCGGTGGACGTCCCGAACCTCGAGTCGGGCATCGACGCCGACTCCGTCCGGGGGATCACCGTTCGCTCCGTTTCGACGGTGATCGACGACCTCCAGGCACCCCCCGCCGACGCGGCTGACGCCTACCTGCGCCTGCACCTGCTCTCCCATCGTCTCGTCCGACCGCACAGCATCAACCTCACCGGCATCTTCGGGATCCTGCCGCTCGTCGCGTGGACGAGCGTGGGCCCCATCCCCGTCGATCGAGTGGCCGAGACCCGTCTGCACCTTCGACGCAAGGGCCACCACCTCACCGTGCACGGCGTCGACCGCTTCCCGCGGATGGTCGACTACGTGGTGCCCAGCGGCGTGCGCATCGCTGACGCCGATCGCGTCAGGCTCGGGGCCCACCTCGCATCCGGCACGGTGGTGATGCATGAGGGCTTCGTCAACTTCAACGCCGGAACCCTCGGAACCTCGATGGTCGAGGGGCGCATCTCCGCGGGCGTGGTCGTCGGCGACGGTTCGGACATCGGAGGAGGTGCCTCCATCATGGGCACGCTCTCCGGCGGCGGGACCGAGGTGATCAGCGTGGGCCGAGGGTGCCTGATCGGCGCCAACGCAGGGGTCGGGATCTCCCTCGGCGACAACTGCATCGTCGAGGCCGGGCTCTACGTGACGGGCGGCTCGAAGGTCCTGCTGCCCGACGGCGCGACAGCGAAGGCCAAGGATCTGTCGGGGGCGTCGGACCTGCTGTTCCGGCGCAACTCCCAGTCGGGGGCGATCGAGGTCGTCCAGCGCACCGGCACGTGGGGCGGCCTGAACGCCGCCCTGCACGCCAACGACTGAGCGATCAGGGTGTCGTCCCGACGGGGACGAATCCGCCGCCCCCGTGCATGGAGGCAAGCACCGCATCGGCCACCAGCGCCGCCTGCAGGCCGTCTCGTGCCGTCGCGAGCGGACTCGGCGTCCCCGCCGTGAGGGACTCCACCCAGGCGCGATTCTGCAGGCGGTACGCCTCCGCGAACCTCGGCCGCCAGTCAGCGGCGTAGCCGTGGGAACGCGTGAGCCCGTGGTCGCGCACCAGCCGGTGAGGTTCGGTCAAGGATGCCGACGCCTGCGAGCCCACGACCTCGCATCGGATGTCGTACCCGTACCGCGCGTGGAGGAAGACGTCGACGGTGACCAGTACCCCGTCCGCGGTGCGCAGCAGGATGAACTGGGGATCCTGGCGGTCGGTGACCTCCGGGGATCGGCGCGGCGCCAGCCAGCTCGCCTCGACGACCGGGGAGGAGATCAGCCACGGCACGATGTCGAAGTCGTGGATCGCCGATCCGGTTACCGTGAGCTCATCGCTGCCGGGCGGAGCCCCCACACCGCGGCCGACGCTGTGGACCGCCAGGGGCACACCCACGGCACCCTCGTCGACGAGCCCACGAAGCTCGACGTACCCCGGGTCGAAGCGGCGCATGAACCCGACGGAGACCAGCGGCAGCCCCCCGGCGATGACGGCCTGCTCCGCATCGACGATCCGGGCGCATTCCGCTGCCGTGGGGGCCAACGGCTTCTCGCACAGCACCGGCTTGCGCAGATCCAGGCACGCGAGGACGTACTCGACGTGCGTGGCATCACTCGACGCCACGAGGACGGCATCGACGTCAGGCGACGCGATCAGAGCGCGCGCGTCACCGGACACGACGGCGCCCGGGATGTCCGCCACCACCGCCTCGGCACGGTCACGATCGACATCCGCCACCATCACGACGTCAGCGTTCGGGACATCACGATGCAGGATCCGCGCGTGGTCCGCGCCCATGATCCCGGCGCCCACGATTCCGATCCTCACGTCACTCGCCCGGCATCGAGCAGGTCGTTGCTCGACATCACACACCACGCCGCTGAGCTCGCAGGCCAGCGTCCATCGACGCCCGCGCGGCCTGCACCTGTGAGCGGTCCGAGACCTCGGGAATACCCACCTGCCAGAAGGCGCCACCTTCTGTCCAGTCACTCGCCCTGACCTTGGTCACGATGACCGCGGTGCGATCAGCACTCTTCGCCTCCAGGAGGGCATCCCTGAACTCCGCGAGGCTGCCGACCTCGAAGGTGATCGCCCCCATCGCCGCAGCGTGGGCGCGGAAATCGACCCGGACATCGCTTCCTGAGCCGGCGGAGTCCTTCAGCATGTTGTTGTAGGAGGCACCTCCCTGGCCGACCTGCAGCCGCTCGATGACGGCATAGCCCTCGTTGTCGCACACCACCAGGATCATCTTCTTGCCGGACAGCACGGAGGCGTAGATGTCGGAGTTGAGCATCAGGTAGGAGCCGTCGCCCACCATCGAGTAGACCTGGCCCGCGCGACGGGCGAACGCCGCGCCCCAGGCACCGGAGATCTCGTAGCCCATGCAGGAGAAGCCGTATTCACAGTCGAACGTCGCGATGCCCTTGCTCATCCAGTTGATGTTCAGCTCTCCCGGCAGCCCTCCGGCCGCGGTCAGGACGTAGTCATCCGCGGTCGCCGCATCGTGGACAAGACCCACGAGCTGGGCGTAGCTCGGCGGCCACACTCCGTCGTCAGTGGTGCGCCCATCGACGAATGCCTGGAGCTCCCGTCGCATCTGGGATCCGCGCGCCGTCCATGACGGGTCAGCCGACCACCCGAGCAGCTGCTCGCGCAGATCGGCCAGGGCCTCACGCGCGTCGCCCACGACGGGCAGCGACCGATGCTTGATGGCGTCGAAGCGTGCGGCATTGACGCCGATGATGTGCGCCTTCGGATCGAAGACTGTCCAGGACCCGGTCGTGAAGTCCTCCAGGCGCGTGCCGACCGCCAGGACGACATCGGCCTCCGTCGCCACCGTGTTGGCCGCCTCGGCTCCGGTCACTCCCATCGGCCCGGAGTAGCGAGGATGCGTGGCCAGCAGCGACGACTTGCCTGCGACCGTCTCCACGACAGGGATGCCGAACTCCTCGGCGAACGCGGCCAGCTCGGCCTCGGCGCGCGAGTAGTGAACGCCACCCCCGGCGATGATGACGGGCCGCTTCGACGAGCGCAGCAGCTCCACCGCACGGGCGACCTGGCCGCGATCCGGGCGCGGACGCGCGATCTCGCGCACCTCGGTCGTGAAGAACGCGACAGGGAAGTCGTAGGCCTCAGCGGCGATGTCCTGGGGCAGGCCGATGAAGGCCGGGCCGCAGTCCGCCGGATCGAGCAGCGTGGAAACTGCCTGCGGGAGCGAGCTCAGCACCTGGGCCGGATGGGTGATCCGATCCCAGAAGCGCACGACCGGCAGGAATGCATCGTTGACCGTGATCGACGGCGTGCCGAAGTGCTCCACCTGCTGAAGCACCGGGTCGGGCAGCCGCGAAGAGAAGGTGTCTCCCGAGATGAAGAGCACCGGCAGTCGGTTCGACATGGCGACTCCCGCCGCGGTGACCATGTTCGTCGCACCGGGACCGATCGACGACGTGCACACCATCACCTGCTGACGACGCATGGCCTTGGCGAAGCCGGCTGCTGCCAACCCCATCCCCTGCTCGTTCTGCCCGCGCCAGACAGGGATCTCGTCACGGTGCATCTCGAGTGAGTGACCCAGGCTCGTGACGTTGCCGTGGCCGAAGATCGCCAGGACTCCGGGGAAGAGCGGAACCTCGTCACCGTCGACAACGATGCGCTGGGCGATCAGGTAGCGGACGATCGCCTCGGCGGTCGTCAGCCGGATCGTGTCAGTGGCCATGGGGGCTCCCTTCCGGGTTGCCGGTGCCTGCGAGATCGACGACGGGCTGCCAGGTGCCCGAATCCCACGAGTCGATCAGTGCCTGCTGCACGCTGACGACATCCACCGCCTCACGGAACCCGGGGGCGAAGGACGTCCCCGCGGCGAGCGACTCCAGGAAGGAGTAGTCCTCGATCGCCACGAGGTCCTCGAAGCCGATCGCATTGGCCTGACCGGGGACGAAGGCCCCGTGGAACGGGAAGCGGTCCCCTCCGAAGATGGTCGTGTAGCCGGAACTCGGGTCGTCGGTGAGCCGGTAGTACTGCAGCTCGTTGAGCCGCTCAAGGTTCCAGGCGAGCGCTCCCTTGGTGCCGTACACCTCGAAGGCGTTCTGGCTCTCCGGGCCGACCATCGTCCGGCTGACCTCGAATGTTCCCGTAGCGCCACTGTCGAACCGGCAGAGCATCGAGGCGAAGTCCTCGTTCTCGACCTCGCCCTTGGGATCCTCGGGGCGACCGCGACCGTAATGGCTGGCAGCCCCGGTGGGGAGTGGGCGCAGGGGGATCGTGGTGTTGCGCATGCCGACCACCTCGCTGATGCCACCGACGAGGAACTGGGCAAGGGACACCGAGTGGCTCAGGATGTCGCTCGTGACGCCGTAGCCGGCCTGGTCGAGCATGAATCGCCAGGTGAGCAGGCCGAGCTCGTCGCTGCCGTACATGGACACGAATCGACCCCGGTAGTGCGTGATCTCCCCCAGTTGACCGGAGGCGATCAGCTCCCGGGCATGCAGCACGAGCGGAGCCCAGAGGTAGTTGTAGCCGACACCGGTGTGGACTCCCGCCGCCTGCGCTGCCCGGAATGCCGCGACGGTCTGCTCCGGCTTGCCACCGATCGGCTTCTCGCTGAACACCGCCTTTCCCGCGGCGGTCGCCGCCTCGATCATCGGCACGTGCAGCATGTTCGGTGCGGTGACCCAGACAGCATCGACATCCGGTGAGGCCACGGCCTCGCGCCAGTCGTCGACGGCGCGAGCGAAGCCGAAGTCCCGGACCGCCCGCTCGCGCCGCTCCGGCTCGGTGTCGGCGCACACGACCAGCGTCGGATCGAACGAGCGCTCGGGGAACAGTGACGGGATGCGGAGGACGGAGCGGCTGTGCGCCTGACCCATCCAGCCCAGGCCCAGAACGGCGATGCCCACATGACGGTTCATGCTCACCCGACTTTCCGGCGGCCGGCCGCCGTCGTCCACGGCAGCCGGGGATCGGGTGCCTGCTCGTTCCATGACTCGCGGATCCAGTGGTGCTCGGGATCATCGCAGAACGCCATCGTGCGGTCCTCGCCCGGACCGGCGAGGACATTGAGGAAGTACATCGGGTACTCGGGCGGTGCAACCGACGGGCCGTGGTAGCCCTCCGGGACGAGGTAGACGTCTCCGTCGTGCAGGGTGACGGTCTCGTCGACCGAGCCATCGACCGTGTACACGTGGAAAAGGCCCTGACCGGCAGCATCACCGTGCGGGCCCTCCTCCCGACCGATCCGGAAGTAGTAGATCTCCTCGTTGGTGACCATGCAGTCACCGATCCCGTCGTGGCGGTGAGGGGGCCAGGAGGACCAGTTCCCGCCGGGAGTGATCACCTCGCAGACGTTGATGCGATGCGCGCCCGAGAAGGATTCCGGCGTCGCGATGTTCGTGACCTGCCGCGTGGAGCGACCCGCCCCCCGCACCTCGACCGGCACCCCGGCAGCTGCGATGTGGGCCACGGGATGCACCTCGGATGCTCGTGCTGTGCACAGTGCGATGTCACCAGCCGCGCCCGCCAACGTGACCGTCGAACCGACGGGGGCATACAGCCAGTCCGAGACCGAGGCGAAGACTCCGTCGCGTCCGGCCAGCGCGAACTCCTCGCCGTCGACGGTGACACGTACCTCCCGCGCGGACAGGGGCACGATGACGCCCTCCTCGCCGGTGAGCTCGACCGTCACGACCGATCCGGGCGAGAGCGTGAAGACCTGGAGGCCGCTGTAGGCCCACCCCGCGATCTCGGGGGTGACCAGGACATCCGCCTCCCCGTTCCGCAGGGAGCCCGATGGGTGGAACCAGCTCATGATGAACCTCCTCTGCGGCCGAAGCCGTCGGTGGAACGGACGATGGATGCGGCCCGCCGGACGGCGTCCTCGGGCTCGCCGACCTGCGGGTAGAGCAGTGCGCGACCTGCCACCAGCCCCCGGACGTTGGGCTCGCGCATCGCGCCCGCCCATCGCGCAAAGGTGCGATCAGCCTCGGTTCCCGGGTCACCTCCGAGCATCAGCACGGGCAGGGTCGTCGCGCCCGCCACCTCAGCCATCCGGTCACTGCCCGGGACCTTCAGCCAGGTGTAGGCCGAGGACGACCCCAGGCCGGACGCGACCGCGACCACCTTGATGAGGGCCTCGTCGGAACTGTCGAGAACAGCACGACCGTTGGCGTCCTTGACATAGGGCAGCGGCTCGACCATCGCCATCAGCCGGCGATCGGCCAACTGGGTCGTCACGGCCGCAACGGACTCGATGGTGCGCGCCACCGCCGGATCCGCATGGTCGATCCGCAGCAGCGTCTTGCCCCCATCGAGGCCGCAGGACTCGACATGATCGGCGTCGTAGGCGGTCATCCGATCGTCGAGCTCCCAGCTGGCACCGATGATGCCGCCCCGGTTCATGGTGCCGATCGCCAGCCGCTCGTCGAGAGCACCCAGCCACGCGAGCTCCTCGAGGATGTCGGCACTTGCCAGCACTCCGTCGACGCCGGGAAGCGCCAGGCCTCGCACGAGGCGATCGAGCAGGGTGTAGCGATCGGCGACAGCGAGAGGGTCCCCCGATGCCGCGAGCATGCCGCGTGCGGTGTGATCGGCGGCAAGGATCAGCAGCCGGCCGTCGACTCCCGCGACGGTGCGTCGCCGGCGTGAGACGAGGGCATCGCGCAGGCTCTCCGGTGCGAAGACGCGCGCCTCGAGAAGGGCGAGGTACTGCTCACGATCCAGGCTCATGCGGCGCCCTCCACCCATTGCTCGAGCTCGTTGATCGATGGCATCGCATCCGCGCAGGTGAGACGTGTCGACACGAGAGCCCCCGCAGCATTCGCAAACCGCCCGATGCGCGGGAGATCCCACCCGCTCAGCAGGCCGTGGCACAGGGCACCGCCGAAGGCATCCCCGGCCCCGAGGCCGCACACGATGTCGATCGGGGTCGGCGCGATGCGGTGACGCTCCTCGGCCGTGGCGAGCAGGGCGCCGTCCGCTCCGAGCTTGATGATCGCCAGGGTCACGCCCGCGTCGATCAGGGCATTCGCCGCGGCATCCGGGTCGGCCGTGCCGACGGCGACGTCGCACTCCTCGCGATTGCCGACCACCACGGTGGCCAGGCCGATCGCCCGCGTGGCCATGGCACGTGCGGATGCGCGGTCGGGCCACAGGGCGGCGCGGTAGTCCAGGTCGAGCACGGTGTGGGAGGCCCGATCGCGGATCGATAGCCACTCCAGGCACGTCGTCGCCGTGCTCCCCTGGGCGAGGGAGCCCTGACTCATCCAGAGCAGCCGGCAGTCGCGGATCACCTGCTCGGGCACCGCGTCGAACGCGAGGAAGGTGTCGGGGGCGGCGTGGCCGCGATAGAACGCGACCTCGGGAGTCTCCGGAGGATTCAGCGCCGCCAGGGCCAGTGGGGTCTGGGCATCGGGGTGGACTCCGACATAGGTGGTGTCGACCCCCCAGTCCTGGAGCCGGCGCCGGACATAGCGGCCGAAGCCGTCGTCGCCCACCTTCGTGACGATCGCGGCCCGACGGCCCAGCCGTGCAGCGGCCACTGCGACGTTGGTGGGACTGCCACCGACGGACTTGGTGAACGTCTGCTGACCGTCGAAGCCCACGTGCGGCTGCTCCGCGTAGAGGTCGACGCTCACGCGCCCGACGCTGAGGACGTCCATCCTGGAGAGGAGGCCTAGGCCAGAGTCGGAGCGACGACGTCGGTGAGGTACTGCATCGACGTCCTGACCTGATGGATCGGACCCTCGCCCTCAGCCGGGAGACCGTCGGTGATCGCGGTGTCCTGCTCGATGACGTACCAACCGCGATATCCCGCCGCCTCCAGCGACTGCACGACGCCGAGGATGTCGACATCGCCCTGACCGAGCGGCGTGAAGAGCCCCGCCTGGGTTGCGGCCATCAGGGAGACCTCGCGGGCGAGCACGGCCGGGACCATGTCGAGGCGGACATCCTTCAGGTGCACATGACCCACCCGCTCCATGGCCTCCTGGGCGAAGGCGACGGGATCCTGACCACCGATCGCCATGTGCCCGGTGTCGAGGCAGAAGTGGACATCGCACGTATCGAGCACGCGATTGATGTCGTCCCTGGTCTCGACCAGGGTCTGCACATGCGAGTGGAGGACCTGCTCGAGTCCGTGCTCAGCGCAGATCTCGTCAATCACTCCGAACATCTCGGCCATGTGACGCTGCTCGTCGACGGAGAGCGGCCGGGGTGTCGACCAGTCCATGTCCTGCACGACCGCCGACACGAACTTGGTGGCACCGGCCTGCTGGAACAGCCGGGCCGTCGCCGTCGCGCTGTCGATCGTCGCCTGGCGCTGGGCCGGGTCGTGCAGGACGACCGGCGTGAAGCCACCCAGCAGGGTCATGCCGTACTCCGCGAGCTCCGCCTTGACGTCGTGCGGATCGGTCGGGAGGAATCCCGGGGCTCCCAGCTCGGTGGCGGTCAGGCCCAG
>DMPC01000190.1:13379-17802 GCA_003456155.1 Actinomycetota bacterium | reverse complement strand
ACCTCGCAGATGCCCCAGGAGATGGGCGCCGAGGCGACACGCGTGAGGAAGTCGGACATCTGGTCCCTTTCTTTGGAACGTTCCAACGATCGTGGCACACTGGGGCTCCGGTACGCAAGGGATCGCGGGAGGCCGACATGCGTGTTCTGGTCATGGGAGCGGGGCGCATGGGCGCCATCCGGGTCGAGGACCTCGCTGCCGATCCCCGGGTCGATGAGGTGCTCATCGCCAATCGCACCGAGGAGCGGGCCGAGGATCTCGCCGCGCGTTTCGGTGCCCGGGTCGTCCCCTGGCCGTCGGCCACCGCGACGCCCGCGGACGCCGTGGTCGTGGCTGTCGGCACCGATGCGCACGACGGCCTCCTCGAGGCCGTCATGCCCCAGGGGCTCCCCCTGCTGTGCGAGAAGCCGATCGCGCTCACCCTCGCCGCAACCCAGCACGTCATCGACCTCGCCGAGAGTCACGGGACGGCCCTGCAGATCGGCTTCCAGCGTCGATTCGACGATGCCATCAGGGGCGTGCGGGAGCGCATCGTCTCGGGCGACCTCGGCACCCTCTACTCCCTGACGATGACCGCCCACGATCACACTCCCAGCCCCCGGGAGTTCATCGCCGGCAGCGGCGGCATCTTCCGCGACATGCACGTCCACGACTTCGACCTCGTTCGCTGGCTCACCGGGAGCGAGATCGCTTCCGTGTACGCAACCAGTGCGGTCCGCGAGCACAGGGACTATGCCGACTTCGACGACGCAGACGTCAGCGCCATCAGCGTCGTCACCGAGAGCGGCGTCCAGGTCCTCATCACCGGCACGCGCCACGATGCCCTCGGTCACGATGTCCGACTCGAGGCCTTCGGATCCCGGGATTCGGTCTCGGCAGGGCTCAACACCCGCACGCCACTGAGATCGATGGAGGCAGACCTCGATCTGAACTCGAACCCCTACCGCGGCTTCGTCGATCGATTCCGTGAGGCCTTCCGGAACGAGACACAGGCCTTCGTCTCGCTGGCCCTCGGGGAGATCGCCAACCCCTGCCCGCCGGACTCAGCGCTCGAGAGCCTGCGCGTGGCGATCGCATGCGAGCAGTCCGTGGCGACATCAGCCCCGATCCGCATCAGCGAGATCTCCTGACTCCATGACCGCCAACCGCCCGACGATCCATGACGTCGCATCGCGCGCCGGAGTGTCGAAGTCGCTCGTGTCGCTGGCCCTGCGCGGCTCGCCCAAGGTGAGCGAGGCGAGCCGGGCCGTGATCCTCCAAGCAGCAGCAGAGCTCGGCTACCGACCGAATGCGGCAGCACGCAGCCTGGCCGACCGCCGCAGTCGAACCATCGGCGTCCTCATCCTCGATCTGCACAATCCAGTGTTCGCCGAGATCCTCGACGGAGTCCAGACCCAGGTGCGACGCGAAGGCTTCAGCACCATGCTGGTCAGCGGAGGAGCCGATCCCGTGCTCGAACAGGCAGAGATCGACACCCTGCTCCAGTTCCAGGTCGAGGGGCTCATCCTCATCTCGCATCGCCTCGCCCCCGCCGCCCTGCGCTCGATCTCCTCAGAGGTCCCGACCGTGGTCGTCACGCGCGACGACATCACGGCACCACGACTCGACACCGTCAGCAACGATGACATCGCCGGCGCCGGTCTTGCCGTGGATCACCTCGTCTCGCTCGGGCACCTGCAGATCGCCTGCCTGACGGGCGGCGACAACCCCGTCTCGCATGCGCGCGAGAGGGGCTACCGCGAGGCGATGGCCCGGCACGGCCTTACCTCCCATACACACATCGTCCCCGGAGGGCTCACGGACACTGCCGGCTACGCCGCCGCCGCCGAGGCCCTCGAGTCATCACCGACCGCGCTCTTCGTCGCGAACGACATCGCCGCCCTCGGAGCGATCGCCGCGATCCAGGACGCCGGGCTGATCGTCCCCGACGACATCTCGGTCGTGGGATACGACGGCATCGCCATCGGCGGCCTGCGCAGCGTGAATCTCACGACCGTCGTGCAGCCTCTGGCGGAACTGGGGCACCTGGCCGCCGAGCACCTCGTCGCGCGGATCGAGCATCCGCAGTCACGCGCCCGGCACACACGAGTGGAGTCGCGGCTGACGGTACGCGGGACGACCACCCGGGCCGTGCCCGTCAGCCGGTGACCGAGGCCGTCCACTCCTCGAACCAGCGCAGGGACTCCGGATTCGCCACGGCGGAGACATCACGAACCGGACGGCCCGCAACGATGTCGGTGACCGCGAGCTCGACGAGCTTGCTGCTGCGCGTGCGCGGCAGCTCCGGGGCCGCCGCGATCAGCGCAGGAACATGACGCGGACTCGCCTGCTCACGCAGATCTCGTCGGATCCGACCCACAAGCTCCTCATCCAGCACGGCCTCGGGTGCCAGGACGACGAACAGCACGATCCGTGTGTCATTCCCGTGGGGCTGCGCGACCGCGAGGGCATCAACGATCTCGGGCAGTGCGGTCACCACGCGGTAGATCTCGGCCGTGCCGATCCGCACACCCTTGGCGTTCAGCGTCGCATCCAGCCGACCGAGGATCTCGAAGCCCCCTGACGGCGTACGTCGCGCATGGTCGCCGTGAGCCCACAGCCCCGGGAAACGCGCGAAGTAGGCATCGAACAGGCGCGCTCCGTCGTCATCCCCCCAGAACCCCAGCGGCACGGTCGGGAACGGAGTCCGGCACACGAGCTCACCGTCCTCGCCGGTCTCGGCCGGCGATCCGTCCGCCCTCAGGACAACGACATCGAGGCCCAGGGCCGGTCCCTGGATCTCACCTCGCCGCACGGGCTCGGTGGGCACGCCGAGCACCAGGCACCCGCACAGGTCCGTGCCTCCCGAGATGGAGGCCAGGTGAACGTCGGGAGAGACGGCTTCCGCCACCCAGTCGAAGCCCACCGCGGCCAACGGTGACCCCGTCGAGGCGACCGTGCGCAGAGCGGTCAGGTCGTGGTCGGCCGAGGGACGCAGACCCGACCCGCGCCAGGAGTCGATCAGGGCGGCGGAGACGCCGAGGAAGGTCAGCCGCTCGGCGCTCGCGAGGGCCCAGAGCCGGTCGAGGCCCGGATGGCCCGGGCTGCCGTCGACGAGGACGATCGTCGCCCCTCGACCCAGGCCGCACAGCAGCCAGTTCCACATCATCCACCCGCAGGTGGTGGCGTAGAGCATCCGGTCACCGGGCTCCACGTCCAGGTGATAGCCCTGCTCGCTGAGCACCTTCAGCAGCACTGCAGCCGCCGAGTGGATCATGCACTTCGGTCGCCCGGTGGTGCCGCTGGAGAAGAGGATGAAGCCGGGGTGATCGAAGGGCAGCGGTTCGGTCACCAACGGCGCGCCGCGATGGGGTGCGAGCCATGCCTCCCAGCCGATTCGGTGACGGGCGTCGCGCCGGCCGTCATCATCGGGGCCGACGACCACCGTGGTGCGGACGGTCGGGAGCTGCGCCTCCACCTCGGCGATCCGGTCGCAGAGGTCGAAGTCACGCCCGCCGTACCGGTACCGGGTCGAGACCAGGAGGACGGTCGGCTCGATCTGCCCGAACCGATCGACGAGAGCGACCGGGCCGAAGTCCGGAGAGGCGGTGCTCACCACCGCGCCGATCGCGAGGGCGCCGAGCCCGAAGATCACGGTTTCGGGGACGTTCGGCATCCACGCCGCGACGCGGTCTCCGGAACCGACGCCGCTGGCGCGCAGGGCAGCCGCGCAGGAGGCGACCTCCTCGCGCAGTTCTCCTCGAGTCAGTGCGCGGCGAGGGACGTCCTCGGCCCATGCGACCAGCACCTCGTCGTCGCGAGGCCCTGCGAGCAGGGTGTCCACGATGTTGAGCCGCGCCGTCGGGAACCATGTCGTGTCGAGGAAGCCCGATCCCACGACGCTTTCACCGCCCGGGTCACCCACGACGCCCAGATCGTCCCAGGCCTCACGCCAGAACGACCCCGGGTGCTCGACCGACCACCGGTGCAGGTCATCGAAACCGGAGCAGCCATGGCGCTCGATCAACCGCTGCATCAGCATGAGCAGGGCCGTCGACGCAGTCGGGAATCAGCCGCGAGACGCCATCGGCACGTAATCGCGCAATGGCTCGCCGATGTAGACCTGGCGGGGACGGCCGATCTTGGTGTCCGGGTCGTTGATCATCTCCCGCCACTGGGCGATCCATCCGGGGAGCCGGCCCAGGGCGAAGAGCACCGTGAACATCTGCGTCGGGAAGCCCATCGCCTTGTAGATCAGACCCGTGTAGAAGTCGACATTCGGGTAGAGCTTGCGCTCGATGAAGAAGTCATCGGCAAGGGCGACCTCCTCCAGGCGCAGAGCGATGTCGAGCAGCGGGTCCGAGACGTTCAACTGACCGAAGACGTCGTGCGCGGTCTTCTTCACGATGGCCGCCCGCGGGTCGTAGTTCTTGTACACGCGGTG
>DMPC01000190.1:4804-13201 GCA_003456155.1 Actinomycetota bacterium | reverse complement strand
ACGCGGTGGCCGAAGCCCATCAGCTTCACGCCGTCCTGCCGGTCCTTGACCTGGCGAATGAAGGTGTTGACGCCACCGCCTTGGGCATGGATGTTCTGGAGCATCTCCATGACGGCCTGGTTGGCGCCGCCATGGAGGGGGCCGAACAGCGCGTTGATGCCGGCCGAGACCGAGGCGAAGAGGTTCGCATGGGAGGAGCCCACGAGTCGCACCGTCGACGTCGAGCAGTTCTGCTCATGGTCGGCATGCAGCAGGAGCAGCTGGTTCAGCGCCTTCGAGAGCACCGGGTTGACCTCGTAGGGCTCGGCCGGGACGCCGAAGGTCATGCGAAGGAAGTTGTCGATGAACCCCAGGGAGTTGTCGGGGTACATGAACGGCTGCCCGACGGCCTTCTTATGGGCATAGGCGGCGATCGTGGGGACCTTGGCCAGCAGACGGATCGTGGAGATCTCCACCTGACGCTGGTCGAACGGATCGAGGGAGTCCTGGTAGAACGTCGACAGGGCCGAGACTGCCGAGGACAGCACGGCCATCGGATGCGCATCGCGAGGGAATCCATCGAAGAAACGGCGCAGGTCCTCGTGCAGCATGGTGTGCATACGGATGTCGCGCTTGAACGCGTCGAGCTGCTCGGACGACGGGAGCGCGCCGTAGATGAGCAGGTAGGAGGTCTCCAGGAAGCTCGACTGCTGCGCCAGCTGCTCGATCGGGTAGCCGCGATAGCGCAGGATTCCCGCCTCGCCGTCGATGTAGGTGATGGCGGACGTGCAGGACGCGGTGTTCATGAAGCCGTGGTCCAGGGTCACATGCCCCGTGGTCTTGAGCAGTGGCCCGATGTTGATCCCGGCCTCGCCGACGGTGGATGCGACCTCGGGTAGAGGCAGGACGCCGTCGGGGTAAGTCAGACTGTAGTCAGACACAAGAAACCTCCTCTGCGGGAGCCTACCGAGGCAGTCGACCGCCCTCTTCCCGGGTCGGAGAATCCCCCCGCGTGATCCGGCTCACGCGAGGCGCGCGGGCACCTGCCCCGCCAGATCGTCGGTGACCGTGAGCGCCATGCGCACATGCTGGCGGCCCTCCGGGCCGTAGAAGTCCCCGGGCGTCACCACGATGCCCCGGGCAGCGAACCACCGCACGGTGTCCCAGCAGGGCTCCTCACGAGTCAGCCACAGGTACAGGCCCGCCTCGCTGTGCTCGATGCGGAAGCCCGCCTCGCGGACCGCTGCCGCCAGCAGGTCGCGTCTGCGGCGGTACCGCTCCTTCTGCTCGGCCACGTGCTCATCGTCATCGAGGGCAGCGATCGCAGCCGCCTGGATGGGAGTCGGGACCATCATGCCCGAGTGCTTGCGCACCAGCAGGATCCGCGAGACCAGCGCGGGGTCACCTGCCAGGAACCCGAACCGGTAGCCCGCCAGGTTCGATCGCTTGGAGAGCGAATGGAGCGCGAGGAGCCCCTCATGCGAGCCACCGCTCACCGACGGGTGCAGGAGCGAGACTGGCTCGCCCTCCCATCCCAGTTCGATGTAGCACTCGTCGCTCACCACGACAGCCCCGACCTCGCGGGCCCAGGCGACGATCTCCTGCAGCCGGGCGGCCGACAGCACCGAACCCGTCGGGTTGCCGGGAGAGTTCAGCCAGACGAGGTCGACGCCCTCGACGGACTCGGGCTGATCGGTCGCGATGAACTCCGCGCCGGCGAGGACCGCTCCTACGGCGTATGTCGGGTAGGCGATCTTCGGGATGACGATGCGCGAACCCGGGCCGAGGTCGAGCAGCCGAGGGAGCCCCGCCACCATCTCCTTGGAACCGATCGTCGGGACGATCGCGGAGGTGGCGACGTCGGCTCCCGTCACCCGATCGAGCCAGCGCGAGCAGGCCGCACGCAACTCCTCGCGCCCCGCGGCCGTCGGATACCCGGGCGCGTTGGCCGCATGGCGCAGGGCGGCCTGGATGAGTTCCGGTGTGGAGTCCACCGGCGTGCCGACGGAGAGGTCGATGACGCCCTCCGGGTGCCGACGGGCCTCATCAGCGAGAGGGGCGAGGACGTCCCAGGGAAAGTCGGGCAGGGCCCGTGACCGAGGCGGCGAGGCCGTCGGGTCAGCGCTCAGTGGTCATGCTCCTGCGGAGGCACCGAGGCGAGCAGCGGGGCATCGAACTCCGAAGCCCCGAGCTTCGCGGCGCCACCCGGGGAGCCGAGCTCGGCGAAGAACTCCGCGTTCGCCGCGGTGTAGTCCTTCCACTCCTCCGGGACATCGTCCTCGTAGTAGATGGCCTCGACCGGACAGACCGGCTCGCAGGCACCGCAGTCGACACACTCGTCGGGCTGGATGTAGAGCATCCGGTCACCCTCGTAGATGCAGTCGACAGGACACTCCTCGATGCAGGCCTTGTCCTTCAGGTCCACACAGGGAAACGTGATGACGTAGGTCACCTGAGCCTCCGGTTCGTGCGTCCTCGATCGAGGACGGGGATGGAACGACGGTCACAACCTACACAACGATCCGCAGTCGCGTGGATCCGCTCGGGGGGTGTCTTGCCTCGTCGCGGGAAGGCCGGCTTCCGCGGAGCGGATGCCGGCGGCTTCAGTTGGAGAAGACGTCCGACTCGGTGGGCTTGGGAGTCGGCTTCCTGGTGGGCTTGGGAGTCGGCTGGTCGGCAGGCTTCTCGGTCGCCTCGTCCTTCGGCTTGTCGGCAGGCGCGTCGGCAGGCGTGTCGGCGGGGGTCTCGGACGATGACGGAGGGGCTCCCGGGGTGGGCTCGCCCGACGCCCCGGACTCGGGGAACTCCCCGTCCTGGGCATCCTGCTGGCCCTTCTTGCCCGGATTCTTGTCGCCCTTCTTCTTCGGCTTCTCCCCGCAGATCACCTTGGGCGCGGGCTTGTAGGTCGTGGTGATGGGCTCGCGGCGGGTCTCCTGGCCGCCTTCGTAGAACACGCGATCGACCGTGATCGTGAATCCGTCGATCCCGCTCTGCGGCTCGCACGCGGGATCCTCGTTGTACAGCTTGGAGAAGGGCACGACATTCGTGCGCGGGCCGGACTCGGCGACGATCTTGTCGTACTTCGGGGTCCCCCAGAAGGAGACCGTCATCGATGTCGGCGTGGTTCCAGCGGTGATGAAGACCGCATTCGGGGTGTCGTTGCGGAACTTCAGGTCAAAGATGCCCCACGCCACCGTCGCCTCGAGCCCGGGCTCGTAGCGCGAGATCCAGATGGAGTGGGCGACCGTCTGCACCCGCTCCATGCCCGCGTAGAAGGCGGCCGTCCAGGTCGTCGTGGCCGAGGCGGACACGCCGCCGCCGAGGTCCTCCCGGAACACGCCACCCTCCCCCACGACGTAGCCGGTCGTGTACCCGTTCTCGACGGTGCGCTCGAGGATCGTGTCGTTGAGGGAGAAGGTCTCTCCGGGCATGAGCAGGGTGCCGTTGATCCGCTCGGCGGCCTGGCCGATGTTCTGCGAGCGGTAGGCGGCGTAGGGGTACTTCTGCGTGAAGGACGAGATCTTCTCGTTGATGCCCAGAGACGCAGCCTGTGCCGTGGTGAGCTTGGGCTCGCGCACGCCGACCGAGACGGTCACCGTGCGATCGCCTGCGGGAGCGCCCAGAACGCTGGCGACGGACGACGCCAGCTCCTCGTCCTCGACACCACGGCCGACCTTCGAACTGACGACCTGGGGCACTCCCTGGCGGATCCGGAACGTCGCATCCCGCCCGGGGGTCTCGATGGACCCCAACTGGTCGTCGATGGCGGCATGGAGCTTGGCACCGTTCAGGCGCGGCACGAGAGTCGAGCCCTCCGTCGTGAAGCTGAGGGCGTCGCCGATCTCGGCACCGGTCAGTTCAGCCGTGACACTGCCGGCCTGGACGATGACCGGTGCGGAGGTCGCCGACCGCGCCAGAGCCAGCGCCTCCTCGGTCGCCTCCGGGGTGATCGTGGGCTGCACCGACAGGAGGGGGGCCTCGATCGGTCGGCGCGGTGACAGGAATGCCGCGCGGAGGGCCTCCGACGTGGCCTCGACGTCGAGCTCGCGCCCCGGGGACCCCTCCCTGACCCGGGCCTGGCCATTGCGCATGACGATCCGCGGCTCGACCGGAGCCTGCGTCACCGCATCGGCGAGCTGCGTGACCTCGGACGCGAGCGCAGCGTCATCCACGGCCGCGACGAGCGGCAGTTCACGGGAGGAGAAGGGGGCGGTCAGGAGACTGATCGGGTTCCAGGTGCGGCCGAAGGCGGGGGCCACCGAGGCGGAAGCGTCCAGAGTGAGGCCGGCCTGCTCCGGCTGAACCCGGAAGCTGATGCCCTCGGCCTTGACGCGCAGGGGCCGATCCACCCGGGCGGCGTTCCCCTCGGCGACGGCCTGCGCAGCTTCCTCCTCGGACATGCCGCTGATGTCGACACCCCCGACGACCGTGCCCGACTGGGCCGAACTCCCCGACGAGAGCACGGCGAAGACGTAGACGAGGAGCAGGACGCCCACGACGACTGCGGCGATGACGGCGATCCGGGTCTGTCGAGGAGTCAGCGCGGGTGCGGTCACCGCTCACTCCCCTTCCCCTGCTCAATACTCCTGCGACTACGACCCTGATCGACGAACGACCCTGATCGGACATCGACACTGCTCGGGCTGGCATCACCGCCTGCGCTCTCGATGCTACGCAGGGTGCCGACGCTCTGACGAATCACGACACGGGCAGGTTCCGGCGGGGCAGGGGCAGGCTCGCTGCCGCTGAGGCGAGGATCACGCCCCCGAGCAGGTAGGTCAGCTGCCGCCCGCCGCCGGAGAGCGCAAGATCGCCCGAGGAGGTCTCGGCGGACATGAGGACGGTCGCGCCGATCCAGCCCAGCGTGACGGACCATCCTCCGCCACGGGTGCGCAGGAGCCAGACGCCGCCACGGATCGCCATGACCAGCGCCAGCCACACCAGGGGCACGCCCCAGGGAACGACCAGGACTCCCCAGGGACCCTCGATCACCGCACGATGGGCCTGCACGAAGGCCCCGACGATGCCGAGGACGAACCCCCCGGCGATGAGCAGGACGATCCCCGCCCAGAGCCGACCACGCCGGCCGGCCCGGGCGGTCATCCGCCTATCCCCGCGAACAGGTCGCGCTCGACGCCTTCAGCGTCCAGCGGCCCGAGCACACCCTTGGCGAGCCGGTAGTGCTCGGTGCCGAAGGCCTCCGCACCCACGTTGTCGGCGAGGGCGAAGAATCCCCCGTCGACCGTGACCTGCGTCGCGTGCGCGCGCAGCGCCGACATCTTGCGATCGAGCCAGTCGCCCGCATTGACCGAAGTCGTCACGAGCGCGTCGTCGCACGCGAACGGCAGGTCATCAGGGTCCATCGCCGTGAACTCGTCCTCGATCCCCTGCGCCTTCAGGGCCTCGATCCCCGCGATCACGATGCTCCGAGGGAAGGCCGTCCAGTACACCTTCGGAACGTCCCACGTCTCGCCGAGGTCCGGTCGGAACGTCGGGCTGGCTGCGAGGGTCACCGCATAGTGAGTGACGCGGTGCGCCTGGATGTGATCGGGATGCCCGTATCCACCGAAGTCGTCGTACGTCACGACGACCTGCGGCCGCACCTCTCGGATGACCGCGACGAGCTCGGCCGCGGCGACGAGCAGGTCAGTGCGCCAGAAGGAGTCGGGTCGATCGTTCGGCGGCGTGCCGATCATCCCGGAGTCCCGAAAGCGCCCCGGTCCGCCCAGCAGCCGGAAGTCCGTGACTCCGAGTTCCGCCATCGCCGCGGCGAGCTCCGTCTGCCGATGCACGCCCAGGGCGTCGTCGCGATCCGATGCCAGGTGCGCCAGCTCGGGCAGCAGGACCTCCCCCTCCTCGCCGAGTGTGCACGTCACCAGCGTGACCTGCACGCCCTCGTCCACGTACTTGGCCATGGTCGCGCCGGTGCCGATGCACTCGTCATCGGGGTGGGCGTGGACCAGAAGCAGTCGGCGATCACTCATGTCGTCAGGCACAGGAGGCAGGGTAACGGCGTGCCATGATCGCCCGGTGACGATGGACCCCGTGGCCGGCCAGGACAGCCTCGCCATCAGCTACCCGCAGCAGGAGGCGCTCACCCGCAGGTTCCGCCTCGGTCAGCCCCGTGCCTACACGGTGGCTCCCGACGGTTCGCGCGTCGTGTTCATCCGCAGTGCCGGGGGCCGGGACCCACGCGGGTCGCTCTGGGTCGCCGAACCGGACGGCTCGGGCGGCCTCATCGAGCGTTGCGTGGTCGATGCTCTGACGCTGGGTGACGAGACGGCCGAGCTGCCTGCCGAGGAGCGGGCGCGTCGTGAGCGCATGCGGGAGACAACCACCGGCATCACCGCCTACTCGACGGACAGTGCCGTCACCCGCGCCGCCTTCAGCATCGACGGAGCGCTCATGGCCGTCGAGCTCACCGATCCAGCCGCACGGCCGATGGTCCTGCCTGCTCCGTCCGGAGTCATCGACCCGCGGCTGTCCCCGGACGGCAGGACGGTGGCCTTCGTCGCCTCGCGCTCACTGTTCGCGGTGCCGAGCGACGGATCCGCCGAGTCGACCTGTCTCGCGGCAGCCGACTCGCCGACGCAGGCGTGGGGACTGGCGGACTTCATTGCCGCCGAGGAACTCGAGCGGATCCGCGGCCTGTGGTGGTTCGCCGACAGCAGCGCGCTGCTCGTCGAGCACTCGGACGAGTCCGATGTTCCCGTGCACTGGATCGCCGATCCGGCTTCGCCGGAGAGCGAGCCGGTGGCGCACCGCTACCCGAGGGCGGGCACGACGAATCCGCGAGTCGCGCTCTTCGTCGTCGGCCTCAACGGCGTGCTCCACGAGATCCCCTGGGACCACGACGCCTATCCGTACCTCGCCACGGTCCACCCCGATCCCGAGGGCGACGAAGCAGTCGTCAGCGTCCTCAGCCGGGACCAGTCACGCCAGCTGATCCTCGCCGTCACCTCGACTGCGGAGGTGACACCGATCCGCGAACGCGTGACCGAGCCCTGGATCACGATGCAGGCGGGCGTGCCTCGCCGAGATGGGCGGGGGCGACTGATCGAGATCACTGCCGACTCCCCGACCGACACCTTCCGACTCGTTCGCGACGACACGGCGATCACCCCGTCCGGCCTGCAGGTCACGGGCCTGGCCCAGGCCACTGGCGACGTCGTCTTCACAGCGCAGGAGAACCCCTGCGATCAGGGCGTCTACTCCGTCGACGAGGACGGTCTCATCGAGTCGATCATGCGCGAGCCCGGCATCCACGCGGTTGTCTCGGGCCGGGGTGGGAACGTCCTCATCTCGAGCTCCCCGGATCGCCCGGGATCGACCATCCGGGTCAGCCTGGGGGGGTCCGTGGGGGCCATCGCCTCGCTCGCCGAGCGGCCCGTCGTCGAGCCCCGTCCTCGCTGGCATCGGGTCACGGAGCGGAGCCTGGCCTGCGCCGTGCTCCTGCCCACGGGGCATCAGCCCGGCTCGCGTCGCCTGCCCGTGGTGATGGCGCCCTACGGCGGCCCGCACCATGCCCGGGTCGTCCATGCCGCGGGCGCCTACGCCGCGGACCAGTGGCTGGCCGACCAGGGCTTCGCCGTCGTCGTCGTCGACGGAGCAGGGACCCCCGGCCGCGGGCCCGCGTTCGAGTTCGAGGTGCATGGCGACCTGGCAGCGGGCGTCCTGCAGGACCAGGTCGACGCGCTGCAGGCACTCGGGGAGGTCTATCCGGACCTCGACCTCGACCGCGTCGGCATCACCGGCTGGTCGTTCGGCGGCTATCTCGCCGCCCTCGCGGTGCTCGACCGACCGGATGTCTTCCACGCCGCCGTTGCCGGGGCACCCGTCACCGAGTGGGCGCTCTACGACACCGCCTACACCGAGCGCTACCTCGGACTCCCCCAGGACGAGTCCGAGGCCTACCGCCGCTCGTCACTCCTCGATCGGGCGGCGGCGCTGCAGCGACCGCTGCTCATCATCCACGGCCTGGCCGACGACAACGTCCTCGCCGCCCACACCCTGCAGCTGTCGAGCGCGCTGCTCGCGGCGGGCCGACCGCACTCGGTGATCCCCCTGAGCGGCGTCACACACATGACGCCGCAGGAGGTTGTGGCGGAGAACCTGCTCCGCCTCGAGGTGGACTTCCTGCGCACGCACCTGGGTGCGTGAGGATCAGCCCTTCTTGCGACCGGCCTTGACGCGGTCGGTAGCGGAGAGCAGGACCTTGCGCATGCGCACCGCGAGCGGGGTCACCTCGACGCATTCATCCTCGCGGCAGAACTCGAGGGCCTGCTCGAGGGAGAGCTGCCTGTGCGGGATGAGGGGGACGAGGACGTCGCCGGAGGACTGGCGCATGTTGGTCAGCTTCTTCTCCTTCGTCGGATTGACGTCCATGTCATCCGAGCGGGAGTTCTCGCCGACGATCAT
>DMPC01000190.1:4339-4607 GCA_003456155.1 Actinomycetota bacterium | reverse complement strand
CCGGGGCCGACGAACATCGTGCCGCGCTCCTGCAGATTGGCGAGAGCGAAGCCGGTGGTCGGTCCGGAGCGGTCCGCGACGAGGGAGCCCGTCGGGCGCGTGCGCAGCTCGCCGTGCCAGGGCTCGTAGCGATCGAAGACGTGATGCAGCAGGCCGGTGCCACGCGTCTCCGTGAGGAACTCGGTGCGGAAGCCGATCAGGCCACGGGCAGGAACGATGTACTCCATCCGGATCCAGCCGGTTCCGTGGTTGATCATCTGCTCCATGC
>DMPC01000190.1:3083-4125 GCA_003456155.1 Actinomycetota bacterium | reverse complement strand
ACGACACCGAGGTAGTCCTCGGGGATGTCGACGCTGAGTCGCTCGACGGGCTCATTGAGCTTGCCGTCGATCATGCGGGTGACGACCTGCGGCTTTCCGACCGTGAGCTCGTAGCCCTCACGCTTCATCATCTCGACGAGGATGGCCAGCTGCAGCTCGCCTCGGCCCTGCACCTCCCAGGTGTCGGGGCGCTCGGTGGGGACGACGCGGATGGAGACATTGCCGATGATCTCGGTCTCGAGCCGTGCCTTCACCATGCTCGCGGTGAGCTTGGTGCCGCCGCTTCGACCGGCCAGCGGCGACGTGTTGATGCCGATGGTCATGGAGATCGACGGCTCATCGACCGTGATGACGGGCAGCGCAATCGGGTTCTCGAGGTCGGCGAGAGTCTCACCGATGGTGATCTCCGGGATGCCGGCCACCGCGATGATGTCGCCGGGGCCGGCCTCGGCCACGGGCACGCGCTCGAGTGCCTCGGTCATGAGCAGCTCGACGACCTTGACGCGCTCCGAGGTGCCGTCCGCCTTCATCCACATGACCTGCTGGCCCTTGCGGATCGTGCCCTGATGGACACGGCACAGGGCCAGGCGGCCGAGGTAGGGGGAGGCATCGAGGTTCGTGACGTGCGCCTGAAGCGGCTTGGACTCGTCGTACGAGGGGGCCGGGATCGCCGTGAGCAGTGTCGCGAACAGCGGCTCGAGGTCCTCCGCATCGGGCATGCCGCCATCGGCCGGGCGCTCGAGCGAGGCGCGACCGGCCTTGGCGCTCGTGTAGACGATGGGGAACTCGATCTGCTCGTCCGTCGCGTCGAGGTCGAGGAAGAGCTCGTAGGCCTCATCGACGACCTCGGCGATCCGAGAGTCCGGCCGATCAACCTTGTTGATGACGAGGACGACGGGCAGCTTCTTGGCCAGCGCCTTGCGCAGGACGAACCGGGTCTGGGGCAGCGGCCCCTCCGATGCGTCGACGAGGAGGACGACTCCGTCGACCATCTCCAGTCCGCGCTCGACCTCGCCACCGAAGTCGGCGTGCCCGGGGGTGT
>DMPC01000190.1:0-2785 GCA_003456155.1 Actinomycetota bacterium | reverse complement strand
CGGTCGTCGACGTCCTGATTGGCCCGGAACGCACCCGACTGCCACAGCATGGCGTCGACGAGCGTCGTCTTCCCGTGGTCGACATGGGCAATGATGGCGATATTGCGGAGGTCCTCGCGGCGAGTCACGTCGTGACCCTATGGGGGACGGGGCCGTTCGCTGAAATCCTGGGAGGGGCGCATGACCTGGTACTCCGAGATTCCTGCTCGACGGGCACGTCAGATCGCCGGGGACGCGTGGCTCGTGCTGTGGAGCATCCTGTGGATCTGGGCGGCCCTGCGGCTCCACGACCTGATCATGAATCTGGCGGCCCCGGGGCTGGCCATCGCAGAGGGAGCCACGGAACTGGCGGCCAGCATCGACGAGGCGGGGTCATCAGTGGCCACCGTTCCCCTAATCGGCGAGGTGATCAGCGCACCCTTCGACGGGATGGCGGATGCCGCGCTCGGTATCGCCGAGGCCGGCCAGTCGACCGCTGACGCGGTGGCGCTGCTCGCCCGATTCCTCTCCATCGCGCTCGCCGTGCTGGCCATCACGTCGTGGGCCGTCGTGTGGGTGCCGATCCGGATCGCCTTCATCCGACGCGCGACTGCAGCACGACGACTCGTGGATGCGAACGAGGACCTCGACCTCTTCGCCCTGCGGGCCATGGCACGCCAGCCACTGCACGTCCTCGCCCGGATCAGCGATGACCCGGCCGGCGCCTGGCGTCGTGGCGATCAGCGCATCATCAGCGAGCTGGCTGCGCTGGAACTGCGCACCGAGGGCCTGCGCGTGCCGACGCCTCAGTCCCCCTCGAGGTAGCGGGGCAGCACGCGGGACTGCAGGAGGGGCGCGATGTCGTCCCTCGATTCGAGTTGCACCGGAGCGAGCCAAAGAACCTCGGCGATCTCGGCGCATGCCGTGACACCGGCCACGAACGGGTGCTCGAACACATGGCCGTGCACCGTGCGGCCGTCCTCATTGGCGGCAGGCGCGGTCCACTCCCCGAGCAGCGAGACCTGGTCGGGATCGAGGACGACACCCAGTTCCTCGTGGGCCTCCCGCACTGCGGTCTGCGCGGCGGACTCCCCCGGCTCGATCTTCCCGCCCGGCAGCATGAACCGGCTCGTCCCGGACTTGCGCACCACGAGCATGCGTCCGGCGTCGTCCCTCATGACGACGGCCGCCACCACGAAGTCCGGTTCTGTCATCGGCTCAGGCCATGCTCGACGGAGTCGCATCGACCTGCAGTACTGCTGCGTCGGTCCGGGCTCGCCGCAGGACATCGGCGGCATGCGCAAACGTGGTCGCGATCCTGGACGGGGGCATCATGACCGACTCCTCGTCTCGCAGGCTCGCCATGCGACGGGCGTCGCACGGCGGTACCGTCGCGTGACGACGGACCCGGGAGTGAGCATGCCAGTGAAGGACCAGCGGATCGTGGTGGTCGGGGCCAGCGGGGTGCTCGGCGGTGCCCTCGCGGAGCACCTTGTCGCCCGGGGGGCGCTCGTCGAGGGAACTGCGTCGTCGCCTGAATCGCTGGGCCGCATCCCTTCCGTGGTGCCGGGCCGACATGTGGTCGACCTCGAGGACCCAGCCTCCATCGCCGGGTTCGTGCTGGGAATCACCGCATCCGGACCCGTCGACGGCATCGTGATCGCGTCGGGAATCGTGGCTTTCGGGACGATCGCCCAGACGCCGCCGGAGGTCGCAGACCAGCTGATGCAGGTCAACCACCTCGGGCCGGCTGCGCTCATCGCACAGGCGCTGCCTGCCCTCACGGCATCAGCCACGGATGGCCGCACACCGTTCGTGCTGTCGATCTGCGGCGTCGTCGCCGAGCGAGCGTTCCCCGGCATGGCCGCCTACGTGGCGAGCAAGACGGCTCACTCCGCGTGGCTGCGAGGCCTGCGCATGGAGGTCCGCCGGCCCGCCATCCGCGTGATCGACGCTCGACCCGGTCACACCGAGACCGGTCTCGCCGGGCGAGCAGTGTTCGGTCAGGCGCCGACCATGCCCGAGGGCATGACCGCCACGCACGTCGCCGATGTGATCGCAGCAGCGATCGAAGGCGACGCCACAGACATAGCAAGCACCGACTTCTCCGTGTGACTCCTGCTGTCCGGACCACACCTGGGCCGCATCAGCACCCGAGGCCCGCAACCGTGACGCAGCGGTCTTCTGAGCGCTGCAGGATCAGCTCTTCGACCCGAGGGCGAGGAGTGCAGCCACCGAGTGAAATCAAAGGCGCCCTCGACAGCGGACCGCTACGGTAGCCCCACTTTTGCAGCGTATGACCGCCGATCCCTGGAGACCCGATGGGCAGTGGCCTGTTTCGCCTCAAGCCCGTCGAGGACGTCACGGGCCATTCGGAGCTCAAGCGGACGATGGGCAGGTCGGCGCTGCTGTTCTTCAGTGTCGGCTCGATCATCGGCAGCGGCATCTTCGTGATCCTCGGTGTCGCGATCCCCAAGGCGGGCCCGGCCGTCCTGCTGTCCTTCCTGCTGGCCGCGTTCGCTGCGCTGCTCTCGGCACTGTCCTACGCGGAACTGGCGAGCACCATCCCCGCGAGTGGCTCGTCCTACTCGTACAGCTACGTCACCCTGGGCGAGATCGTGGCGTGGGTCGTGGGCTGGATGCTCATGCTGGAGTACGGAGTCTCCGTCGCCGCCGTGGCGGTCGGCTGGGGCGAGTACCTGAACTCTCTCCTCGGCTCGTTCGGCATGACGATTCCGGAAGCGCTCGCCAACCCACCGGGCGAAGGTGGCATCTTCAACGTTCCCGCTCTGATCGTCGTCCTCTC
>DMPC01000073.1:3377-4450 GCA_003456155.1 Actinomycetota bacterium | reverse complement strand
GACTGCCTGCGGGCTGGCGTGGATCTCGCGGGCTGTGATCCTTATGGCCGACCCTTCCAGCCGTATGTCGTGCTGCCCGCCCGCGTGCTCGCGCTCCTGGGGCTCGGCCTGGCCCAGACCGGCGTGCTCGGGGTGGTTCTGGCCGCGCTGTGGGTCGGGCTGATCGGAGCCGTCGCCACGTGGATCGCCGCTCGGTGGTCACGGGGAACGGGCGAACTGCTTCTCGCGCTGGCTGCTGTCGCCGTAGTCGGCGTCGCACCGCCCTCGCTGCTGGGAGTGGAACGGGGCAGCCTGGACGTCACCGTGGTCGCGCTCGCGCTCGGCGGCCTGCTCGTGATCGCTGCGACGGACGTCGGACGGCCGGGGGTCTCACGTGCGGGTCACTGGGTCGGCCAGGTGATCGGGTCGGTGGCCCTCGCTCTCACGGTGGTGCTGAAGTTCTTCGCCGTCGGCGTCTTCGCTGCCTTCTTCGCGCCGCGACGGTGGCGCCTGCTTCCGTTGCTCGTGGCGGCAGGGACGGCCGGGTGGCTGCTCCTGAACCTCGACGATGTTCTCCTGGCGAGCCGCACTGCTGGGTCGGATGTGCCGTCGACCACGCGGATCATGTTCTCTGCGACCACCGGGTTCGTCACGTGGCTGACCGAGGATCCAGGGGCGTTCTTCCCGGCCGAGGGGCAGGAACTGCCGATGGGCCTTCTGCGAGTGCTGGGAGTGCTGATCGTCCTGGCGTTCGCGGCCGGCTTCTGGCTTCTGCTGCGCCGGATGCCCGACGCCCCCTACTCCTCCTGGCTCCTCATCACCGGTGGTGGCTTCATCCTGCTGATCCCCTATGTGCTGGGGGAGTCCAACGACTACCGCCTGATCGTCCTGCTGCTGCCACTCGCCGGCCTCCTGCGGTGGCGCGCTGCTGCCGCGGCCACCGGTTGGCTGTGGGTGGTGGTGGGACTGATCGTCGCGGCGCTCCTGACGGGATCGGCGATGGTGCCGAACGAGTTCGGCTTCCTCATGCCGAAGCCGGTGCTGCTCCTCGGCGACCTCGCTCTTGCCGGAGCCCTGGGGTTCGCCCTGGCGGT
>DMPC01000073.1:1552-2988 GCA_003456155.1 Actinomycetota bacterium | reverse complement strand
GACAGCGAGAACTGTCGAGACCGACGTGTCCCGCTACAGCTATCGGGTCTCCTGGTCACCCGAGGACGATGAGTTCGTCGCGACCTGCGCGGAGTTCCCCTCGCTCTCCTGGCTCGCCCCCACTCAGATCGCGGCACTGGAGGGCATCGAGTCCGTTGTTGAGCAGGTGCTGCAGGATTTGCTGGAGTCGGGGGACGAGGTTCCTGAGCCGTGGAGTCAGCGCGCGTATTCCGGCAAGTTCAACCTCCGCGTCGGGGAGCGCCTGCACCGCAGTCTCGCTCAGGCCGCCGCCGAGCAGGGGCTCAGTCTCAATCAGTACGTCGTGCGGCTGCTGACTCCCGGACATACCTGACGACGTCAGCGCGGCTCGAGGTCGAGCACCTGAGCGAAGGCCCGCTCCGCGCTCTCGTTCACTGGGCAGCCCTCACCGGGGGTGTCGACGGTGAGAATCGCGGTGCCGGCGGCCGGCTGCTGCAGGGCGAGGTCGAACGGAGCAGGGTCGCCGGGCTTGGCCAGGACGGTGGTCATGACCTGCTCGTCACCCGCGGTGAGGGTCACCGTGACGGGCACGGGACCGCACTGGGGGGCAGCGATGGCGCCGGTGATCCCGGTAACTGGCCATTCGGGCTTGGTCGGGACGAGATCGATCAGGGCGACGTTGTCCCGGGTCCACCACCACGACTGTTGCATCAGCGATTCGCGCGGGGTGGCCGTGTTGTAGTCGATCTCGATGAATGGCTGGTGCAGGAAGGCCTGGGCCGCCTCCTCGGGTGCCGCGGGGGCGCGGCGGATGTCGTAGAGCTCCCACTGGTCGACACCGTCATCGCTCGTGAGGGCCGTCGCCACGGGAGCGCCGAAGCGGGACTGCAGATCCTGCTGCACGGGAGCGAGCTGCTCGGAGATATAGCCGCGGGTGTCGAGGTGGATCGCGCAGAAGCCGGCCGCGCGTAGGAGCGAGACCTGCTCGTCGCTCGGGACCTGCGGCAGCTGGCTCATCCAGATGGAAGCGTCAGTGAACTTCACCGCACCGTAGGACCACTGCTTGCCCGGGTTCGTGATCGATGTCCAGAAGTGGTCGTAGTCATTGACCCCTCCCACCACGCCGAACTCCGGATAACCCATGTAGGGAAGCTGCAGCACTCCGCACTGCTCGGGAATAGCGCCCTGCACGGCTGTCGCGTACGCACGACCCGCGTCGCTCAGCTCGCCGCCGCGCGCGACGCTGTCGGAGTAGGGGCCCCGGAAGGGGAGCACTGCATCGACGAGGGTGAGCGCCAGCACGACGACGGCGGCGGGGATCGCGATGCGCAGGTCCCGGGCGACACGAGAACGTGCCAGGGCTGCAGCGGCACCGAGGATGAACAGCAGCAGCAGGATAGGCAGCAATCGGTTCCAAGCCCGGATCTGCGCCGTGACCGTTCCCGCGAGCAGGTAGT
>DMPC01000073.1:0-1381 GCA_003456155.1 Actinomycetota bacterium | reverse complement strand
AGGTAGTTCAGGCCCCAGGGGATGAAGAACAGCAGCGTCACGAACGTGAGGTAGGCGACGTAGGTGATCGACACCTGCGTGCCGGCCTCAGCACCGTCCGTCGTCGTCGTGGTCGGCTGCCTCCGCGCGCGGATGACGAGGCCGATGATGAACACGAGGACGGCGAGGCTGGTGATCCACGTGCCGTGGTTGGTGATGACGGTCGCCTCGCCGTAGGGTGCGGCCTGGATCGCCTCCACGACCTGACGGTTGTAGGACTCCATGCCCGGCAGCTGGCTCTGCGGCAGCGGCAGCAGGGCCATCGCGACATTCCCGGCGAAGATCACCGACTCGTAGGGCAGGCGCTCGGCCAGCTGGGCCAGGGGCGGATCGCCGCGCGTCGTCAGCAGCGAGGGCACGACACCGGCGACAGCGAGGATGCCCACCGCCGCAAGCGTCAGTGCCTCGCGACCCAGGGAGCGCCACGTGGCGCGATGCGCGAAGCGCCACAGCAGTGCGGCGGCGCCCAGGATGAGCGTGAAAGCCGTGTAGTAGATACCGCTCCACGCGACGACGAGGACGATGATCGCGATGACGACCCAGAACCACACCCGGCGACGCCGGTCGGACTGCGTTGCCAGCCGACTGAAGGCTCCGCTGCCGATGGCGAGCACGAGTCCGACGCCGATCACGGCGGAATAGAGGGTGGCCAGGTAGGTGTGACCGAGGGAGCGTCCCCAATGGAACGGGATGAACGTGAACGCCACCGCGAGGGCGATGGCGAGCGCGCCCCGCAGCCCGGTCATGCGGATGACGACGTAGGCGAGCGCGGCGACCAGCGGGAAGCTCAGGACGATGAGCAGGTTGATGCCCGTGAACGTGCCGCCGGTGAGCGTGTTCACGACGAGGGCGAACAGGTTCTGCGTGATGTCCGACGTCGGGAAGTAGTTCAGGTTCATCGCGAGCGGGAAGCCGAACTGGTCGGTCACCGAGAACCGGACCCCGCCCCAGACGTACGCGTTGACGTAGGTGCTGAGCATGTCGCCGCCGCCCCATCCGTCGTCGAGGCGGCTGAGCAGGGGACCGAGCACGGGGAGCGAGAGCACGAAGGCGATGACCGCCGTGATGGCGGCCTCGAGGGCGATCTGAGCCCGGGTGCTTCGTGTGGTCGACACTGCTGATCTCCCGATCGTCATGAGGCGCCCCAGACTAGCCGTGGCCGGGTGCTGGCTCGGTGTGCGTCATGCGGGGCTCCAGGCGGCAGCCAACTCGCGAGCGGCCGTCGCGAGTCGAGATCCTGTGTCCACAGCTGCACTTCCGGGGTGAGCAGGGTGCTCGCGAGAAGGTGGACATCAACCCATCCGAGGCGATGAGCCTCTCCATGCCGAGCCGCACGAGGGCG
>DMPC01000094.1 GCA_003456155.1 Actinomycetota bacterium | reverse complement strand
CACGATCGTCTCGGGGACGGGCGATATCGCGGAGCTCGAGTCCCTCGCGCGGGTGCTGGCACCCGCGGGCTGAACGAGCATCGGCCGGACTCCCGACCGCCCTACTCGCTCTCCTCGTCGGCGACTCGGACGCGGGCGGCATCGAGCCAGGCCTGACATCGCTGGGCAAGGGCTTCGCCTCGTTCCCAGAGGGCGAGGGACTCCTCGAGGGAGAGCCCTCCGGACTCCAGGCCGGCCACGACAGCGGCGAGCTCGTCCCTGGCCTGCTCGTAGGTCAGTGCATCGACCGATGCATCCGGCATGTTCCCTCCCTGATCGCCGCCCATTCCATCACTCCCTGTCCATCTCGCGTCTCGCGCGGATGCGCCCGCGGGCCAGTCGGATGTCGAGCATCGTCCCGATGGGAGCCGCATCGGCGTCGCGCACGATCTCCCCGGCCTCGGTGAGCACGATGGCGTACCCGCGGTCAAGAGTCGCCGCGGGTGACAGGGCGCGCACGCGCGCCGCGAGGTGCGAGACGTCCGACGCCGACGCGTCGATCCGGGAGATGACGACGGAACGTGCCCGCTGACGGCGATGGTTGAGCGTCTGCTGCTCGCTGTCGAGGAGATGGCGCATCACCCGAGCGGTGCGATCCCGCAGGCCGAGAATGAGGGCCTGCTGCTCAGCCAGCGATGGCACGACGCGCTTGGCTGCGTCGGTCGGAGTGGACGCTCTCAGGTCGGCCACGTGGTCGAGGAGGGGGGCGTCCTGCTCATGGCCGATGGCGCTGACGACGGGCGTCGTGCACGCGGCGACCGCTCGCACCAGGGTCTCGTTGCTGAACGGCAGCAGGTCCTCGACGCTTCCCCCGCCGCGGGTCACGATGATGACGTCGACATCGGGCATCCGATCCAGCTCGGTCACGGCCTCCGTCACGGCGGACACCGCCTGTGCGCCCTGAACGGGAACCTCGCGGATCTCGAAGGCGATGGACGGCCAGCGCTCGCGCGCATTGGCGAGGACGTCCTGCATCGCCGCGCTGTTGCGACCGCAGACGAGTCCGACTCGTCGAGGCAGGAACGGCAGCGCTCGCTTGCGCTCAGGCGCGAACAGTCCCTCGGCCGTCAGCAGGTCCTTCAGGCGTGCCAGCTCCTCGAGCAGGGTGCCGAGGCCTACAGGTCGAATCTCGCGAGCGAGCAGTGACAGCGATCCGCGCGCGGCGTAGAAGTCGGGCTTCGCATGGACGAGCAGTCGCTGTCCCTCCTGGAGGGGTGGATCAAGGCGTCCGATGACGACGGAATCCGCCTTCACCGTCAGTGACATGTCGACGTCGGTGTCGCGCAGGACGAAGTAGTGGAAGCGGGCACCCGGACGGGGCCGGTACTCGGCGACCTGGCCGTCCACCCAGACAGAACCGAGTCGATTGATCCAGTCGGCGAGGGAGCGCGCGATGGTGCGGACAGGTGCCGGGGAGTCCGGGCTCGTGTCCAGGGCCATGCCGGGCAGCCTACGGCGCGCTCACCATCGCCGGGGATCGATGAGTCGGACATCCGAGGAGGCCAGAGCGGCATCAGCCGCGCGAGGCGTGATCGCCGCCCACGTCTCGCACACCTGCTCCAGCTCGGCTGCCGAGGTGACGCCGACCACGACATGCGTGGCCCAGGGCAGGGAGCGCACGTGCTCGAGGCAGGCGGCCATCGGGCTGCTCCCGGATGTGGTGACCGACGCTCGGAACCGGGCGACATCGGGGTGGTCGGCGAGGCCACCGGAGTCTGCGAGCAGGACCCCCTGGAGGAAGGCGCTGCGCACGACCACCTCGGTTCCCTGAGCGGCGAGGGCGGCGAGAGTTGCTGAGCCGTCGAGTCGACGGTCCAGCACGTTGGCGGGAACCTGGACGACTCCCAGGCGGCACTGCCGGGACGTGAACACCTCCACCGCGTGCCCCAGGCCCTCGTCGTCGTAGACGGAGACACCCACGCGCGCCACCGTGCCTGAGTCGAGAAGTCGGCCGAGTTCCCGCGCTGTCCGGGTGCGTAAGGTGTCGTCGAGTCTGTCCCAGTCGTGGATGAGGACAGCATGCATCCGCGTCAGACCGAGATCGTCCAGAGCGGAGCCGACCTGGCCGGCCACATCGTCGGCCCCGGAGACCTTCGTGGTGATGGTGAAGTCGTGGGCGAAGGGACGCAGGCGCTCCTGCGCGTCCCCGTAGCCTGCCGCGGTGTCGACTGAGTCGATCTCCCATTCGTGAGCCACGGCAGCAATTCCGGCGATCGCGGTGTCACTGAGCCGACCCACGGCGTTGGTGGCGCCGTACGGATCGCCCCACTGGGCGGTGCCGAGCATCAACTGTGTCACGGACCCATCCAACCAAGGCCGGGCATGGGTCATCTGCCGCTCGGGCCCATTGCGCCTAGCATGGACGCATGTCCCCGGGGAAGAAGGTCCTGCTGGCGGCGCCGCGCGGCTACTGCGCGGGCGTCGACCGGGCGGTCGTGACGGTCGAGAAGGCTCTGGAGCACTACGGATCCCCCGTCTACGTGCGCAAGCAGATCGTCCACAACAAGTATGTCGTGCGGGCACTCGAGGAGCGGGGCGCGATCTTTGTCGACGAGGTGGAGGAGGTGCCGGAGGGCTCGATCGTGGTGTTCTCCGCGCACGGGGTGGCACCGAGCGTCCACGAGGAGGCCGAGGAGCGGAACCTTCGGACCATCGACGCCACGTGCCCGCTCGTCACCAAGGTCCATGCCGAAGCCCGGCGATTCGCTGCCGAGGGCTACCAGATCGTCCTCGTCGGTCATGAGGGCCATGAGGAGGTCGTCGGCACCATGGGCGAGGCGCCCGGGGTCATGACTCTCGTGGAGGATCCTCGGGACGCTGCGTCCGTGGAGCTCCACGATGACGGCAAGCTCGTCTGGCTCTCCCAGACGACGCTTTCGGTGGATGAGACCATCGCGACGGTGGACGTGCTGAAGTCCCGATACCCGCACCTGATCAGCCCGCCGAGTGACGACATCTGCTACGCCACCCAAAACCGTCAGGCGGCTGTCAAGGCGATCGCGCCCTCGAGCGACGTCGTCATCGTCGTCGGCTCAGGTAACTCGTCGAACTCGGTCCGGCTGGTGGAGGTCGCCCTCGAGGCGGGTGCCGCAGCGTCCTACCGCGTCGACTTTGCCGAGGAGCTGGACGAGGACTGGTTCACAGGCGCGTCGACGGTCGGCGTCACGAGCGGAGCGTCTGTCCCCGAGATCCTCGTCGATGATGTGCTGGCCTGGTTGCGGGCCCGTGGGTTCGGAACGGTCGAGGAGGTCTTCACCGCGGAGGAGACCTTGATGTTCGCGCTGCCTCCTGAGCTGCGCCGCGACATCAAGGCGGCACAGAGCGGCAGGTAGGCCCGGCGGTCAGGACCTGCGTCGACGGACCAGGACGATCACGAGCGCCACGAGGGTGCTGCCGATGATCCAGATCCAGTTCTCGGCGAGGGTGAAGAAGACGATCACGGCCCTGTTGAGCAGCGAGCCCTCGTTTGCGTCGAGGAACACCTGACCTGCGGTCAGGGTCGCGACGAGGAAGGCCACCGGAGGAATGATGAACGCCGCGGAGTCGGCGTCTCGTCGGATCACGAGCGCTCCGTAGACCGAGCCGATCAGCAGGGCGAGTCCGGAAGGCCAGCCGAGGGTTCCGCCGCCGAGCAGCGCATTGATGAAGCCGACGACGACGGTCAGACCGATCACGACGAGGTAGACGACTC
>DMPC01000093.1:2699-3187 GCA_003456155.1 Actinomycetota bacterium | reverse complement strand
TAGCAGATGTCGTCGCTCGGCGGGCTGATCAGGTTCGGGTAGCGGGACTTCAGGACATCCACGGTCGCGATGGTCTCGTCCACCGACAACGTCGTCTGGGAGAGCCAGACGAGCTTGCCCTCATCGCGAAGCTCCACGGAAGCCGCGTCCTGAGGATCCTCGACGAGCGTCATGACCCCGGGCGCCTCGCCCATGGTGCCAACGACCTCCTCGTGACCCTCATGACCGACGAGGACGATCTGGTAGCCCTCGGCAGCAAATCGCCGGGCCTCGGCATGGACCTTGGTGACGAGCGGGCAGGTGGCGTCGATGGTCCGAAGGTTCCGCTCCTCGGCCTCCTCGTGGACGCTGGGCGCAACCCCGTGCGCCGAGAACACCACGATCGAGCCCTCCGGAACCTCCTCCACCTCGTCGACGAAGATCGCGCCCCGCTCCTCGAGCGCTCGCACGACGTACTTGTTGTGGACGATCTGCTTGCGCACGTAGAC
>DMPC01000093.1:0-2535 GCA_003456155.1 Actinomycetota bacterium | reverse complement strand
CGATCTGCTTGCGCACGTAGACCGGGGACCCGTAGTGCTCCAAGGCCTTCTCGACGGTCACGACCGCCCGATCGACGCCCGCGCAGTAACCGCGCGGCGCCGCCAGCAGGACCTTCTTCCCGGGAGCCATGCGTCCATGCTAGGCGCAAGTGGCCCCGGCGGCAGATGACCCATCCCCGGCCTTGGTTGGATGGGGCCGTGACACGGCTGATGCTCGGCACCGCCCAGTGGGGCGATCCGTACGGCGCCACCAACGCCGTGGGTCGGCTCAGTGACACCGCGATCGCCGGAATTGCTGCCGTGGCTCACGAGTGGGAGATCGACTCGGTCGACACCGCGGCAGGCTACGCAGACGCGCAGAGGCGACTGCGTCCCTTCGCCCACGACTTCACCATCACCACGAAGGTCTCCGGGGCCGGCGACGTGGCCGGCCAGGTCAGCTCCGCTCTGGACGACCTCGGCCTGACGCGGATGCATGCTGTCCTCATCCACGACTGGGACGGACTCGACGACACCTCCCGCACCCGGACAGCGCGGGAACTCGGCCGACTCCTCGACTCAGGCACGGTGGCGCGCGTGGGTGTCTCCGTCTACGACGACGAGGGCCTGGGCAACTCGGTCGAGGCGTTCACGTCCCGGCAGTGCCACCTGGGGGTCGTCCAGGTTCCGGCCAATGTCCTGGACCGTCGACTCGACGGCTCAGCAACTCTCGCCGCCCTCGCCGCTCAGGGAACCGAGGTGGTTGTGCGCAGCGCCTTCCTCCAGGGCGTCCTGCTCGCAGACTCCGGTGGCCTCGCCGACCACCCCGATGTCGCCCGTTTTCGAGCGTCGGTCACCGCATCCGGGAGCACCCCGATGGCCGCCTGCCTCGAGCACGTGCGCTCCCTGCCCTGGGCCACGCACGTCGTCGTGGGCGTCACGTCGCCCGCCGAGCTGGAGCAGGTGTGCGAGACATGGGCGTCGATCACGCCTCGCGCGGCAGATGACGCGCTGGCCTCCTCGGATGTCCGACTCATCGATCCCCGGCGTTGGTGAGCGCGCCGTAGGCTGCCCAGCATGGCCCTGGACACGAGCCCGGACTCCCCGGCACCTGTCCGCACCATCGCGCGGTCCCTTGCCGACTGGATCAATCGACTCGGTTCTGTCTGGGTGGACGGCCAGGTCGCCGAGTACCGACCCCGCCCGGGCGCCCGCTTCCACTACTTCGTCCTGCGCGACACCGACGTCGACATGTCGCTGACGGTCAAGGCGGATTCCGTCGTCATCGGACGCCTTGATCCACCTCTTCAGGAGGGCCAGCGACTGCTCGTCCATGCGAAGCCGGACTTCTACGCCGCGCGCGGATCGCTGTCACTGCTCGCACGCGAGATCCGACCCGTCGGCCTCGGCACGCTTCTGGAGGAGCTGGCGCGCCTGAAGGATCTGCTGACGGCCGAGGGGCTGTTCGCACCTGAGCGCAAGCGATCGCTGCCGTTCCTGCCGCGACGCGTCGGACTCGTCTGCGGTCGCAACAGCGCGGCGATGCAGGACGTCCTCGCGAATGCCCGAGAGCGCTGGCCGTCCATCGCCTTCGAGATCCGCGAGGTTCCTGTCCAAGGCGCACAGGCGGTATCCGCCGTGACGGAGGCGGTGACGGAGCTGGATCGGATGCCCGATGTCGACGTCATCATCGTGACCCGTGGCGGGGGCAGCGTCGAGGACCTGCTGCCGTTCAGCAACGAGACCCTGGTGCGAGCGGTCGCCGCGTGCACGACGCCCGTCGTCAGCGCCATCGGCCACGAGCAGGACGCCCCCCTCCTCGACTACGTGGCAGACCTGAGAGCGTCCACTCCGACCGACGCGGCCAAGCGCGTGGTGCCATCGCTGGCGGAGCAGCAGGCCCTCATCCTCGGCCTGCGGGATCGCACCACCCGCGTGATGCGTCACCTCCTCGAGAGCGAGCAGCAGACGCTCCGCCATCGCCGGCAGCGGGCCCGCTCCATTGTCATCTCCCGCATCGACGCGTCGTCGTCCGACGTCTCGCACCTCGCCGCACGGGTGCGCGCCCTGTCACCCGCGGCGACTCTCGACCGCGGGTACGCCATCGTGCTCACGGACGCCGGGGAGATCGTGCGCGATACCGATGCGGCACCTGTCGGGACGATGCTCGACATCCGACTGGCCCGCGGGCGCATCCGTGCGCGACGCGAGACGGACGGGGAGTGATGGGATGACCGACGAACAAGGAGGGGACATGCCGGACGGATCAGTCGAGGCACTGACCTACGAGCAGGCCAGGGACGAGCTCGCCGCAGTCGTGGCCGGCCTGGAGTCCGGAGGGCTCTCCCTCGAGGAGTCCCTCGCCCTCTGGGAACGCGGCGAAGCCCTGGCCCAGCGATGTCAGGCCTGGCTCGATGCCGCCCGCGTCCGCGTCACTGACGAGGAGGGCGAGTAGGGCGGTCGGGAGTCCGACCGATGCTCGTTCAGTCCGCGGGCGCCAGGACACGCACCAGGGACTCGAGCTCCGCGACATCGCCCGTCCCCGAGACGATCGTG
>DMPC01000001.1 GCA_003456155.1 Actinomycetota bacterium | reverse complement strand
GCGATCGCACCCAAGTCGGGTCTTCTCCCGGTCGCAACCCTCGAATCGGGGGTGATCGGTGCTGTGTTTGTTGCGGAGGGCGATTCGGTCACCACAGGGCAGAGGCTTGCCACCCTCATCAATCCAGCCGTCGGTGAGATTGAGGTTGTCTCTCCCATGGATGGTGTCGTTGCCGACAGCGACGCCGTAGTCGGTCAGGTGACGGGAGTGGGTTCCCCGGTCTTCCTGCTGGCACCGGCAGGAGAGAGCGCCATGGCCCTCGGACTGGTGGGATCGGCCCAGGTGAGTGGACTTCTCGTTGGCCAGAATGTGACCATCGCGTTCCCGACGGTGAACCAACAGAGCGGTGGCCGGCTCATGGGGATAGTCGAGAACGTGAGCGAGACTCCGGTGTCGAGCACTCGTATAGCCGCGGTGCTGGGGTCCGGATCATTGGCTGCGGAGGTGGCACAGCAAGGGCCGTTGTACGAGGTGCAGATCGAGCTCGTGCCGGCAAGCACTCCAAGCGGGTACGCATGGACTGTCGGTGAGGGTCCGCCGAAGGCGCCGCCCATCACGTCAATCGGGCTCGCGTCCATCGAGACTTCGCGTCAGTCCGTGGCATCGGAGATCTTCCGCTGATGACTGTCACCGAGGAAGCCTCTGAGAAGAAGGCAAGCCTGCCTCACGGCAGCGACCGCCGCGTTAGGGTGCCAACGTACCTCCAGATGGAGGTCACCGAATGCGGTGCTGCGGCCCTCGGAATGGTGCTCGCCTACTACGGGAAGTGGATTCCACTCGAAGAGCTGCGCGAGACATGCGGTGCCTCGAGGGACGGTACATCCATGTCGGATCTGCTGAAGGCGGCCCGACACTATGGATTGGACGGACACGGCAGTTACCTGCGTGCAGCGAACCTCCACAGGAACGGCTACCCGGTCATCCTCTTCTGGAGGGGGTCCCACTTTGTGGTGCTTGAGGGATTGGTCGAGGGGGGAGCCCAACTCAACGATCCTGCATTCGGACCGAGATTCGTAACATCCGCAGAACTCGAGACCGAGTACTCCAAGGTATGCCTGATTCTCCGCCCCTCCCCAGACTTCACGAAGAGTGGCTCAAGGCCACGCCCATGGCGAGGGGTGCTGCAGAGGGTCTTCAAGGCGCTGAACGAAGTCATCGCGGTGGTCCTGCTCGGCCTCATGGTGACGGTGCCCGGCCTAGCTATTGCCGCGATCTCGAAGATGTTCCTCGATGACGTGCTTATCAGCGGGAATCGAAGTGCGGCCTCGAGCCTGATCATCGGGCTCCTTGCAATTGTTGCTCTGCAAGTGCTCATCACTTGGTTTCAACAGCGCGTGCTCATTCGTGCCTCAATCGGGATGACGATCGTCGATTCATCGGCTTTCGTTCGCAAGGCGCTACGTCTGCCTGAGAAGTACTTCATGGCGCGGTCGATCCCCGACCTCTCGCAGCGTGTTCAGCACAATCAGGAGGTAGCGGCGCTGCTCACCGGTCGACTCGCTGTCGTCTCGGTGGGTGCCATCACTGTCGCCGTCTATGCGGTGGCAATGTTCGTCGTTGATCCGTTCTTGGCCTTGATCGCGCTCATTCTCACACTCGGCAACCTCCTTGCGCTTCGCAGCGCCCTCAAGCGCCGACGCGACTCGGCACGACTCCTCGTGCAGCAGCAGGCGATGCTTGCCCAGACGACCGCCTATGGAGCCTTCACGCTAGAGACCATCAAGGCTGGTGGCCTCGAAGGTGACTTCTACGCTCGTTGGGAGGGCACCGCAGTGCGTGTCGCCGATGTGCGGCAGGAGATCGCGCTGCACACTCAGGTCGGAAATGCCGTCCCAACGCTGCTCAGGGCGCTCACATCGGCTGCGGTGCTAGGCGTCGGCGCACTGCAGGTGATCAACGGATCGCTTGAGATCGGCTCGCTGGTCGCCTTCACGGTCCTTGTCAACTACTTCCAGGGACCGATCGCCGACCTTGTCGGATTCGCATGGATGATGCAGCAGGTCCAGAATCTGGTGAGACGACTCGACGACGTGCTTGACGAGAAGATCGATGTCTCCTGCGACCCGAGAATCCAGCGCTTTGCATTGATGCCGGGGGAAGAGGCCCGCCTTCGCGGGGCGATTTCCATGCGCAATGTCACCTTTGGATTCAAGACCACAGTCCCACCCCTCATTGACAACTTCTCGATCGACATTCCGCCTGGCGCGCGGGTTGCCATCGTCGGCACCTCCGGCAGCGGAAAGTCGACACTGGTGCGCCTGCTCGCCGGCCTTCATGAGCCGTGGTCTGGTGAAGTTCGATTCGACGGTCGCTTGCGCCAGGACATTCCTCGTCCTGTCATCAGTCGCTCGATCGCGATGGTCGACCAGCGGATCGCCTTGTTCAGCGGCACCGTCAAGGAGAACCTGACCCTGTGGGATACGTCGACCTCGGAAGAGGATCTCGTTCGCGCCGCCCAGGATGCGCAGATCCACTCCGCAATCGCCGCGCGAATCGGATCCTACGCAGCCGTCGTCGCCGATGGTGGAACGAACTGGTCGGGAGGGCAGCGACAACGGCTGGAGATTGCACGTGCCCTCGTGCGCAACCCTTCCATCCTGCTTCTCGACGAGGCCACCAGCGCGCTTGACGCTGAGACTGAGGCTGAGGTGGACGCAGCTCTACAGCGCCGCGGCTGCACGACGATCGTGGTCGCACATCGACTCAGTACCGTGCGTGACGCCGACCTGATTCTCGTCATGTCATCGGGCAGGGTCGTAGAGATGGGTCGTCATGAAGAACTCATGGCCCTTGACGGTGTCTACGCGAGGCTGGTGCAGGAGTGAGCGCGATGCCAGAGAGCGAAGTCATCACAGTCGAGCGAGCTGAGCCGTTCGATCCGAGCTCCCCATTGTTCCTTCGGGCGGGTGACACGACGATCTTTCTTGCGGAGGATGTCCCGGGTGAGGGTGCCGGACGTCGCGTTCCCGTCGTCACGCTGTTCGCACCGGCGATTCTCGCGACACCCGCCCCGCCTCCGGGTCAAGTCTGGGTGCTGGCCCACCACGCCACGGCTGTTGAGGTTCCCCTTGCAGAGGCGACCGATGACGAGTTCGCGGCCGCAGTGATCGCGACAGCCGAGGCCCTCTGCTCCGTGATCCGGCCAACGGTGCCTCCACCTGCAGGTCATGTCGACCGGCTGAGTACGGAACCCATGATCATCACATCTGGAAACGCCGCAATCGTCGACCGGCTGTCCTGGGTTCGTGTAGTGGAGGGGGAATCCACACTGGCCGGGACCGCAATGCCGAAAGGTGGCGCACCCATCGCAGGGCGCATGAGCATCGTCGGTCAAGGCAGCACCGTACTCACTGCGCATCCGCTCGACCTCGTCGATGCCGCCGAACGGCTGACGGGAGTCACGTGGCTCTTCGCTCTGGCGGGGGATTGTGCCGTTCGTTCGTTCGTGCAGGGCGAGGTCAAGGAGCGCGAACGAGCGCTGACCGAGCCCGCAGTCTCCGCGGAGATCGAGGCCGCAGGTCTGCGTTTGCTCGCTCGTGAGCTTGTCGACCGCGGGACCTCTGTGTCGTCAGTCAGATCAGACGAGCCGCTCGTGGTGGTCGCATCGATGGTCGCTCACGTGAATGGCTTCTCGATCAAGATCCCTAGGGGTGGGTTGCGCGGGCGCGAGGGAACCGCTGCGGTCCGTGCAATTGCCACCACGTCAGGGCTGTTCGTGCGTACGGTGACGCTATCTGGGCAGTGGTGGGTCAACACGGTGGAGCCGATGGTCGGCTTCTCCGTCGAGGGAGCACCGCTTGCCCTGGTGATCCGCAAGGGCCAAGGCGTCATCATCGATGCCAACGGCATTGAGGTGGATGCGGACGCGGCTGGCGCGCCGTCACTGATCGCGCACGCCTTCGTGTTCTCCAAGCCCCCAGTGGGCGAGAACCTGAGTCCCTCGCGGCTCATTCGCCTTGCGCTTTCGGGCGAGTCCCGTCAGGTAGTGCGCGTGCTGCTGTGGTCCTCCGTCATCGCTGCTGTGACGTTGACGGTTCCGCTGGCTTCCGGTGTTGTATACGGTGAAATCATCCCCGAGGGCGACCGCGCCAGGCTGGCTTGGCTGGTTGTCGCGCTGGTGATGGCCGCTATCGCCGTATTGCCGGTGCAGATGGCGCAGACGGCGGCAGCGACGAGCCTTGAGGCATCAGTGTCTCTGAAGCTCCAGCGCGGTATCTGGGGTCGGGTGCTGCGCAGTCCGATTGCGCTCGTGAAGCGACTCGGCCCCGGTGACCTCAGCATGCGATTGGCGGCGCTGGAGACTGCACGCGACCCGATTGAGCAGTCGATCATCGGGGCATTGCCCGTGATCATTGCCTCGCTGGTCTCAGTCGTGATCCTGTTCATCTACATCCCCACCCTCGCCCTCGTCGCCATGGCGTGGGGCCTCATCGTGTTGGCTTTGTCATTGATCTTCGCTACGCGTGTCGCTCGTGCTCAACGATCGGTCGACGAGGCAACCGGTCGGGTGAACGGCTTCTTCTACCAGGTGCTGGGTGCCATCCCGAAGCTGCGTGTGGCCGGAGCTGAGCCCCGAGCCTTCGCAGCCTGGGCCGAGCGCTTTCGCGATGCTGTTGGCCAGCAGCTCACTATTCGCATTTCACACCAGATGCTCTTCGGGGCAACAGTCGGCTCGTTGTCGACGGCGGTGCTCTTTGCTGGCGTGCTTCTCACAGACACAGGCAGGGATGTCGGAGCGTTCATCGCGTTCCAGACCACCTACATGCTCTTCATCGCCGGGATCATGACCTTTGTCACGGGCATCGGCACGGGACTGCAACTGCGACCGGCGATGCAGCGCGCAGCTGAACTTGTGGCCGAGGCACCGGAATCGGGTGAAGGGCGCTCTGACCCTGGCCCACTCCGCGGTGAAGTCTCACTCCGCTCGGTGACCTTTCGTTATCATCCCGACAGCCCGGCCGTGCTGGATGATTTCGATCTTCACATCAATGCGGGTGAGATGGTCGCACTCGTGGGACAGTCGGGCTGCGGCAAGTCCACGGTATTGCGTGCGCTCATGGGGTTTGAGACTCCGGAGGCAGGTTCAGTTCGGTTCGACGATCAGGATCTGTCCTCCCTGGATGTTGAATCGGTTCGGCGTCAGTTCGGAGTGGTGCTCCAGGACGGACAGCTGATGCCGGGCACAATCCACCAGAATCTTGCTGGCGCGACGACACTGTCTGCCGAAGAGGCATGGGAGCTGGCTGAGGTCGTGGCGCTCGCCGATGACATCAATGCCATGCCGATGAAACTGGACACCATGATCACGCTGAACGGTGGCGCGTTCTCCGGTGGACAGCGCCAGCGGCTCCTCATTGCTCGTGCGCTGGCCACACGACCTCGCATCCTGCTGCTGGACGAGGCAACGAGCGCTCTCGACAATGTCACGCAGCGAGTCGTCAGCGAGAACCTCGCAGCGCTCGGAATGACCCGGATTGTCGTCGCCCATCGGCTTTCGACGATTATCGGGGCCGATCGCATTGCGATGATGCAGGCTGGTCGGGTCGTCGAGGAGGGCACCTACCTGGAGCTCATGGAACGCCATGGTGCTTTCCATGCGCTCGCGACTCGACAGGTTCTCTAGGCCATGACGCAAGGCGAGTCAGGCGTTTCGGCACACGAGTCCTTCCCTGCGATCCGACTTGGCTCAGAGCTGATCCGGGCCGACAAGGAGTGGGTGGCAGGAACACACCGAGCGATGGATCCTTCGCTCACTCTGGCACGGATTCGACCCCACCTCCACAAGGCAGGGATCACGCGCGTGGCGGACATCACTGGACTCGACACACTCGGTGTTCCGGTGGTGATCGCCACGCGGCCAGCGTCGGGGTCGCTGGCCGTGGAGGCGGGCAAGGGGGCGACGCTGGAGGCCGCGGCCACCTCGGCCACGATGGAGGCCATCGAGCGCTTCGTAGGGGAAGAAGATGACGTTCGGGACCTGATCGCGACGGTTGACGAGGTTGGCGACCGCTTGGCTGCCCCCGTCGATCGTCTTCCCCTCATGGCCTACGCACGCGTTGTCGCGAATCGCGCATTCCCATGGTCCTCCATGTGGAACCTCCGTACCGGAGAGCAGCAGTTCGTGCCCGAGCTCTTGGTGCAGTTGCCGTGCTCTCAGCCGGAGATGATCGGGACACCGTGGGCGGCGTCATCCAATGGCCTCGCTTCAGGGAATCACGTGGCCGAGGCGTTGTGTGCGGCCCTCTATGAAGTGGTTGAGCGTGATGCGACGAGTTGCTGGCAGGTAGCCCACCGCAAGGGCGTGAACAGTCTCATGGTCGACCTTGACACGGTGCGTGGTGAGATCATTGGCGGCCTGATCGAGCAGATTCGCTCAGCGGACTCTGACGTGGCGATCATGTGGTGTCCGACCGAAGTTGGGATTCCCACGTGCATGGCGTTTGTGTGGTCAGACGATACCGGGCTCGGCATGTACAAGGGCTATGGATGTCATCTCGATCCGGAGATCGCCATGATCCGCGCCGTCACCGAGGCGGTCCAGGCGCGGACCATCTTTGTGGCTGGGGCTCGCGATGATTTCCTCAGGGGATCCTTCGAGTCGAGCCGACGCAGTGATGTTCACGGGGCCGGTTTGTTCACATACAACTCCACTTCAGTTTCGGTGAACGACCTGCCCGATCGGGCAACGGGCTCCTTCCACGGGGATGTCTCTGTCATCCTCGACGGTCTCGCCCGCGCTGGCTTCGACACAGTGCTGGCACGGGAGCTGACGATGGGTCAAGAGTTCGAGGTGGCAGTGGTACGCGTGCTGGTGCCGGGGCTGGAGCCCTACCGCTTTCCCTGGGTGGCGGTCACGGATCGTGCGAAGTCCTTCATTCCATCCGTCCCAGACCAACTGCTCAGATGAAGCATTGATCGCACTGTCGAGCAATGACGCCAGGAGGAGCTATGTCATCGGAAGAAGCAGGCCGTGGCCCTGCGTCCGTGCGGGGGGTAGACGGAGTGAATGGCGATTCGCATGCCCCCATCCTGATCGACGGCCGGGAGCTACGTGCTTCGAAGGATTGGGTCAAGGGCACACATCGGGCGATGGAGCCCGTTCGAACACTTGAGCGCATAAGGCCCCATCTGCCCAAGGCAGGCATCACTCGCCTTGCCGATATCACTGGCCTCGACACCTTGGGGATCCCTGTCGTAAACGCATTTCGACCTGGCTCAGACACGCTTGCTGTCGAGACCGGCAAGGGGGCGACGCTCCCCGCTGCGGCCACGTCAGCGGCCATGGAGGCGATCGAGCGGTTCGTTGCCGAGGAGAGTGATGTCGCCGATGTGAGAGCCACTCTGGGCGATATGCGCGGCCGCCTGCCGTGCCCGCCTGAGCAGTTCTCCCAGATCAAGCAGAGCCGTCTCGTTGACAGCCGGATGATGAACTGGTCCCGGGCATCAGATCTGTTCACCGGCGACGAGGTGTACCTGCCTGAGCCACTGGTCATGCTGGGAAGTGGTGAGAAGACCTTGCTCGGATGTCCCTGGGCCCCGACCACCAATGGCCTCGCTTCCGGCAATCATGTGCCAGAAGCGCTTTGCGCTGCGCTGTATGAATGCATCGAGCGCGATGCGGTCAGCTGCTGGAGTGTTGCACACGCAAAGGGAGCGTCCCGACTGGTGATCGACCAGTCGACCATCACGGGCGAGGTCATCAGAGGCCTCCTTGAGCAGGTACACCGGGCTGACGCCGTGGTCTCCCTGCTTTGGTGTCCCACTGAGCCCGGTATCCCCACTGTCGAGGCGCATTTGTGGTCGAATGAAAGGGGTTCGGGGGTCTACAAGGGATACGGCTGCCACCTTGATCCCGAGATTGCAATGGTGCGGGCGGTGACCGAGGCAGCCCAGTCCCGCACCATATTCGTTGCGGGTGCACGTGATGACTTCCTCAGGGGATCCTTCGAGTCGAGCCGACGCAGTGACGTCTTCACGACTCAGTCGGTCTTCACCAATGCGCGCCCAGTCTCCGTTCAGGAAATCCCCGACCAATCGACGGGAACCTTCCACGGTGATGTCGCAGTGATGCTGGAGGGCCTTGCTGCAGCTGGCTTCGACCGCGTCTACGCGCGCGAACTGGAGATGGGACGTGAATTCGAAGTTGCGGTCGTCCGGGTTGTCACTCCTGAACTTGAGCCATATCGATTTCCATGGATTGCGACGACTGATCGCGCGCTGTCGTTTGTCCCACCTACGTTCTGACCTGTGAGCGCACAGCCCAGACCTGACCTACGGGCGATGAGCTCTCGTCACCCGTAGGTACAGTTCACGATCCGGTCGTTGACGATGTCCACATTGATCCGGTCCTGCCTCACGTCCGTCGAGCCGACCTGTGGCTGAAAATCGATCATCGACACTCTCACGGTGAAGCCGTTAGATGAGGCCACTGCCCGCGCGTTATCTAGCGTGCCTGCAGCGATGGCCTGTGCACACGTGCTCAGCATCGTCACCGGGACATGTGTCCAAGGATCCATGGGCGAGGGGATCCAGGGCGCGGGGAGCACAGGCACCATGCCCTGCGCGATGCGGATCAAGGCGTTCCAGTCAAGCCCCTCTGTCTCCAACACGATGTCTGTTGTTGCTGCTGACTTGTCCCGCACGGCCCTCTTGCCGCTATCACCTTCGAGATCCTTCATCGTGAAGCTGAGCAGTCCTCCATCTGACACATCTGACTCGTCACATTGAGGAGAAGTTGTGTCGCTTGGCCGTGACTCGGATGACTTCTCACGGCACTTCGCGAACACCCGAGCGGTGACGGTGGTCTGCTCGCCAGGTTCACCCACGTCCAGCTGGACAGTGCCCACCGTGCCCCACTCGGGCCATAGCCTAGGGAAGTCCCGCCACCAGTCGCGGTTGCACATCTCGATGCCTGCGCAGAAGAAGAGATCCTGTTCGCCCGTGCCCCACGTGGTGCCACCAATTTTCTCGTGGACCGTCAGCTTCCGTGATTTCGAGCCGTATGTGGCACCAACGTACGTCTCGCCACTTGCAACGGTGCCATCGGTCACCACCAAATCGTTGCTGACGACTGTGACGGTTGCCCCTGGGTCTCGCTTCAGGCCGGCGGTGTACGTCGGCTTGTACACCACTGCAGCGCCGTCCATCATCTGGGCGGCGCCGTTGTACGACTTCAATGAAGCATCTACGTCCAGGGAGCCCGGCTGAATGTACGTGGTCTTGCCAGCTGCGCCTGGCTCCATGCTTGCCGCTGAAGCAGATGCCAGCGGCAGGGCGAGCACGGCCAGTGCCGCTGCGCAGCAGGTGGTTGCCGCTCTAGTTGCGCCTGACCTGAGCTTGGTGTGCCAGCGGCAGGGCGAGCACGGCCAGTGCCGCTGCGCAGCAGGTGGCTGCCGCTCTAGTTGCGCCTGACCTGAGCTTGGTGAGCGTCGAGTAGATAGCCATGATGAGGAGTTTATCCCCTGATCGGAGTCTTGTTCGTCTCTTCATCGGTGAGCTCGATCGCCTTCTCGCTTCGGACGGCATCCCCACCCTCTCCATCACCGACAACTGAGCCACCACGATCCCGCGCACCCCCACCAAGCCGGGTAGTGTGTCGCGGCACGGCCGGCTGGGTCAGGCAGTTTCCTGCACGCAGATTCGAGGACCACCATGAGTGCCCCGCAGTATCCGCACGTCGACGAGACGGTGATCCAGCGCGCCCGCGAGATCCTGGGCCGCGAGCTCGCCCTGTTCCGCGAGCGCACCCCACGCTCGGCGCAGTGGCTCGTCGATGCCGAGCGGAGGATGCCGGGCGGAGTGCCGATGGCCTGGATGCGCTCGCTCTACCGCCACGCCCCCGTCGTCGCCGTACGCGGCTCGGGGTCGAAGTTCGAGGACCTCGACGGCAACGTGTACGTCGACTTCAACGCCTGCGACCTGGCGATGCCGGCGGGTTTCGCTCCTGAGCCCATCGTGCGCGCGATCCACGACCAGGCACTCCTCGGGAACCACTTCCTGCTCCCGACCACCGACGCGGTCGAGGTGTGCCGGCTGCTCACTGAGCGCTTCGGCCTTCCGAAGTGGCAGTTCACGCTCTCGGCTACCGGGGCCAACACCGACGCGATCCGCATCGCGCGGGTCGCGACCGGGCGGTCCACGGTGCTGGTGTTCGACGGCAAGTACCACGGGCACTTGGACCAGACGCTGTGGTCGCGCAGCGACGACGGCGGCATGGAAGGCGATCTCACCGGCCTCGACCCCTCCACCGCGCAGACCACCGACGTCCTCCCCTACAACGACCCCGAGGCGCTGAGGGCCCGCCTCGCTCGAGGCGATGTGGCGGCGGTCCTCGTCGAGTCAGCCCTCACCAACTGCGGGCTGGTGCTCCCTAGCCCGGAGTTCGTCACCTCGCTCAATACGGATGTGCGCGCTGCCGGCGCCGTCCTGATCGTCGACGAGACCCACGTCCAGTTCGCCGTCCACGGCGGAGGCACGATCGCCTTCGGCCTTGAGCCGGACATGCTCACCGGAGGCAAGGGCATCGGCGGCGGGGTCCCCATCGGCGTCATCGGCATGACCGACCAGATCGCCGACGTCGTCGGCGCCAACCGCGACCACGACCCCGGTCTCTTCGAGACCGGCGACTCGCACGGCCTCGCCGTGGGCGGCACGCTCTACGCCAACGCACTGTCCATGGCGGCCGCACGCGTCGGTCTCGCCGAGATCTTCACACCTGCGGCAGGCAGCCGGGTGGAAACCTTGGGCCAGCAGCTTCAGACCGGCCTACAGCGGCAGGTAGACCGTGTCGGCCTCCCCTGGACCATCGACCGGCTCGGCGGCCGTATCCAGTTCCGCCTCACCCCCCAAGCGCCGCGCAACGGGGCCGAGAGCTTCGCCTCACTCGTTCTGCCTCTGGCCGACGCCCGCAAAGTCTTCCTGCTCAACCGCGGCGTCTGGGATGCCATCGCCACAGCTGGTCCCTCGGTCTCCTACGCCATTGACGAGGCGGACGTTGACGCGTACATCGCCACTTCAGGTGAGTTCCTGGACGCGCTCACCCGATAGGTCAGGCCAGGAGTTCGGTCAGTTGCGCGAACACCGCGGGTGCTCCCGCGACGATGGGACCGCTACCGGCGCGTCCGTTCTCGGCGAGGAAGTCGTTGGTGCGGCCACCCGCCTCGTTGACGATGCGGATGGCCGCCAGGCAGCCCTAGGCATTGATGATCATCTCGACGTATCCGATGCACTGCCCAGTGGCCACCCAGACGATCATCAGGGCACCGGATCCGACGGATCGGATGACCCCGTCGGCCAGGCTCATCGCTGATGCCGCGTGGATCGGCTGCTCGTTCCAGGTAGCACCCGCGCCCGTGCGGGCGGGCGTAGACGTCGCCCGTCGCTGGGTTGGTGATCAGTCCGAAGGCCAACCGACCGTCGACGGCGTAGGCAACAGACATGCACCACGTGGGGAGCCCTTGCAGGAGGTCCTGTGTTCCGTCGATGGGGTCGACGACCCAGATTCCCTTGTCAGACAAACGGTTTCCGGTCTCCTCGCCCACGAATCCGTCCTCGGGGAAGGCCGCGAGAACAGCATCCTGATGATGGCTTCGACCGCCCTGTCGGCCTCACTGACAAGGTCCTGCGGGCCCTTCTGCTCGATGGTGAGCTCAGTGAGGTTCCGATGGTGGCCGAGAGCGACGGCGGCTGCCTCACGCATCACGTGCTGAGCCACCACGAATCGTTCGTCGATCTCGTCCGAGTTCAGGGGTGCTCATTCGCGCTGCAGCGGTGTCTGTGATGATCTGCCGGACATCATGCACCGCGACGCGTGCGATCACAGTGGGTAGGCGATGCACACACCACGAGATCGAGGAGATTCGATGACTGTTGCCGGAGGTTGGGAAGGCTTCACCTGGGTCAACGAGCCTGTGCGGTGGGAGGTCGATGCCACGGGGCGGCTCGAGTGGGACACCAGGCCGGTGAGCGACTTCTGGCGCCACACTGGCGGCGTGATGGGAGCTGATGACGGTGACGCGTTCCTGCTCGCGTGCGCAGGTGACTTCAGCGTGACTATGCGGCTGTCGTGTGACTTCGCATCGCCGTACGACCAGTGCGGGCTCATGGTTCGTGTTGATGAGCGAAACTGGTTGAAGGCGGGGGTCGAGTTGGACGGCGGACCGTGGTTCAGCGTCGTGGAGACCCGCGAGCACTCGGACTGGTCCAAGCAGGCCATCTCGAGTGGGGACGCGGAGTTCACGCTCTGGCGTGACGGCGACACGCTCCGGGTTGGCCTCGTCGACGAGGGGATGACGCACCTCGTACGGGAGTTGGTGTTCGACGGGCCCGTGGCCGTCGGCCCCTACTCATGCTCGCCGAGCGGCCCGGGTTTTCCGGTGTCCGTGACCACGGCGCCGGGGTCCGATGGTGGTGTGCTCATGGTGGCCCAGGCCGGCCGGCCAGTGGCCGCTGGCCTCAAGTGACGGCCGCCTGACACACCTTCTGAGCAGTTACACAAATGTTATGTTCGAATACTGTTTATTCGAACATCATTTCTGTTAGTTTCTGGCCATGCAGCAGTCAGTCGTTGTTGACTGGACCTCGCCCGCGGAGGGCTATCTCGGCAACGTCCTCGAGCAGCCAACTGCCCTGAGCCGCTTCCTGGATTCGGCGCCGGGCCTTGCTGAATCCGTCAGGGGTATCGATCTTGCCGATCGTCCGCGGGTGATCCTCAGCGGCATGGGCAGCAGTCATTGGGCAACATTCTCTGCGTGGCAGATGCTCGCCGCAGCCGGTCTCCCGGTCTGGTGGGTGGACACGGCGCAACTCCTCGACGTGGCCGGAGGCCTCATCGTGCCGGGCTCGCTGGTGTGGTTGACCTCGCAGTCCGGCGAGAGCGCCGAGACCGTGGCATTGCTCGACACCCTCAACCTGAGCGATGTGCATGTTCTCGGCGTGACCAACGCCCCAGACAGCACCCTTGGCCGTCGCGCTGACTCGCGTATCGATCTGCTCGCCGGCGACGAGGTGTCGGTGAGCAGCAAGAGTTTCCTGAACACGGTGGCAGCGAGTGCGCTCGTCGTCGGCGAGTACATGGGCCAGACCCAGGACGTGGTTGGCTGCCTGCGACGTACTGTCGACAGGGCTGCGCAGTTCCTGAACGAACTCGACGCGCATGTGCGCACGGCTTCGACGACATTCGCCAGCGACCAGCACATCCTGCTCACCGGCCGCGGCACGGCGGCAGCTTCAGCGTCCGCCGCGGGCCTGATCATCAAGGAGGCCGCCAAGGTGCTGGTGGAAGGCATGTCCGCGGGCGCATTGCGACACGGACCGATCGAACTGGCAGGCCCTGGGTTGAACGTCACCTTCTTCGACCACGGCAGCGGCTCCCATCACGACCAAAACGTCCGATTGGCCGAAGACCTCGCTGCCGCCGGTTCGTCGGTGGCGTGGGTCTCCGATGATGCGCCGGCGGGGGCCACCCGGCTGCCTGCTCCCGATGCCGACGGCATTGACCTCACCATCCGTGATGCCCTGGCCTTCCAGACCATCAGTTTCGCCCTCGCTCAGCGCAAGGGCATCCCTGCTGGAACCTTCTCCGTGGCCTCCAAGGTCACGGACATCCTCTGACCCTCACCACCCAACAACCGCGCAACACGAAGTGACCGAAGGAGTCCCCGTGCAGTCACAGTCCAATCCCGCTAAGCGCCGGCGTCATCGCCGGACTGCGGTGGCCGCCATCGCTGGCGCGTCCGCCATGAGCCTGCTCCTCGGTGCCTGCTCGTCCTCCTCGTCGGCCCCATCGGGGGACGCGGCATCGGGTGGCGGAACCGCATCGGAGATTACGGCCTTCCTCATTCCGAGCCCGACCGAGGAGGCCATTAAGAAGAGCCTTCCGGACTGTGAGGCCAAGACTGGCGTGAAGGTGACGATCGTCGACGCCCCCTATAGCGATGCCCACCAGAAGATGCTGCTGTCCTTCCAGGCGAAGCAGGGTGCCTACGACATCGTGCAGTACGACAACCCGTACCTCGCGCCGTTCGCCAGCCAGAACGCCCTTGCCGAGCTCGACTCCTACCTGGGCAAGTCCACGGCCTACGACATCGGGGACTTCGTGCAGCCGCTTCAGGACTACAGCAAGTACGACGGGGTCACCTACGGCCTGAACCTCTCGACCGAGCCGTTCCTGCTCTGGTACCGCACAGACATCTACGACCAGCTCGGGCTGAAGGTGCCCACAACGTGGGATGAGTACCTCGCCAACGCCCAGACAATCCAGGAGAGCGGGCTGGCCGACGGTCAGGTCATCGCCAATGCCAGCTCCGTCAACTCGTGGTGGTGGCTGCAGCTCCTGTGGAGCTTCGGTGGCGACCTCCAGGACGCCTCGGGCAACGTGACCCTTGATACCCCAGAGGCGCAGAAGGCAACTGAGTTCATGAAGAGCCTGCTCGCGGTCAGCCCTCAGTCGGCCACGACCGCAACCGGCGACGATGCGACCACGCTGTTCACGACGCAAGACGTCGGCCAGATGATCAACTACTCGGGCTACTACCCGGTCATCACGGATCCGGCACAGTCGAAGTTCGTTGACAAGATCGCAACCGCCTCCATTCCCAAGGGCGACACAGACATCACCCAGCTCACGGGATGGAACATCGGCATCCCGGCCGACAGCAAGGCCAAGGACAGCGCCTGGGCGGTGCTTGAGTGCCTCCTCGGCAAGGACAACGCGGTGAAGTTCATCGAGAACGGGGCTGCGGCTATCGGGCGCACCTCAGTGGTCACCGATCCCGATCTGACCGCCAAGTACCCGTACATTGCCCTGTTGGGGCCGGCATCTGAGACCGGGCGCAGGCTTCCGGCCCTCGTGCAGTGGGCCGAAGTCTCCAACCAGATTGGGGTCCACGTGCAGGACATGTTGACCGGCAAGACCTCCGTCCAGGATGGGCTGAGCAGCATGCAGTCCGAAGTCTCCGCCACCCTAGGCAACTAGAACATGAGCTCCCAGCAGGAGCCGCCCCCCGGGCAGGTTCGCCGATACACAGCGGCCTACCTCAGCCCGGGGTGGTTGCTCCTGCTGGGTGTCGTGATCCTGCCCCTGCTGCTGGGGCTGTGGATCTCATTCCGCAATGGCAGCCTCCTTACGCCAACCAGCGAATTCGTTGGACTTGAGAACTACCGTGACCTGCTGACGTCGTCGGCGTTCTGGGATTCAGTCAAGGTCACGCTGATCATCTCGATCCTGTCGCTGGCGATTCAACTACCTCTCGGCCTGCTCCTGGCGATCGTCGTAAATCGTGAGCTGAGGGGAACGCGGTTCTTCCGATCGTCGCTGTTGATGCCGCTGCTTCTCACTCCGGTCGCGGTCGGCCTGATGTGGCGCTTGATGATGAACGTCGACAACGGCGTCATCGACGGGACCCTGGAGATGTTCGGTCTGCCCGCGATCGACTGGCTCGGTGACCGAACCATGGCCGTCGTCAGTGTTGTCATTGTCGACTCCTGGCAAAACATCGCGTTCGTGATGCTGCTCATGCTCGCTGGCCTGCAGGCATTGCCGGTGAGCCCTCTCGAGGCAGCACAAGTCGACGGGGCCAACACCTTCCAGAAGTATCGGCACGTGATTCTGCCGCTGCTTGCCCCAGTGGCCCTCGTCGTTGTGATGATCAGGATCATCGAGAGTGTCAAGCTCTTCGACATCATCTACATTCTGACCGGCGGTGGTCCCGGTACAGCCACGCAGAACCTCAGCCTCCTGGACTACCGGCTGGGCTTCACCTTCCTGGAGACCTCCCGGGCGGCTGCCCTCGGCGTCATCATCACCCTGCTGATGTTCCCGCTCTACCGGCTGTGGAAGAAGGCGAATCCGTGACGCACAACGGAACTCGCCTGGGCCGAATCGCCGCCTACGCGATCCTGGGCATTGCCACGCTCGCTGCCCTCTTCCCCATCTACTGGACGCTGCTCACGTCGCTTCGGACGCGTGTGGCCATTTTCGAGACGCCCCCGCGCCTCTTCGGCGGCGAGTTGACCCTGGACAACTACCGCACGGTCTTCGCGGACGGCCAGTTCCAGGCGAGCCTGATCATCACCATCGTGGTCACGGTGCTCGCCACCCTCATCGCAGTGGTCTCAGGCTCCTTCGCCGCCTACGCGATCGCCCGGCGCCCTCGGTTCCGGACCCGGCGCCCCTTCGAGGGCATGATGATCCTGGTCCGGGCCATGCCCGGCATCGTGATCGCGGTTCCCCTATTCCAGATCGTGGTCGGGCTGGGGCTGTACGACCAACCGATCGTCCTGGCGATCACATATGCGGCGATCAACCTTCCCTTCGCCGTGTGGCTGATGGTTGGATTCATCAGCGGCATTCCTGTCGAGCTTGAGGAGTCCGCTCGCGTGGACGGCGCGAGCCAGTTCCGCATCCTGCGCTCCATCATCCTGCCGCTGGTGGCACCAGGCCTGGCCGCGACAACCATCTTCGTCGCACTGCTGTGCTGGAACGAGTTCCTCATGCCCCTGATCCTGGCCGACCAGGCCGGCAAGACCCTGCCCGTCTACATCGCTGGTTTCGTCACCTCACGCACCATCGAATACGGAGCCATGGCGGCGGCAGCCTCCCTGGCCATCATCCCCATAGCGATCGTCACCTTGCTCGTGCAGCGCCAGCTCGTGCGCGGACTGAGCCTCGGGGCGGTCAAGGACTGATTCACTCACAGCAAGACCTCGTCTAAGGAGCAACAATGCAGCTGTTCGACGTGGCCTACGGTCGCGAGCTTCTCCCGGAGATCCCGAAGATCGTCAATGCGCCCTTCCTGATCGTGTCGGCCAAGGACCTGTGGCCCAAGTTCGAGGCGACTTTCGCGGACGCCGACTGCCACGTCTACCTGGTGGAGTCCCTGGAGATCGTCGACCTCGAGCGTCATCTGACCGAGCTCCCACACATCAAGGCCATCGTCGGCATCGGCGGGGGAGTGGCGATCGACGTCGCCAAGTACTTCGCCTGGCGCCTGAACTTGCCGCTGTACCAGTGCCCGACGTCGATGTCGGTCAACGCTCCGTTCGCCCAGCGCGCTGCCGTGCGGGACAAGGGCATCCTGAAGTACGTGGGGTGGGCCATCCCCGAGATCGTCTATGTCGACTACGACATCGTGCGCAGCGCGCCAGACTTCATCAACCGGTCTGGTGTCGGCGACATCGTCTGCTACTACACCGGACACTGGGACTGGGCCTACGCCCAGCGTGAGGGTCGGTGCGAGGTCAAGTGGCCCTATGACCCTGAGTGGATCGCCGCGGCCGACGAAGTCATGCAGTCGGTCATCACGAATACGGCTGACATCCGCGATGTCAACGACCGTGGCGTTCGAACCTTGATGGATGCGCTGCGTTGGGGGGGTGCCGCCTTCAACAACACCGGATGGAATCCACGTCCGATTGAAGGCTCGGAGCACACCTTCTTCTACTCGCTGGAGCACCTGACTCACCGGCCGTTCCTGCACGGTCAGATCGTCTCCCTCGGGGTGCTCCTCATGAGCCACCTGCAGGACAACGACCCTGACTTCATCAAGGGCAAGCTGGACGAGATGGGTGTGGCCTACCAGCCCGAGGACATGAACATCACCTGGGGCGACGTCCGCGACGGCCTGCGCCATATGCAGGACTACTGGAAGCAATCCGGCAACCTCTGGTACACGATCGCCACCGAGACCCCGATCACGGATGGCTGGCTGGACGAAGTCGAGGCCTGGGTCAGCGGCTGACCCTGCGCGGCTACGGCCGGTGATGGAAGGATTCCCCCATGAAGCACGCTGAACGGATCCAGGTGATCCTCGATCGCCTCGACGCCGAGGGTGAGATCTCCATCACCGACCTTGCCGTCACGCTCGGAGTATCCGAGATGACCGTGCGGCGCGACCTTGACCGACTGGAGAGCAGCGGCGCTCTGCGACGCGTCCACGGCGGTGCCATCAAGGGCGTGAGCGGCTCATACGAGCCGCCGTTCGGCGTGCGCGCCGAGCGGCAGGCCGCCGAGAAGCAACTCGTAGCCCGCGCGATCGCCGAGCTGATCGCTGATCGCGAGACGGTGATCCTTGACGGTGGAAGTACTGGAGTGGCCGTCGCGCGTGAACTGTTCGACCGCGAATTGACGGTGTGCACCCCGAGCCTTCATGTGGCTGACATTCTCCGCGGTGCGCCGAACGTCCGTCTGCTTCTTACGGGTGGATTCATGCGCCGCAGCGAGGAGTCCCTGGTCGGCCCATCAGCGGTAGCGACGTTGGAGTCGCACGTCTTCGATACCTACGTGATGACCGTCTCCGGAATCGACCCGCAGCACGGATGCACGGAGTGGAACGAGGACGACGCCATCATCAAGCGAACTGCCCTGAAGGTGGCCACACGATGCGTCGTCGCCGCCGACTCGACGAAGTTCGGTGCCACGGCATTCGCCCGCGTATGCGGCCTGGACGCGATCTCCACGGTGGTGACCGACGCCCATCTAGCGGATGCGTACCGCGAGCGCGTGCAGATGATGGGCGTTGCACTGCGCATCGCCGCGTGACATGAGCGACGCGTTGGCGGAAGCGAAGGCACTCTGGGCGGGCGTCGACCTCGGGGGCACGGGCACGCGTATGGTCGTTGCAGACTCGAGTGGCGGCACCCACGCGGTGGAATCGGTGCCCACCCGAAGTTTCGCCGGGTCCGCTCCCGATGATGCCGCGAGCTTGTTGGTCGATGCGTTGCTGGACATGATCCCAAGCGGATCGGGTCTCGTCGGCGTCGGAATTGGGGCAAGCGGACCGGTCGACCTCACCACTGGCGTCATCAACAACCCTGACACCCTCCCCTGGTTCTCCGGGATAGATCTTGTTGGACTTATGGCCGATCGGATGGGCCTGCCGGTATGGATCGACAACGACGCCGTCGTCGCGGGCCTCGCCGAGTCAACCTGGGGAGCAGGAGCGGGCCACGATTCGGTGCTCTGCGTGACGTTGGGCACCGGTATCGGCGTTGCACTGATCGAGGGGGGCCAGCCGCGCCGAGGGGGCGATGGGCAGCATCCCGAGGGTGGTCACATTGCGGTCGGCGGGACAGGATCCCCGTGCTACTGCGGCCTCGACCAGTGCTGGGAGCAGGTTGCGTCCCGGTCGGCACTCGACCGACTCATGGTCCGACATGGTCTCGAGCCCTGGGCGGATGCACCGAGGGAGGTGTGGGCGGAGTACGCCAGTCAATTGACCCGCGGACTAATCACGCACACGAGCATCCAACGGCCCTCCGCCGTAGTGATCTCTGGGAGCGTTGTCAGTCGATGGGATCACCTGCGCGAGCCGTTGCTGACTGTGTTGGCGAACCGTGACTACGGCGACCGACCGGTTGAGGTTCTGCCAGGGACCATGGGTGACGAGGCCGGCGCCCTGGGTGCATCGCTGCTGCCTCAGCGTCGAATCGGGCACGCCTCTTCGGGCGCGACAGCAGGCAACGTAGATCCGCGCTAGCCACGGGGCGACCGGGACGATCGTGCGACGCATCGGTTGTGCGCAGGTCCAAGCGCTGAGATTGGCTTTCGGAGGGCCGGAAGCTAGCGCCACGGTTAGCCCCAACTCCAGTGAACTGGAGTCGTCTGGAGCGGTCTGGATGGAACGAAAACCGTTGGTACAACTGCAATTCCCTCATAGCCGTGGGGGAGGGAATTTGTCTCGTAGTGCGTAGGTCCGGTGTTCGAATCCCTACGGGCGCGCTTTGTGAAGTCCCGGGACATTCTTATCGGATGTCCCGGGACAGTCTAATTTCTTGAACTTGTAGCCCTTGGGCATGCCGCCTTTGCGGTGTCCAGGGCGGGGTCCGGGTTTGGCGCCGCGGGGTTGGCTGTCCCTGGCGGTGTTGATCGTCAGTTCGCGGAGGATCTCGCCGGTATCGCGGTTGATGATGATGTGGAGGTTGTGGACGAGCATTCGCACGGGGGTTCTACCGAGTGCGGTGGGGATTTCCGCCAGACTATTCGCCACCTATGGGCGCTTCCGGTGCTTCGGCGTCGCCTGGTGCTCCCGGCCTACGACATCGGGATGAGTGGCAGCGGGCTCAGCGCCACGGGCGCATCGGTGAGCCCGATGGTGTTATCGCTTCGGACGGCATCCCAGCGTGCTCGCGGTAAGGGTGGGTCCCTTGCCGGTACCGATCCAGCCGATCAACCCAGCGGCGCGTTCGGCGAACCACATGTTCCCGTCTGTGCCAGCAACTATGCCCTTCGGTTCGGCATTCATGGTGGGTAGGGCGAACTCTGAGACGGTTCCATCGACAGTGATGCGACCGATCTTGTTTCCCCGGTACTCCGTGAACCACATCGCACCATCTGGCCCTGGAGCGATGCTGGCCGGCTGCGCATCGGGCGTCGGAACAGCGAACTCAGTCACGACCCGATCCATGCTGATGCGCCCGATTCGGTTTCCCGCGAACTCCGTGAACCACATGGCACCATCCGGGCCCAGCGCGATGCCCCACGGCGAGCTGGCCGGATCGGGGAGCGGCGTGATGGTTATGGCTCCGCTGGTGTCGATCCTTCCGATGGAATGCCCGAGCGCATTGGTGAACCACATCGCACCGTCAGGGCCCAGCGCGATATCCCACGGGCCCTGACCGGCCTCCGGAAGCGGATACTCGCTGAAGACCCCGCTCGTGCTGATGCGCCCGATCCTGTTGCCCAGAAACTCCGTGAACCACAGCGCGCCGTCTGGACCGGCGGCGATACCCCACGGGCCGGAGTCGGGCGTGGGAAGGAGGTACTCGGTGAACCTGCCGCGAGTGGTGATGCGCCCGATCCGGTTGCCGGAGAACTCGGTGAACCACATGGCTCCATCGGGGCCGGCGACGATCGCCTGGGGTGTGGCGGCACGGGTGGGCACCCGGAAGGTGCGTGTCTTCCCCGAGGGGCAGATGCGGCGGATCGTATTCGCGGCGTACTCCGTGACCCACATGGCGCCGTCCGGCCCACGGGCGAGGTTCATGGGTGTCGCACCGCGTGCGGGCACGTTGAAGGAGTCGATCTTCCCGCCCCGCTTCACTCGCCCGACCTTGCTGGTGTGATAGTCCGTGAACCACATGGCACCGCCCGGTCCAGCGACAAGGCTCGTCGCCTGCACCTTCGCCACAGTGCCGGTGAACACGCCAGAGGTAGTCATGCGGCCGATCGAGTCCTCCTGGGCGTTGGTGAACCACAGCGATCCGTCGGGCGCAGGGGCGACGTTCTCCACCCCGGCGGGCGACGCGGGTACTGGGAACTCCGCCACGCGACCACCGGTCGTCACCCGTGCCAACTTGTTGGCAGCTCGCTCCGTCACCCACATCGCGCCATCGGGACCCGCCGTGATGTCCCAGGGTCGAGAACTGGGAGAGGGCAGCGTGAACTCCGAAATCCGTCCGTCCATGCCGATGCGTCCCACCTTGCTCGCGAAGTACTGGGTGAACCACATGGCTCCATCGGGGCCGGCAGCGATCTGCCACGGACCGGAGCCGGGCGTGGGGATGTCGTACTCGGTGAATACCCCGTCGGTCGTCACGCGCCCGATCTTGTTGCTCCCATGCTCGGTGAACCACAGGGCACCATCGGGGCCGGCGGCGATCCCCGTGGGAAGGGAGTTCGCGCTGGGGACCTGAAACTCCGTCATGACGCCGCTGGTGGTCAGTCGCCCAATCTTTCCCACCTCCTGCTGCGTGAACCACAGGGCACCGTCCGGGCCGAGGGTGATGCCGTAAGGCCCGGCGCCCGGTGTCAGCGTCGGGAACTGAGTGACCACCCCATCGGTCGTCACGCGCCCGATCGCGCTCTCCACGGTCTCGGTGAACCACAGGGCTCCGTCGGGCCCCACGACGATGTCATAGGGACCACTGGTTCCTGGCAGTGGCGAGAATTCGCGCACCTGCCCTGCTGGGCTGGCGAGGGCCGCGGGTGCGACGGTGGTCATCGCGACCATCGCGGACACGCACAGGGCGAGGACGGTGCCCACGCGCGCCCTCAGGGATAAGGGCACCATGACGCAAGAGTACAGAGCGTGGCTTCCGGCTGCCCGGAATTCGCGAGGAGCATGGACTTCAGCGGTGCAATGGTGCAGATCCCGGGACTTCACGCCGCAGCCACACGAACCTTGGTGGTCGTGGTCAACGTACTCGCGCGAACAGCATCAACTTACGTCGCACTCGTGCTGATCACCGCGGAGCCAGCGCCGAGATCAAGCTCGGCCTTTGTCAGGGCGTGTGCGTCAACTCGACATGCCCCGGGGTCATGAGTACGCCCATGGATGCACGTGCTACGCCTGGATGCGGTTGTTCCAGCGAGTTGGTCCCATCGCGGATGGGAGCAGCGCGAAGACCAGCAGGACGATGAAGCCGATGATCGGGATGAGCAGGATCCAGAGCCACCAGCCGGTGCGGTCAATGTCATGCAAGCGCCGAACGGAGACGGACAGGCCGGGCAGGAACAGCGCCAGGGCAGAGATCGTGTATAGCGGGCCGAAGGCACCAAATTGCCCGCCAAAGATGATCGAATCCAAGATGGCCATGACGATCACGACGATGAGGGCGAAGAGCGACCACCACCAGTACTCCGACCGAGTGGACCGCGCGTTCCAGACGACGTAGCCCTTGAAGCCCTTCTTGATGGCGTCAATGAAGCCGGTCTTCTGCGACTCCGAATACTCGGAGATCTCCAACTCTTCCATGGCCATGCGGGCCTCCTATTGCTGAGGGCAGGTGGAGTCGAGCATAGGGGCACGACGGGGCATCCGGGCTTGTTGTTGGCTGAGTTGACACCCCTTTTTCCTGGACGTTGGCTTGCGGGAGGATATCCATCGGTCATCTCTCCTCGCTGATCGCAGGTGAATGGGACTCGGCGGAGCGAGAGGCCTTGCTCAGGGCCCCGCATGGATGCGCGCCAGACTGGGGCGTTGCCGGGGCAGAGCTCACCTGCATTCCGTAGCGTTGAGGTGTGCCGGTAGATCACAGACGTGTTCTCGTCGTCGAGGACGAGCCGCTCATGGCGGCGCTCCTGGCCGACGTGCTGTTCGGGCACGGATTCACGGTGAGAATGGCTGCGGATGTTGCCCAGGCGCGGCGTGAGATCGATGCCTTCGATCCGGACATGCTGCTGCTGGATGTCTCCCTGGGCGAAGGGCCAACCGGTATTCACCTTGCGCACGCGATGCGGCTATCGCGACCTGACATAGCGATCCTCGTCTTCACGCGCCATACCGATATGTCCAGTGCGGCCACCGATGGGCTGGCTCTGCCTCCCGGGGTCGGCATCCTGCGCAAGCATCTGGTGAGTGACGAGACCTATCTGATCGAAGCGATGGAGACGGTGCTGCGCGAGCAGAGCACCCTCGTCGAGGAGGACAAGAGGGCTGATGACGTCTTCGCATTCCTGGGCGTCAACGGGTCCCGAGCGCTGAGACTGCTCGCCGAGGGATACGACAACGACGAGATCGCCAGGCGCTGCGGTGTGAGCCGCAAGACTGTCGAGCGATGGATCGAACAGATCTATCGGGACCTGGGGATCAACACCAAGGGAACCCTGAATCCACGAGTCGCTGCAGCGCGCCGATTCTTCTTCGCCGTTGGAGTTCCTGGTACCGAGGAATGACGTCGGTGTGGTCGCATCCACCGCTCTGGCCCAACGGACTCGCCCATTCGCGCGATGAGCGGCATCGCATCACTCCACGCTGGTGAAGAGGACGGGCAGCAGGCAAGTCGTTGTGGTGCGGGCACCAAGGCGCGTTCTACTCCACGTGATCGAAGCCTCGTCGAGAAGGGCGGAGCCGAGTCCGTACCGGGTCGTCATGAGGTCGCTGCTGCCGTCATCAATCACGGTGAGCGACAAGGTCCTGAAGTCCACGATCTCGAGCTGTACTTCGATCGCACGAGCACTCCCGTGCCGGACGCTGTTGAAGACCAGCTCGGGGATGAGGTCATTCACCGATCTCGCGCAGAGTGGATCCTCCGCCAGAGCCCTCGCCGCTGCCGGGTCCAGGGTGAAGGTGAGGTCCGCTGTTCCGGACCAGTTGCTCTGAGTCAGTGCCATCACCTTGTCGATCTGATCAGGCTCGGCATCGCGAAGGTCAAGCTCGCTGACTGCCCGGAGCGCCTCGGCCTGGAGGGATGCCAGCAGCGCTTCATCGTCCGTGCCTTGGGCCACGGCACGGTCAAGTCGCAGGAACGCGGCGGCAAGTGACGCCTGCACGCGGCCGTGCAGGGCATGGGCGAGGGCGCGTTCCTGTTGCCGGTACCGCTCGCGGGTGCGGGCCAGTATCCAACTGAGATCCGCTGTCGTGGCCCTCAGATCCGCCTCCAGTTCCAGGTTCTGATCTCGGGCGGCCTCGGCGATGGCCAGCGGGCCGCTGATCAGGAGGGCGAGAGGTGGGGCCGCGACGATGAAGAGGAGTGGCTGGAGCTCGTCATGCATGTAGGGGAGTGTCGCCAGGCCCAGCGCCACCCCGCCGAGGAGCACCGCGACGACGAACGCCACGGCCTTGGCCCCTGCCCCGCGGTGGGCGGTGATCCGAACGGCCGCCCACCGTGCGATCCAGAAGGCAGGGATCACGATGATGAGCGTCGCCACCAGGCCTGCTGCAGCCCACAGACCGTATTGGAAGGAGTGCTGCGGGAGGCCCAGCCAGACCAGCAGGAGCGGGACGATCACCGGGTGGATGTGGCGTGGGTCGAGGCCCTCTCGGACTGCCAGCGGCCAATCGACCTTCGTCGTCTCGAGGTACTCCTGTCGCGATGTCCGTGCCGGGGGCTGTGCTGCGAGCTGGTGGCTGAGCGGCCGGACGACGTCGTCAATGGTGAGACGAAGTCGCTCCCGGAGATCCGAGGAGTTGGTGGTCTGCAGGCCGCCGAGGCTCTCAAGGATTGATCGCCGAATCTCGTCGGTGGCTCGGTCGCCGAGCCGCTGCAGATCGCGCTCCGCGGCCTGCCGGAGTTCGAGGAGCTGGTCACGGTCGTCCAGGAGCTGACGGCGCCGGGAATTCAATCCGCGGACCTCGCTCACGAGGAACCACAGGATCATGGTGACGACGGCCAAGTGGCCGACCGACGCGGCAATCCGGTAGGGGAGGTCCGGCGAGTCCGTCACGCCGGAGAGAGTCAGCAGAAAGCCGAGTGCGACTCCGCGGACGGCCGCCCCCACGACCACGGACACGACGAGCACCCAGGTCCAGATCCGGGAGGGCAGGTGGGGGCACACGACCCGCCACGTGAGGTATGGGAACAGAAACATGAGGGCCTGGAGGGCGACGAGCAACGACAGGCGTAGAGCGATGGCGCCGAGACCGTCGCCCGCGCCGGCTCCCTCGCCGAACTGCACGATGAACGTCCAGAGCAGCGACAGGGCGAAGACCGGGAGCGACAGCAGTGCCTCAGGCGCCAGCCCGGCGCGATCACGTGTCATGCCGGACCCCGGGCTCCTGGGTGGGGCACGCAATCCGGGTATCGCCCCAACTCAGCCCCTCTGCCATCGGTGAGACGGCGAGAGTCTACGGGTGGACGATGACGGGCTCGATCTCACGGGCTCGATCTCACGGGGTCGAAGCCCGCTGGTCGTGAGGCTGAGGGATTTCCCTCAGCGGCCGCGGCCATGTGTTCCCCCCGTTTAGCGTCGCTCTCACTCAGGCTCGGGGGGACTGAGTTCAGTCTCATGGGGACAAGCGAGAGGGAAGTCATGACGCAGTACACCAACGCCAACGCCATGGACCACGTCATCCTGGTCCTGTTCGAGAACCGATCGCTCGACAACATGCTTGGACATCTCTACGGCCCCGCAGACGGCAAGACCTTCGAAGGCGTCATCGGCAAGGATCTCTCGAATCCCGTTCCGGCCTGGGCTGAGCACCAGCCGCCGGATGGCAGCGGTGTGGTGAAGTATCACGCTGCCACCGACATGGACTCGCCGAACCCCGACTCCGGCGAGGAGTACTTCCATACCAACGTGCAGCTGTTCAACACGCTGGACGATCACAACCGGGGAAAGATGGGTGGCGACGTGACGGCGCCGTGGAATGCACCGGCCCCGCACACCAAGCCGACGATGGACGGATTTGTCACCGACTACATCAGTGCGTTCATGCCTCAGATGGATCGCCAGCCCACCTACGAGGAGTACTCGCAGATCATGACGGGCTACCTGCCCGAGGATATTCCGGTGCTGAGCGGCCTCGCGCGCGACTTCGGCGTCTTCGACCATTGGTACTCAGAGGTGCCCTCGCAGACGTTCATGAACCGCTCGTTCTGGACCGCAGCAACCTCGTCGAACATCACCATCAATCACCCGGTGTCGAACTTCATCAACTACAACACCGCCGAGACGATCTTCGATCGACTTGAGGCGCACGGCAAGACCTGGAAGGTCTATGTCATGGAGCCGTGCCCCGTGTCGTTCGCGGGCCTTATCCACATGTCTCGTCTGAAGGACAAGTTCGCCACCAACTTCGCCCCCTTCTCGCAGTTCGAAAAGGACGCGAAGGAGGGCACGCTGCCGAACTTCTCCTTCATCGAACCGAACCTGTTCGCTGGGCATGGCGATTACCATCCGGCTGCGGATCGTGCGATGGTGCCAGGCGACGTCGTCATTCCTTTCGATCCGCCCTCGTCAATCCTGGCGGGCGAGCTGTTCCTGAACCGGCTCTACAAGGCCTACCGCTCGATGAAGAGCGAGACGGGCGCCAACATCTACAACACCACCTTGTTCATCGGCTGGGATGAGCCGGGCGGTACCTACGATCACGTGCCCCCGGGTGATGTTCCCCCTCCGGACCCCAACGCCGGCCCAGGTCAGTGCGACTTCGCCTTCGACCGCTCCGGCTACCGGGTCCCGGCGATCGTCGTCTCGCCGTGGGTTGAGTCAGGCTCGGTGTACAACGAGGAGCATCGACACACGTCGATGATCGCGACATTGCGCAAGCTGTGGAATCTGGGTGACCCCTTCACCGCGCGCGATGCGATCGCCAGGCCCTTTGACTACGTCTTCACCCGGGAGGCACCGCGTGAGCCGAAGGATTGGGCCGCCATCAACGCCCGTCCGGCGCCGGAGTATCACGTGAACTGGGAGTACACCAACCACTCGCTCAGTGCGCTGGGCAAGGCGGCAACCCCGGGCATCATTGCGCAGTTGAAGGCCCGTGGTGTTGAGATCCCGGCTGAGGTGGATACGCCTGGCTTCGCCATGACTCCGCAGGTCGCCTGGACCCTCGTGGAATTGGCCTCGTGGCACCTCTTCCCCACCTTGGCGCCGACCAAGAAGACGATGGATTCCGTCATGAAGCAGCTGAGGGAGCAGGTGGCGCAGGCAGAGCAGGCAGCGGCCGAGCAGCAGCCGGCAGGAGTGGGTGTGGGAGCCTCCTCGTGAGCTCTCCGGGGGTGACCCCCAATGGCCTGGATGACCCCGGCTTCTGGCCTCATCTCGGACTGTCGGGGCTGCCCAAGGGCGTCGTCGAGCGAATCACCGACTTCAACAACCCGAAGCAGGAATGGCGCCGGTTGTTCTCGGAGGTCATGGGCACGTTCCTTCTGCTCCTTGTCGCTGCAGGCGCCGGCATGATGAACGCCGCCTTCGGCGACCCCATCTCCCGCACCGCCGCCGTCGTCGCACCGGGGCTCATGGTGATGGCGATGATTCTCTTCATGGGGCGAGTCTCGGGGGCCCACTTCAACCCTGCGGTGAGCATCGCGTTCGCCCTACGAGGGGACTTCCCCTGGCGCCGGGTCCCCGGCTACATCATCGCTCAGCTGGTCGGTGCGGTCCTGGCCGTCCTGCTCCTGCAGGCGGTCATCGGTGAATCCGCCTCCAATGGTGCGACGTATCCCGCTCAGTCCACGACGGATGTCGCGGCATTCCTGATGGAAGTCATCCTCACGTTCGGACTCGTCAGCGTCATCCTCGGGACTGCTTCGGGAGCCCAGAACATCGGCATCATCGGCGCGCTCGGTGTGGGTGGATACATCGCTCTTGCGGGGCTGTGGGCGAGCCCGCTGTCGGGTGCGTCGATGAATCCCACGCGCTCGCTTGCCCCCGATCTCGTCGCGGGTGATTTCACCGCCTACTGGGTGTACCTCGCTGGGCCGCTGCTCGGCGCCGCGCTCGCAGTCGTCGCGGCATACATGCTGCGTGGACGTGGCGGCGGCCTTGCAGGTTCGCAGGCAGCGCAAGGCGCGCTGTTCACCCAGCCGAAGAGTCCAGAGAAGGCCTAGGGCACGCCAGACTCCGTGTGATCACCCGCTGATGCGGCCCTGACGACCACGCCTGCCGGGGCTCGGCTGCTCCTTGGCACTCCTCCAATGCGGGGGGTGAGGGTGCTGGAGTTGCGCCATGAGGCGGGGTCGTTGGTGATCGCGTCAGCTCGACCGACAGCAATCCCCTCAGCCGTCACCCTCAGCGCGCACGATCCAGACCTTGCGTAGCGGCTCGGTGATCTCCCAGGTGGTGTGGTCGTCAGCATGCAGGACACCCACCACACCCGGGGCGAGTGCGATCTCCCCGCCAGAGGCGGACCGCACGACGCCTCGGCCGGAGAGCACGACGAACACCTCGTCCCCAAACGTGTCATGCGAGGATCCGACGCTGTGCTCCCAGACGCCGACCTCAAGGCCGGCATCCTCGAGCACCTCGGCATAGCCGGTCCAGGTGCCCGGTGTCAGTGACTTCTCGGAGGGCAGGTCCTCCCGCTCGGTGGCGGCGGCCATGGCATCAAAGGAATGGATCATGGTCTGACCCTAGCCCTGCGGACAACGCTGCAACGCGGACTCTCCTGCGTAGGCCGATCGCGAAGGCTCGTCACGCTAGCCTGCCCGTGTCCCGGAGGACTGCTACGACAAAGGGTGGTCCGCATGGCACCGTCGAGCAAGGCACTGGTTCTCGCCCTCATCAGCGCGGTGGCCAGCCCGATCCTCATCGTCGTGGAGCTGCTCGTTGTCGTTCTGGTCGCCATGGGCACTCAGGATCCGGACAAGCCGCTCCAGATGCATATCGCGGCGGTGGTCACCGTGCTCCTGTTCGCCTGCCTTGTCTTCGCCCTGCCCGTCATTGCCCTGATCATGGGGACGCGAGCCCGCAAGGCAGTTCGATCCGGGGGCCCTCAGGTCGACAGCGCGTCTAAGGCCCTCACCTCCGTGGTGATCGCGGGAGCCGTCATTGTCGTGGTGTCACTCGCACAGGTCTACCTGGTCCTCATGGCTGCAGGGCTGTGCGGTCTCGACGGCTGCTACTGATCATCGGGGGCGGAGGACGTCCGCGACCCGCTGCTGCTCGGCGCCGGCCGGCGTCATCACCTACGAACATGCAACCCCGAGGAGCAGCGCGACGGCTACCTGTGTTGCACCTCTTTCCTGGGTGCTCCCTGCGAAGATATGGCCGTGCAGGTTCAGGCCCCGACCACTGGTTCACGCGCGAGCTGGTTCGAAGTCCTCTACGACCTCATCCTGGTCGCGGCGGTGCTCCATGGGAGCAGCCTCTTTGAACAGGATCCTTCGCTCGCCAAGGGGACGTGGCTTGCCGCAACGCTGCTTGTCCTGCTCACGATGTGGCTCCTCACAACCCTGACCTTCAACACCACCCCTGAGGATTGGACGCTACGTCGCCTCCTCACCCTCGTCCAGATGCTCGCCCTCGTGGTGGCGTCTCTTTCCATCTCTCGCACCTCTGGCCTCAGCGATTCGACGGGTCTGTTTGCCCTGGGCGTGGCGTTCGCGTCGGTCGCAGTGCTCTACTTCATGAGGGCTCGGCGCCGGGGATTGGACCGACGTGGAGCCACCATCGTCGGCTGGTCAACCAGTGCGGCTGCGCTGGTATGCCTCATCGGCGCTCTGCTCCCCGAGGCGTCCGGTCCGATCCTCACGCGCCCGACCACCTACGTCTTCGCTCTCGTCCTGGTGTTGGGGCTCGTCCCCCTGGTCACGGTCTACCTCGGTGAGCTGGAGGCGTCGCATCTGCTGGATCGACAGCATCTGGCTGAGCGCGCCGGGCAACTGGTGATCATCTCGCTGGGCGAGAGCTTCGCCGACCTCGTGTTCACTCTCGGTGGATTCGACTTCATTCCCAATCCGACGTACCTGGTGCTCACTTTCGTCATCATCTACGTCGTGTGGGCGATCTACTTCCGTACGGTCGTGCCCCCAGGGATCCCCCACGGCGCAGGTCGGGTGCGCGTATGGATGGCCGCGCACTACCTGCTCATCTTCGGAGCGATAGGGATGGCCACGGCCTTCTCTGTGCTGGCGACGATGTCGTTCGACGATGCGTCCGCTGCTCTGGCGTCGTATCGACTCCCCTTGCCGCTGTTCTATGTGATGGTGAGCTTCGTTGTGCTGGTGTGGGTCACGGGCATCTCTGAGCGAAGCTTCCTCTGGGTGCACTCTGTGGCCGCTCTTCTGCTGCTCGGACTAGTCGCTGCCGGCGTCTTTCTGCCGGATAACCGGCCCGCGACGATGGGAGTCGTGGCAGCCGCCATCGTGATCGCAGACGTAGCCGTGATCTCCTGGATGAGACGTGGAGACCGCGGGCCACACTCAGTCGCCTGACGGCTTCCAGTGCGGCGGCCGGAATGGAACCTGGGCCGAGTCCCCCGCGCTCGGCATCTGCTTCATGCTCCGACCCATGTGGGCGAACTCCACGATCATCAGCCTGAAGGGGTGGTAGGTGTTCACGGGCTCGGTGAGCCCGGCAGCACCTCAACCCGATGCGCGGAGCGGTGGGCCCAGTATTGGAGGAAGTCGGCAAGGACGAGACAGGTCGTCAGGCTCACCGGAATGGTCCAGCTCCCGAAGACGTTGTCGATTCGGTCGGCGAGCTGCAGTGGTGTCACTGCCGCCACGAACGTCATGAAGACGTACATCACCGGCAGGAGGATCACCTGATTGACGAATCCTGTGAGGAGCTCGATGGAGAAGGACGCCGTAGCGTCTTGGAACGTCGTCGAATTGACCTTGGCCTTGGCGACGAGGATGAAGACCGTCACCACGATGGGCAGGTTCACGAAAGTGATGATCTTCCCGGAGGCATTCACGTCTCTGACTCCTCGTTTCCCCACCGGCCGACTGACACCACGTCGTCTCGGTAGGGCACCCGGCCGATCTGGGTGGGGTGAACCCGCCATCCACTTGTCGCCTGATTGGTGAGCAGACCTGAGGCACGTACGACGTTTCCCTCGACTTCAGCCTCCATGAGTGCGTCATTCCTCCGCCATGGCCCCGGTCCCTGCCAGCGATCGTGAGGATCTACCGCTCATGCACCAGCGCCCAGAGCGCTGGAAGCCCCGCTCCCCTACGGCTGGTGAGGGATTGCTGCCGGGACCGGCAGAGAGACGGACCGTGTCAGCAACAGCCCGGAAGTGCTCCTGGGTCAGATGCAGCTAGCGGGTCGCTCGGATGCCCCGGCGGGCGTCGTAGATCCTCATCTTTGACCCCCATCACTCTTGGAGGATCTGCCACTGAGGAGTGCTAGGACAGGGGCTTCCGATCCGCATTCCGCGTCACCCGCCATTGCACCGCGGACGTCAAGCAGTTCTCAGCCGTGACGCCGTTGTGTGGAGAGGCGCTTGTGGATGTCGTTGGAGGTACTGATCCGGATCACCTCCCACGCTGAGTTCGGTGGCATCGACGCGGGTTTCGGCGGCTAGGTGAGGGTGCGTGGAGACGTGGCGGGCGGAACCTGACCCGCTCGCCTGGGGACTCGCGTGAGGCCCCGGTTCAGACTCGGACACACGCGGCCGCGAGGTCGGACAGGACGTTCTCCCGCTCCTCGAGCAGAGCGAAATCCTGCTCGAGACCACTCGTGAGGTAGCAGAAGGACATCCCGCTCTCGGGGTCGGCCCATGCCACCTGACCCCCCGCGCCACCGTGACCGAAGGTCCGCGGGGACGTGCGTGAGCCGAACCCGCGGCGAGCGGCGAACCCATCGGATCCGGCCACGCACACTCCTATGGTGCGATTGGTCGGCACGCCGGAGTAGTCGTCGATGAAGGTGTTGCGGACGTTCGCCGTGGCGTCCTGCAGCATCACAGGACTCCATAAGCCCGCTCGGTTGTGGAGCAGGCCTTGGTAGAACAGGGCGACGTCGCCGGCCGTCATCACTCCACCAGCGCCGGGGATTCCCACCTCGCACACCTCGGGATCCACCACCGTCAGCAGGTCGTCAAGGGTGATGGCGCCATCGCTCTCGCTCGGTGGGCCGACGGGCGTGAGCGGAGCGATGTCCTTCTGGTCGTCGCGGCTGAGGCCGAGCATCCGTTGGGAGAGCCCCAGGGGCACGCGGATGCGCTGCTCGACACTGTCGCAGTGTTCCTCGCCCGTCACGCTGCGGATCAACTCGGCCAGCACCCAGTGCGCAGAAAGCGGGTGGTACTCGAAGCGCGTGCCGGGCGCCCAATCGAGCCTCCAGCGGGAGAAGGCCTGCCGTCGCCGCTCCTCAGTGGCCGCCTCGGCACGCTCGAGGCGCGCGTTCGGAAAGCCTGCCGTGTGGGTCAGGACCTGCTCGAGCGTGATCTCGCCCTTGCCGTGAGTCGCGAACTCAGGAATGAGTTCAGCCGGGCGCGTGTCGAGCCTGAGCAGCCCCTCGTCGAGAAGCTGCCATACGACGGCGGATACGAACGGCTTGGTCACGCTGAAGACGGCGAATCGCGTCGTGTCACTGGCGGCGCCGAACGTCTCATGCAGCACGACCTCGCCGTCACGAGCGAGGGCAATCTGGGATGCAGGGACACCGCGATCGTCGACGAGCGCGGAGACCGCGCGACGCAAGGCGACAACCCCCGCAGCATCGAGAGCCCTGGATCCGGACACCGCAACTCCTGTCTCGCGTGGTGCTCGCCGGAGGATGGGCCGCCCCAGAGACTCGCAGTCCGAAGGGTGCCACCCTGGCCACCGCCGCCGTATCCGGTTCCGGAGATCGACTGTTGACCTCGCGGGCGCGGGGCCGTAACGTATCTGGAACGTTCAAGTAATCGTACACAGTGGAGGCTCGGTGGTCTCGGAGAAGTCGTTCGGTCATGTCGACGGGCAAGAGGCGAAGGCTTTCGTCATCGACGGCGGCGAGGGCCTGTACATCAAGGTCAGTGATTACGGCGCGCGGTTGGTGGAGGCCCACGTGCCGGATGCTGAGGGATCGACCGTCGACGTCGTTCTGGGGTTCGACGACGCGGCGCAGTATGCCGCGTCTCCCGCCTACTTCGGGGCCTCGGTTGGGCGATTCGCGAATCGGATCCGGCGGGGACAGTTCCGACTGAACGGCGTGGACTACCAGGTCGACTGCAACGAGAAGGCGAACCACCTGCATGGTGGCCGCGAGGGCTGGGACAGCCGCTTGTGGTCGTCGGAGGTGCATCCCGACGGCAAGGGTGTGACCTTCCGGACGTCCAGCGCGAACGGCGAGATGGGCTTCCCCGGCGCATGCGAGGTGACGAGTTCATACCGCGTGGAGGGTCGTGAACTCCGCCTGACGATGGAGGCGGTGCCCGATGAGGACACGATCATCAACATGGTCCACCACTCCTACTTCAACCTCGCGGGGCATGGGTCGGGCGACGTGCTGAACCAGCACATGCGGATCCCCGCCGAGTTCTACCTGCCTGTCGACGACGAACTCCTCGCCACGGGGGAGGTTCGCCGGGTGGAGGGAACGCCGTTCGACTTCCGCGATGCCCGCCCGATCGGCGAGCGCATGGCCGACCTCCCGCCAACGGGAACCGCGATCTTCGAGGGGGGAAGCGGGTACGACCACAACTGGTGCCTGAGCGGTGTCGACCGTCCCGGAGAGCCGGAGCTCATCGAGGCGCTGGATGTCGTCGAGCCCGTGTCCGGGCGCCGGCTGCGGATGTGGACGACGGAGCCCGGCCTGCAGATGTACACCGGCGGGTACCTGTCCGCGGAGATCGTCGGCAAGGGCGGGATGCCGTACTGCCGGTACGCAGGGTTCACGCTGGAGACGCAGAAGTTCCCGGACAGCCCGCGCTTCCCCCACTTTCCTTCGCCGGTGGTGCGAGCCGGAGAGCGGTATCGGCAGGTGAAGGTGCTGGGGTTCTCCGTCATCTGATCAGGCGGAGGGGAGTGCGTGCGGCATCGATGACCTCGGTCCTCCGAGCGAGACGGCGGCGCCCCTGAGTTGATGCGGCC
>DMPC01000157.1:11039-11862 GCA_003456155.1 Actinomycetota bacterium | reverse complement strand
AAGGACCTCGGCCCCCTGGTGGTGGCCTGGCTGGTCTCCCTGGGCGTCCTCATCTTCGAACGTGACCTCGGCCCCTCGCTGCTGTTCTTCGGCCTGTTCGTCGCCATGCTCTACATCGCGACGCAGCGGCGCTCCTGGCTGATCATCGGCGGCCTGCTCTTCCTCGCCGGCGCCGTCCTCGCCTACTACATGTTCGGCCACGTGCGCCTGCGCGTGATGGTCTGGCTCGATCCGTGGACCTACGCCTCCGACGAGGGCTACCAGATCGTGCAGTCGCTGTTCGGGCTCGCCAACGGCGGCATCCTCGGTGCCGGCATCGGCCAGGGGTTCCCGAACCTCGTGCCGTTCGCCAACACCGACTTCATCGTCGCGGCCCTCGGCGAGGAGCTCGGCGTCACCGGCCTCATTGCGCTGCTGCTCGTCTATGCGCTGCTCATCGAACGCGGTCTGCGCACCGCAATCTCCGTGCGGGATCCCTTCGGTCAGCTGCTGGCCGCCGGTCTGTCCGTGACGCTCGCCCTCCAGGTGTTCGTCATCATCGGTGGCGTCACCCGACTCATCCCCCTGACCGGCCTCACGACTCCGTTCCTCTCCTACGGCGGCTCATCGCTGATCGCGAACTGGATCATCGTGGCGCTGCTGCTGCGCATCTCCGACCGCGCGCGTCGCCCGGCGGCCGTCGTGGTCTCACCCGATGAGGCGCTCACGCAGGTGGTGCGGCGCGTATGAACCGTCCGATCCGCCGCATCTCGCTCGTGCTCGGCGTCCTGCTCATCGCACTCATCGCGAACGTCACGATCATTCAGGTCGTGCTCGCCGGCGA
>DMPC01000157.1:9421-10894 GCA_003456155.1 Actinomycetota bacterium | reverse complement strand
GCCGGCGATTACCGCGATCGACCCGGCAATCAGCGCAACCTGCTCGAGGAGTACGACCGCGAGCGCGGGCCGATCCTCGTCGGATCGAACCCGGTAGCCCGCTCGGTCGAGACAGGCAACACGCTGCGGTACCAACGCGAATACGACAACGGCCCGCTCTATGCCCCGGTGACCGGCTTCTACTCCCTCATCTACGGCGCGACCGGCCTCGAACGCACCGAGAACCGGGTGCTGACGGGAACGTCACCGCTCTTCGTCGTCGACCGCGCCGAGCAGCTGTTCGCCGGGCGGGAGCCCCGCGGCGGAGCAGTCACCACGACGATCAACGCGCGCGCGCAACGAGCGGCCTTCGCCGGGCTGCGAGGAAAGAAGGGCTCCGTGGTCGCCATCGAGCCGGCCACCGGACGGATCCTGGCGAGCGTGCAGTCACCGTCCTTCGATCCCAACATCCTGTCGAGCCAGGATCCCGAGGCCGTGCGCGAGTACTACGCCGTGTTGGAGAGCGATCCGGCCAAGCCACTGCTGAACCGTCCGATCGTGTCGCTCAACCCGCCCGGATCCACCTTCAAGATCGTGACGGCCGCAGCCGCGCTGGCCAGCGGTCGCTTCACGCCCGACTCCGTGATCCCCGGGCCACGTACCTACAACCTGCCCAACTCGATCAAGAAGATCCGCAACTGGAACGGCCAGGCATGCGGACCCGACGGGCTGGTGACGCTGCGCGACGCCCTGGCGATCTCCTGCAACACCGCCTTTGCCTGGCTCGGCAACGAGCTCGGTGCCGATGCGCTGCGCACCCAGGCCGAGGCCATGGGATTCGACACGTCCTTCCAGATCCCGCTGAGGGCCGCGACCTCCCGCTTCCCGGAGGATCCGGACGCGCCCCAGACCGCGATGTCTGCCATCGGGCAGTTCGACGTCCGTGCCACCGCGCTCCAGATGGCCATGGTCTCCGCGGCGGTGGGCAACAACGGACGCCTCATGGAGCCCTACCTCGTGCAGGAGGTGCGCGGCCCTGATCTCGCGATCCTCAAGACCACCGAGCCGACGCAGTTCGCCCAGGCGATGTCGCCCCTGGACGCGGTCCAGCTGACCGACATGATGGTCAACGTCGTCGACACCGGCACGGGAAGCAATGCCCGGATCGCCGGCGTCCGAGTGGCCGGGAAGACGGGCACGGCACAGACCGGCAACGACAACCCGGCCGTCGCGTGGTTCGTCGCCTTCGCGCCCGCGCAGTCACCCGAGGTCGCCGTGGCCGTCGTCGTCGAGGACGCAGGAGCAGCCGAGGTGAGCGGGAACCAGCTGGCGGCACCCATTGCGCGCTCGGTCATCGAAGCGGTGTTGCGTTGACGGCCCGCTCCCCGAGGCCTGAGAGGATGGGCTCATGACTGTCGATGATGCTGGCCGCCGCATGCTTGGCGACCGCTACGAGATCGGCGAGGTCATCGGTCGTGGCGGCATGGCCGAGGT
>DMPC01000157.1:4668-9145 GCA_003456155.1 Actinomycetota bacterium | reverse complement strand
TTCCGTCGCGAGGCCCAGTCCGCGGCTGCCCTGAACCACCCGAACATCGTCGCCGTCTACGACACCGGCGAGGACATCCTGACGTCGCCCGATGGCACGTCCATGGCCGTCCCCTTCATCGTCATGGAGTACGTCGATGGCATGACGCTGCGCCAGCTGCTCGCGAGCGGTCGCCGGCTGCTGCCGGAGCGAGCCCTGGAGATCACCGCCGGGATTCTCGCTGCTCTGGACTACGCCCACCGCCACGGAATCGTGCACCGCGATATCAAGCCCGCGAACGTCATGCTCACCCGCACCGGCGACGTCAAGGTCATGGACTTCGGCATCGCGCGCGCCATGAACGACACCGGCAACACCATGACGGCGACCTCGGCGGTCATGGGCACGGCGCAGTACCTCTCCCCGGAGCAGGCTCGCGGCGAGGTCGTCGACGCCCGCAGCGACCTCTACTCGACCGGCGTGCTCCTCTATGAACTCCTGACCGGGAAGCCTCCCTTCACGGGTGACTCGCCCGTGTCGATCGCCTACCAGCACGTCAGTGAGATGCCCATCCCGCCGTCGCAGGTCGATCCGGGCGTGACACCGCAGGTCGATGCGGTCGTGCTGCACGCGCTGGCCAAGCGGACCGATGACCGATACCAGACCGCGGCGGAGTTCCGCACGGACGTCGAGCGGGCGATCGCCGGCTCCCCGGTCACCGCAGCCATCCCGATGGTCACGACCGACCAGACTCAGATGCTGACACCGACCCAGGCGGCGGGCACCCCCGGCTACGAGCCGATGTACGACCTGGGCCGCAAGCCCCGTCGGCGCGGCTTCGCCTTCTGGGCGCTCAGCTTCGTCGGAGTCGTCGCGGCGATCATCGCCGCCCTGCTCATCGGGCGCTTCGTGTTCGGTGGGCCGTCCGCGAACCAGGTGCAGGTGCCGAACCTCGAGGGGCTGACCATCACCCAGGCCACCGAGACGCTGGCCGAGTTCGAGTTGCGGCTCGGCGCGCAGACGCCGGAGATCTCCGACCGGCCCATCGACACCGTCATCGCGCAGCAGCCCGCGGCCGGCGAGAGCATCGAGCAGGGGCAGTCCGTGAACGTCACGATCTCGGGCGGCCTGGAGCAGGTGACCGTGCCCCAGCTGATCGCCCTGACGTCCATCGACGCCGTGCGCATCGCCCTCGAGGACGCCAACCTGCAGCTCGGCGCGATCAAGGAGCGCAACTCCCCGCAGCCGGCCGGCTATGTGCTCGCCCAGGAGCCGGAGGAGGGCACGCAGGTCAACGCCGGCTCGAGCATCGACATCACGGTGTCCTCGGGTCTGGTGAAGGTGCCCGAGGTCGTCGGCGTCAGCGAGGCCCAGGCCCGAAGTGATCTCGCCCAGGCCGGGTTCGACATCCAGATCGTGGAGATCGAGGACCCGACCGTCCCGGCCAGCACGGTGCTGGCGCAGTCACCGCAGGGGGGAGAACTCCTCGCCCGCGGGTCCATCGTCACGATCACAGTGTCGACATCGCCGCCGCTGCCGCCCACGCCGACGGCCGAGCCGATTCCTGAGCCGGTGCCCGAGCCCGCGCCGACGGATGTGTTCATCCCCAGCGAGGAGCCGGTGCCGCCACCCGCGGAGTTCGTCCCGCAGTAGGCGGGGGTGCTCGGCGAGTCAGCCGATGACGGGGGCGAGCCCCTTCGCACGATGGCGGGCCTCGGGGTCACCGCACTCGGCGAGCCAGTTGGCCAGCATCGCGTAGCCACCCTCGGTCAGCACGGACTCCGGGTGGAACTGCACCCCCTCAACGGCGAGCTCCCGGTGACGGATCCCCATGATCACTCCGCCCGGCGTGGTGCCCGTGACCAGCAGCTCATCCGGCACCGTCGCGGGATCGACGGCCAGTGAGTGGTACCGGGTCGCCGTGAAGGGCGAGGGCAGGCCGGCCAGGACCCCGATGTCCAGGTGCTCGACCGGCGAGGTCTTGCCGTGCAGCAGCTCGGGCGCGCGATCGACCGTGGCTCCGTAGGCGGCCGCGATCGCCTGGTGACCGAGGCAGACGCCGAAGATGGGGACGTCACCGGCACATTCCCGCACGATGTCCATGCAGACGCCTGCGTCCTCGGGAGTCCCCGGTCCGGGACTGAGCAGCACGCCATCGAAGGCTCGAGCCTCGTGAGTCGTCACCTCGTCATTGCGACGGACCGTGACATCGGCGCCGAGTTGCGCCAGGTACTGCACGAGGTTGAACACGAAGGAGTCGTAGTTGTCGACGACCAGGATGCGGACCACGACACCATTGTGTCCCCCGCCTGTCGAGCACTGCTGAGCGGGCGACCCGTTCCTGACGGGAGAACCGCACCGACCACCCGGCGACTGTGCTCAGTCGATGGCCGCAGCGAGCCCGGACGCTGGGACGGTGGCCGCCTCGACGGCAACAGGGCCCTCGTAGGCAGGAATGGTGTGCTCGGGAAGCCGGACGAGCTCGTATCCCAGGCCCACGGCCTGTGCCCAGGCGCGATAGTCCGCGACAGCGGGGTCGTCCCACAGGCTGGTGCGCATCTGCTTGATCGGTCCGACGGCCGTGATGACGTAGGGCGGGGAGTAGACCCGGCCGTGGAGCAGCAGCGTGTTGCCCACGCACTGCACCGAGCTGGTGCTGATCAGTCGCTGGTCCATGACCGTGATCGCCTCGGCGCCTCCGCGCCACAAGGCGTTGATCACCGCATCGACGTCGGACTGGTGGACGATCACGTCATTCGGCGTGAGGGTCTGCCACAGGGGATCGTCCGTCTCGCGCAGTGGGGCATCGTCGAGCGTCACGCGCAGGGCCCGTCCGGTCACCGGCGTGAGTCCGGCAGCTGCGCGCGTGGCCTCGAGGTCGCGGCGCACCTGCACGGCTGCTGGATTACCCGCGCGTCCTTCGGTGAAGTCCTCGACGCTCGCCTGGCGGGCGTTGACGGAGGCCTCGAGCCGCTCGACTCTCTCGGCCTCCTGCCGCACGAGATCGCGCAACTGCGTGGCGCGTTCGGCGCGCAGGTCGGTACCCCTGCTGGTGGAGGCGGACGCCGCGAACATCAGGCCCGCGAGCGCGAACACGAGGGCAGAGACAAGGACGGCGGGCCGAAGCCGGCTGCGCAGTGTCCGTCCGGCCTCCATAGGGGAACGGTAACCCCGGCTCTCCCGGGGCATGTGGCAGGCTGGGCTCCACATCTTCGAACGGTCGCCGGTGGCGGCCCGTCCCCGGGAGGAACGTCGTGCCGGAGTCCAAGGGCCGCAAGAAGGACGTCTACACCCCGCCGCCGACGCAGAAGGGCGAGCGGAAGGTGGCCCGGCTGGGCTCACCGTCCTGGCTGGCGCCAACCATGGTGACCCTGTTCGTGGTGGGTCTGGCCTACATCGTCGTCTTCTACATCGCGGGTTCGTCGATCCCCGTCATGAAGGACCTCAGCGCCCTCGTCAACGTCGGCATCGGCTTCGCGCTGATCATGGGCGGCTTCTTCCTCGCGACCAAGTGGAAGTAGCCCGGTTGGGCCGCTGATCGCGGCCGGGGGATCACACCGATGTAACTCATCCCCAACTGTGGATAACCCTGTGGATTCCCTCGTGGCGACGGTGGACGACTGGGGTCCCTGTGACTACTGGGGTGTCTGACTGACGACCTCGACGAGGGTGAACGCCAGGCTCGACCCGTCCGCAGGGGGGCTATCGACCTGCTCCACCCGGACGTCGATCACCGACGACGTCCCCTCCTCGAACGTGAAGCCATCGATCGTCTCGTAGAACAGCTCGGTGGGGCCGCCCTCCTCGTAGGCCACCTGCATGCACTCCATCGGCCCGACGCCGGTGCAGTCGACCAGTTCCGGGGCGATCCACAGGCGGACGACGTCACCTGAGGCCGCCCCACCGGCGGGCGACTCGCCTGAGGATGCGTCGTCCGACGACGCACTGCACCCTCCCAGCAGCAGTGCCGCGACACTCCCGACGATCACGGCACGCAGGACAGGACGCATGGCGGCTCCTTCATGAGGCGCGACGTGGACCGGACTCGACGAACGTCAGGGACTCAGAGCGTGATCTGACCCAAGGGTGCCAGGAGCTCGTTGATCTGGGCGGTGCGCCAGGCCGCGAGGGCCGCCAGGAGAAGGACAACGCCGGCGAGGCCCAGGCCTTGCACGAGTGCGCGATGGTGACGTGCGGGCAGCACGAAGATCGCGGCGACGAGCGCTCCGATCACCAGGCCGCCGAAGTGCGCGCGCCAGTCGACACCCGGGGAGAAGAAACCGATCGCGACGTTGATCGCCAGCAGGATCACCACTTGCGTGATGTCGTAGCGCAGACGACGCCCCGCGACGATGAGAGCACCCATCAGGCCGAAGATGGCTCCGCTCGCCCCGACCGAGACGGTGCGCAGATCGGAGAAGACGTACGACGCCACGCCACCGCCCAGAGCGGAGAGGACGTAGAGCGTCAGGTAGCGCCCATGGCCGAGGATGCGTTC
>DMPC01000157.1:0-4302 GCA_003456155.1 Actinomycetota bacterium | reverse complement strand
AGCGTGTAGGTGACGACCGGCTTGCCGATCGGAGTGCCCCCCGCCGGGGTCGTCACCCGTCGCACCGAGGCCGACCCGGCAGCCACGCACTCCGGGCACTGGAAGCCCACCGGTGCGGGCACCATGCACGAGGCGCAGATCGGCCGCTGGCATCGAGTGCAGCGCACCCCGGTCGCCTGGTCCGGATGCCGGGGGCACACCGGCATCTCCCCCGGCGCCGGGGTGGGCTCACTCATGGCCGACGGCTAGTCGCGGGAGATCTCGATGGAGGAGATGACGACGTTGGCCTTGGGACGATCACCGGGGGCTGTCTCGACCGCAGCGATCGCGTCGACGACGTCCCGCGACGGCTGGTCCGCCACCTCACCGAAGATGCTGTGCTTGAAGTTCAGCCAGGTGGTCGGGGCCACGGTGATGAAGAACTGCGACCCGTTCGTGTTCGGACCGGCGTTCGCCATGGCCAGCAGGTAGGGGCGATCGAAGGTGAGCTCCGGGTGGAACTCGTCATCGAAGCGGTATCCCGGGCCGCCAGTGCCGGTGCCCAGCGGGTCACCACCTTGGATCATGAAGCCGGAGATCACGCGGTGGAAGATCGTGTTGTCGTACAGCGGCGCGGTGCTCTTGGCGCGCACGTTCGGGTCCGTCCACTCCTGAGTGCCCTCAGCGAGGCCGGCGAAGTTCCTGACGGTCTTGGGCGCCTGCAGGTCGAAGAGGTTCACCTTGATGTCGCCGAGGTTGGTGTGGATCGTCGCGGTCATGGTCATGTGGGGATCCTTTCATGCATGCGTGGGGCTGCTCAGGTGGGGCTGCTTCGGTCACATCGAGGGTGGGATCAGTCCCAAGGATTGATGAGGGTGACGCCGAGGCCGTCGAAGTCCCGGGTGTTCCTCGTGGCGAGGGGATGACCGAGGACGAGTGCCGTGGCGGCGATCTGGGCGTCCGCCACACCGAGGTGGCGCCCGGACTGCTCGCGTCGCACCTGCAGCAGGGCAGCCGCTTGAGCCATGAGAGAGCTCAGAGGATGGACGAACAGGGCCATATCGCGATGCATCAGCCTGTCCCAGGCTTCCGCCAGTCGCTGCTGGCGAACACCGGGCGTCATGCGCGTCAGGCCGAAGGTGATCTCCTGAACCGTGACGGCAGCAATGCCCAGGGTGCCGGCGTCACAGGTGCGGAGCCATGCCGAGACTGTGTCAGTGGGGTCTCCACGCATCATCTCGGAGACCACGTTCGTGTCGACGATCATGCGAAGGGATCACGCGCCCGTTCCTGGCGCATTGACGACGGAACCTCGAAGTTCGAATCCCGGCCGGCCTCGCGCAGTTCCATCAGAAGGTCGACGAACGTTCGTTCCACCGGGGACTCCACCGCTGCGGTGAGGATCGCCCGGACCTCAGCCTCCATCGAGCGCTTGTTGTGGGCAGCCCGGATGCGGAGCTTGTCGCGGACCTCGTCGTCGAGGTCGCGGATCGTCATAACGGCCATGGCAGGATCATCCACTCATGACAGCAGTGCTGTCAATGCCAGCACATGACGACCAGGACACGCTCACATCCACGCGGCGGGCACCAGCGGTGGTCAGCCTCGTGGGGATGCTCGTTCCGACCTTCACGATGCCGGGCATGCCGTTCTTGCGCAGGTAGGCGGCCACCTCGGCGGCGCGGTCGGCCGCCAGTCGGCGGTCGGAGGCCCGGGCGTCCACGGCCCGCAGCACGCCGACGGAGACCGTCACCGGATCTGTCGCCTTGGCACGAGTGCGAGAGATGAGCGGGTCGAGGGTGGCCTTGGCTCGTGCGTCGAGCAGACGAGAGTTGAGAGCGAAGAAGATCCGCTCCGTCGATGTGCGCGAGGAGGGCCCAGCCACGATGCCCAGGTACGAGGACATCGGAGTCTGGCCCGGCAGGTAGCCGCTGACAACCGTCCAGTGAGCTAGGCAGCGTTGTCGATCACCCAGCCGGGGCCGCCCTTGTTGACGAGCGTGCGATTGCATGCCCATCCCCCTCGGCCCGCATTGACCCACGGCTCCCATGACTTCAGCCAGCCGCCGCTCAGGCCAGTACCCCACGCATAGTCGCTGTCGGCCACCGTTGCACAGGCTCCGTCATTCGGAAGGGGGAGGCTCTGGCGGATCACGGTCCAGGGCTCGTCCGTCGCCACTGCCGAGCGTTGTCCGCCGAAGACGATGGGGATGACGATGCTGCGACCGCCCACCGCCATGTCGTTGTCGAACACCGCGATCGTGTCTCCTGTGGCGAAGGGACTCCCGTTCATGTTCGTCGCCATGAGGCGCACCGTGACACTCGACGGTCGAGGATCCTGGAAGTACGCGAACCACCAATTGGACACACCATTGGACGTGTACTGATCCACATTGGTGTCGGTGATGTACTGGAGCCATCCCGGGGCTCCGTTCTGAAGCGCGACGTCACTGGTGTTGTTGATCTCCCAGTCGTCATTGCAGACTCCAGCACTGGAGAACTCAAATTCGTCCCCGACTGCACCGTAGATCGTGATGGAGGACTCGGTGCAGGTCACCTGTACGGGTGTCGCCGCATGAGCACTCGGTGCCCATACGACAAGGCAAGTCGCCCACATCAAGCCGACGGCCGTCGTCAGCCAGCGTCGTAGGTTCCTTGCCAGTCCTTGCCTGACGATCGACACCACTTCAGACCTCTCGTGTCATGCCGCAGGGCCGTGCTGGCCTGCGATCGGTCGGTACCTGAACCCCGCATGCTCAGTGCGTTGACGAATGCCGTGCCCGCAGCTCGGAGATGAGCGGACATGCAGGGCGGATCATCTGGAAGGTACGGGCGACTCGCGGGTGATGGGGACAGGCGAACGGTGGTGAACATCGCTTCCATACACGTGGTTATCGTCCATACACGTGTATGTGAACTCAACGACAGCTGTATGCCCTGGTCCCCTGATCCCCGACACACCACCATGCTCAGGCAGGACAAGGTCGGGAGGCTCGATGACGACAACGCGGGTTGTCTACCTGGAACCAGACCCATGCCTGCGCGGCTTCATGAGCAGGCTCATGAGGGGATGCCCCCAGCTCGAGGTCGTAGCCACTGTGGGGACGGCCGAGGAGGCTCTCGCCCTCGACCTCAGTCACGTGGATGCCGCCGTGGTCGAGCAGGTCCTCGGTCCGTGGAGCATCACAGGATGGGATGTCGCCCTCGAGCTCCGTCGACGCAAGAGGGTGGGTGTCATCTTCTTCACGAGTCACACGGTTCCGGACGTCGGTGGGCTCCTGCATCCTGACCAGCATCAGGGCTGGTCCGTCGTGCACAAGGCCATGGACGTCGAAGCTGAATACTTGGCTCAGGTGATCCAGTCGACGGCCCGGGGACTGAACATCATGGATCCCGCCTCACAGCGCCGACAGCGCGCCCAAGTCTCCGGCGTGCTGGGCCGCCTGACGGAACGTCAGAGACGGATCATGAATCTCGCCTCAAGTGGGAGGGACGGCAAGGCCATCGCTCAGGAACTGGGGTTGGCTCCCGTCACGGTGCGACAGGAGCTCTCACGCATCTACAGCCTGCTCGTGCCGGACTCGGCACCGGGCTATGACCTTCGCACGACGGCTGTCGTGCGCTATCTGCGGGAGCTGCAGGGAAGTGGAACCTCATCAGAGGCACCTATCCCGGTCAGCTCAGCAGGCTGAGTGCACCCACCACACCACACAGCACCAGCACACCAACGATGCAGGCGATCACAATGGCCAGCGTCGTCGGGGGCTCCGGAACCCTGTCGTCATCGCGACGTGATGTTCCCATCACCGTTCGACCATAGAAGCCCTCGGAGTCTCACAGCGCAGGTGAGCACAGGCGTGATGAAGGGTCCGAACACGTGTAGGGCGCAGGTCACCCCTCATCCGGGATACGGACAGTGACCCGGGTTCCTATGGCACTGGAATCCACGGCCCATGTACGCCCCATGGTCGTAACCCAAGCGTCAATGATCGTGGTACCCGTCCGAGGAACAACGGGATCGAGACCGATTCCGCCCCCGTTGTCCGCAATCACCAGCATGAGACTGTCTTCCTCCTGCCGGGCAGTGACCTCGACCTATGTTGCATCACCGTGGGCGGAGGAATTCAACAGAGCCCGCTCGGTGCTGCGGTATGCCCCGAGGAGCCAACGGTCTCGCGCCTCCTGCGGTCCGCCCGCACGCTCGAGGACACCGACGTCGACGCTGGTAACCATCGCCGGCTCGTAGGTGGCCGCGAGCACCTTCAAGGTCTGACTCAGGTTTACGTTGAGAAGATCTGGGCTTAGCAGACGACTGGCCGAGCGG
>DMPC01000205.1:2558-14319 GCA_003456155.1 Actinomycetota bacterium | reverse complement strand
TCCTCCAGGTAGGGCAGACAGGCCTTCGACATGAGGAAGACGCTCTTGACGTTGACGTCCATCATGACGTCCCAGGCGCTCGAGCCGATCTCCTCGATCGGACCGTCGACGTGGATGTCCGCGCAGTGCACGATGCAGTCCAGGCCGTTGCCCAGGCGGGCCGCGCGCTTCGCCGCTCGCTGGCAGTCCGCCTCGTCGGTCAGGTCGGCGGTGATGTGCACCCGGGCATTGCGTCCGGTGTGGGTGCCCTGATCGCAGCCGATGACGAACCATCCCTCGCGTCGGAACAGGTGCGAGATCGCGAAGCCGTGATCGCTGTGGATCCCGGTGATCAGGACGGAGGGCGCACGGTCGGCGGGCATGGGGCCATGCTCCCACGGCCGGGGCTCCTGCTGCGGGTCGCAGCCGTGAATACCGGGGTTGGGGACCTATCATCGCGATGTGCGCCGTGTCTTCCCCATGGCGGCTGTGTCGACGCTCGCCGTGGTCGGGATCGCCGCCGTCGTCCTCCAGAGCGGAAACCCGTCGGCGGTGGCCGTCGACGCGTCACCGCTGCGGGCGACCACGGAGTCGCGCCCCCTGCTCCTCGGCGCTGCGTATCGCTCCAACGACGACCTGCCCGGGACGGCACCCTCGTCGGCGAGTCCGAGCGCTTCGGCCAGTCCGAGCGCTTCCGCCGGTTCCAGTGCCCCGACGAGCGCCGATCCCACCCCGACCGTCGACCCGGTGCCGTCGACCGCGGCCTCACCGATCCCCCGCCCGCCCAAGCCGAAGAAGCCGAAGCCCGCGACCCGGGAGCAGAAGGCCCGCAACGTGCCCGATCGTCCCCTGGACAAGCACACCGGCAAGCGGATCGTCTATGACAAGGCCCTCATGACGGTGTGGCTGATGAACAAGCGCAACGAGGTCGTCGGGCGCTACCCCGTCGTGGGCCGGTGGGATCGTCCGGCCAAGGGCACCTACCGGGTGTTCTCCAAGTCCGAGCAGTCCGGCAACCCGAACTCCCGGGTGACCTTCAACAACATGGTCCGCTTCACGTACGGCCCGGATACGAAGTCGCCGATCGGCTTCCACAGCATCCCCCGCTACTACGACGGGACGCGCATGCATCCGGTGTCGTCCCTCGGGCTGCCCATCGCGACGGGCGGGTGCATCCGCATGGCCGACAAGGACGCGAAGGCGGTCTACGACTTCATGAAGGTGGGGGATCTCGTGGTGGTGCTCCCGTCGCCGTAGCCGCCAGCGCTTCCGCGGCTGCTTCGCGGGCCTCGTCCCGTTCGAGACGATTCGTCAGGGCCTCCTGGTCACGCCACCACTCCAGGGCGGCCACCATCATCCACGCCCCGTCGAGCACCATCGCGATCGCCCACATCATCGCGCCGGCGAACTTCTGATCGGCCATAGGGTCCACGCCGACCAGCGCGGCAGCCTCCACGTAGGTCGGGTACAGCGGCACCGGCGCAAAGTGGATGATCATGCCCAGCCCCGTCTCGGGGATCATCATCAGGCCCAGCGACACCAGTCGCACACTCGGTGCGGGCCGTCGGGCGATCAGGTCGGTCCCGATGAGCGGGTAGTAGAACAGGAGCGACACGATCAGGTAGATCGGGCGCTCCACGAAGTCCATCGCGTCGTGGTCGTTGATCACCCACTCCATGACCGGGGTGACGTGGACTCCGAGCAGCACCGTCGCGAAGAGGATCCATGTGACGACCGGGTTCGTCAGCACCAGCGCTACGGGGCTGCGAAGCACGCGGACGAGCCTGCGCCGACCGCTCGCGCCGAGATTGAGGAACGCCAGGCGCACGGGTGATGACAGGACGATGAAGGGGGCCGCCAGCATCATCACGATGAGGTGCTGCGCCATGTGGGGCCAGAAGAGCAGGTGGGCCCACGTGGTGAAGGGCCCGAGGTAGGCGGCCCCGAGAAGCAGCATCGCGGCGAGGAACGCCATCGTGCGCAAGGGCGACCAGGGGGAACGCAGGCGACGTCCGGCCCGGCGAGCGCCCCACACGTACAGGACCGCCAGCAGGAGCAGGTTGAGGCCCACGAAGAGATCCGGGGTCCAGGGGCTCACATCGGGTGGCACCCACATGGCTTCACCCTAGAGGCGTCGGTCCTCGTCCCCGATGGTGCTCGCGTGAACTCGTGGGGCGAATCGGGCGATTCTGCGCCTGCATCGTCCCGGAAGCCGCTAGTGTCCAGCCGTTCTGGCAACGGCCCAGGATGCGTCAGGTGCGTCGACTCGAGTGGGGGGCCATGAAGAGGTTTCTCGCGACTGTAGTCGCGGTGGTCCTCGGGGTCGCCGTCGTCGCCGGCATCGGGGTGTTCAGCTCCGTCAACGGGGCCGAGCCCGATGCCATCGTCGCCAAGAAGGTCGGCACGAAGTCGACGCCCCAGGGCGAGCTTCCGCACTACGAGCTGCACATGGACGTCTACCCGAACAGCTCCGCGGCCGTGCCGCCACCTCGTGCGGACTCTCCCATCAACAACGTGCTGCTCAGCGGACAGCCGTTCTATGGCCCATCCACGAGCATCGAGGTGCCCGCGAATTCGGTCGTGACGATCCACTTCACCCAGTACGACAGCGGCGGCCAGATCTACAACCCGTACTTCGCGAAGGTGCACGGCACCATGGACGGCACCATGACGTGGAACGGCAAGAAGGTCACCGAGATCAAGTCGAACGAGGTCGGTCACACCTTCACCGTGCATCAGTACCCCGAGGCGACACAGCCGGACTTCTTCCTGTCGGTGCCCCTGCCGATGAACGCGGGAAATGCCAAGACCGACAGCAACGGCTATCCCGTGGACCCCCAGAAGGTCTCCATCACGTTCATCACCGGTGATGCGGGCACGTACGTCTGGAACTGCGAGTACCCGTGCGGTGACATGTACCAGGAGTTCGGGGGTCCCATGCAGCAGCGCGGCTGGATGGCCGGCACCTTCGAGGTCGTCGCATGACGACGACGACCCCGCCGCCCGACGCGCCGGAGGCGCCCACCAACCGGCCGCCGTCCATGCACCGGGTTCGCGACTGGGCCAAACGCCCCTACGCCCGGTCGATCATGATCCTGACCGTCATCATCGGATTCCTCCTGCTCCCGCTGTGCTGGCTCATCCTCGCCGCGATGAACCAGTCGGGTGCTCCGGCGTCCCCGATCATGGAGGACATCGAGACCACGGTCTTCGTGTTCACCCTGGTGTCGATCCCGATCACGGCTTTCGTCTTCGCGGTTCTGGTCTACAGCCTCCTGGGATGGAAGCACGTCTCAGGTGACGAGGTGCCGGCCGATGAGAGCCCGGCGATCCGCTCGAACACGATCGGTGTCGTCCTCTGGACCGTCGTCTCGAGCGTGCTCGCCATGTTCCTCGTCGTGTGGGGCCTCATGGAGCTCGCGTCCATCACCGCGAACTCCTACGGCACCGTGAGCGCCGACGAGCAGCCCGGCGGTGACCAGGCCCTGATCGTGAATGTCACCGGCCAGCAGTGGGTATGGACCTTCGAGTATCCGCAGCACGGTGGGCTCACCTCCGACGTCCTGTACCTGCCGAAGGACCGAGCCGTCTACTTCAACGTCACCTCGAAGGACGTGATCCACAACTTCTGGGCCGTCGAGCTCGGCGTGAAGATCGACGCGAATCCGGGTGCGATCACGCAGACGGGCGTCACGCCGAACAAGCTCGGCACCTTCAACGTCCGGTGTGCCGAGCTCTGTGGGCTCCATCACGCATACATGCAGACGAGGATCCAGGTCCTCGAGAAGGATGCCTTCGACTCGTGGGCCCGTGAGAGCGGTGCAGGGAGGGCAACATGACCACGGATGTCACCGCGTCGGCACCCACGGGGGCATCCGCCATCGTGTTCGGTGCTGAGGTCGCCCAGCCTCCCCAGCACGGCAAGCCGGGCGGCATCATGCGTCACCTCAACTTCGGCACGGGGCTGCTCACGGGCATCGTTATGGCCGCCGTGGCGGGCTGGGTCACCGCCGCACTCACGCCCACGTCGGCCTCGAACGCCACGTTCGCGCCGGATGAGCCCGAGTACGTGTACCTCGCCGTTCTGATCGGCTGGGTCATCGGCTTCATGCTTGGCATGGGGGCCTTCGTCGGCCCCATCCGCTGGCTCTTGGGTCGCGACATCACGCACGCCGACGCGGAGTACATGGCCGGCAAGGACCTCGGTGTCCGCAGGTACTTCAAGTTCACGACCGATCACAAGGTCGTGGGCATCCAGTACCTCGTGGTCGTGATGGTCATCCTGGGGTTCGGCGGCATCCTCGCCATGCTGATCCGCACCGAGCTCGGCGTCACCTGGGCCGAGGTCTTCTCACCGACCTTCTACAACTCGATCATCGGAACGCACGGCATCGCGATGATCATCGGGATGATCGTCGTGATGAGCGGTCCGGTCGGCAACTTCATCGTGCCGATGATGATCGGTGCCCGTGACATGGCTTTCCCGCGACTCAACGCGCTGAGCCTGTGGCTCCTCGTCGCGGCCGTGGTCTGCCTCGTGAGCTCGATGTTCGTGGGAGGCATCCAGGACGGCTGGTCTGTCTACTACCCGCTCGCCGCGCAGGCGCCGCCGGGAATGCTGGGCTACCAGCTGACGATCATCGTCTTCGCCGTCTCCACGGCCATCGCGAGCGTCAACCTGATGACGACAATCCTGACGATGCGGGCTAAGGGAATGACCTGGTCGCGCACGCCGATCCTGGTGTACGGCACCTTCGCCGCATCCCTGATGGGCCTCTACGCCTTCCCGTTCTTCCAGTACTCGCAGATCCTCGGCCTCACCGACCGGATCTGGAACACGGTGTTCTTCAACCCGGTCGAGGGTGGCAGCGTCTGGCTGTACGAGAACCTCTTCTGGCTCCTGGGGCATCCTGAGGTCTACGTCATCCTGATCCCCTCTATGGCGGTTGCGCTGGAGATCATGCCGGTGTTCCTACGTCGCCCGCTGTTCTCGTTCAACTTCGCGGTGGCGGGCATCGTGGGCGTGGTTGCGCTGAGCGGACTCGTCTGGGCCCACCACATGTACATGACCGGCTGGGCTCCGGCGGTCAACTATCCGTTCATGCTGTCGACGGAGATGATCTCCATCCCGGTGGGCTTCCTGGTCCTGGTGGCCATCGGCACCTTCTGGAGATCCACCGTCTGGACTCGCCTGCCGCTGATGGCGATCTACGCTGTGGTCTTCAACAAGATGATCGGCGGCGTCACGGGCGTCTACCTGTCCGACGTTCCCGCGGATCAGTACTTCCACGGCAGCATGTTCGTGGTGGCCCACTTCCACTACATGCTCATGGGCGCCGGCCTGTTCGGCGCGATGGGCGGCATCGCCTTCTTCTTCCCGAAGATGACCGGTCGCATCCTCGACGAGCGCCTCGGGTCCATCGGTCTCTGGACGGCGTTCGCGGGCTTCCAGATCACGTTCGGCTCGATGTTCGTCGCCGGACTCCAGGGTCAGCCACGTCGCGTGCTGCAGTTCGACGACATGTTCAACATCTCGAACTGGATCTCGACCATCGGCGCCTACGTCATCGGGCTCGGCATGCTGATCTTCCTCGCTGCGATCGTCCACTCCTGGCGCAGCGGTGAGATCGCCTCGAGCAACCCGTGGGGCTCGAAGTCCCTCGAGTGGCAGACGCCCACGCCGGTGCCGCTGGAGAACTTCGCCGTCCTTCCTGTGGTGACGGAGCGTCCGTACAACTACGGCGTGCCTGACCCGTACGAGGCGGAGATGGACAAGAAGGACGGCGATCTCACGACCGTCGGTCAGGTGGGCCCGCGATGAGCACGCAGGCACCCGAGGTGCTCTCCCCGACGACGGGTGAGTCAATGGCGACCGTCGGTCGCCGCAACACCCTCGCACTGTGGCTGTTGATCGTGGCCGACGCAGCCGGCACGATCGCCCTGCTGATCAGCTACACCTACCTGTGGAGTCTCAACGTCAACGGCGGCTGGGCACCGCCCGGCGCGAAGCTGACGGCCGTCGAGACCAACAACGACATCCCCAAGCACATGCAGGGCTCGTTCGCGCCGGAGTGGCCCTTCTGGGCGATCCTCGGCATCGTCATCCTGTCGACCGCTGCGATGTGGTGGGCCTACCGCTCGGGCAAGGCCGGCTTCCAGACCGCGCTGGTGACGGGCTCTGTCCTGTCGCTGCTGCTCATGCTCGCCGCCCTCATCGGCCAGTGGGTCCAGATCTCGACCTTCCCCTTCGGCCCGTCCGACGGCGCCTACGCGTCGGCCGTGATCGTGCTGTGTGCCAGCAACATCTTCCACATGCTCATCGTCATCTTCCTGCTCACCGGCATGGTCAACCGTTCGCGCAGGGGGCTGATCAATCAGCAGAACCACTACCAGGCGCAGGCGACGACCTACTACATGACCTGGGTGTCCATCTCCGTCCTGCTCGGTGCGCTGGTCACGACCTTCTTCGTGGTGAGCCCGAACACCGACCCCGCGGTCTTCGGCTCCTTCAAGCAGATGTCGTCCTCCTCGGCAGAGGTCTCCCCGGCGCCGTCGAGCTCGCCGTCGGCGACCCCGTCGGCTTCCCCGTCCGACAAGGCCTCGGGCAAGGCCTCGGACAAGGCGGCGTCACCGTCCCCTTCCGCGTCCTAGGCCCTTCTGGGGTGTCGGCGCCATGAGGGCTCGTCCAGCCTTCGGCTTGCTCGTCGGCGTGCCGATCCTCCTGCTCGTCCTGTACACCCTCGGTGGCCTGACGGAGACGCGTGACGTGGGCCTGCCCACCGTGCCGTGGCTGACCCTCCTCACCCTTCCGATCGATCTGTGGGCGCGCGACATCGCCATGGCCCTCACCATCGGTGCCGTCATGGTCGGCGGCCTCCTGGCCCCGAGCTCGAGCGCCCGGCTGCGCCGGCTGGCGATCGCGAGCGCCGTGCTCTGGCTCGTCGCGGTGATCAGCCAGGTGGTGCTGACTGTCTCCGAGGTGCTTGCCCTGCCGTGGACGCGGGTCTGGGATGCCTCGGCGATCAGGGAGCTGCTGACGCAGACCGACCTGGGCCGCGTGATGATCGCCCAGCTCGCCCTTGTCGGCGTGGCGATCCTCATCATCGCCTGGGGCCGGACGCGTCAGAGCCAGGCGGTCGCGCTGGCACTGCTGCTCGTGGCCGCCTGGCTTCCGGGCCTCACCGGTCACGCAGGGATGGACCACGGCCATGTCGCAGCGGCCATCGCCCTCGGGGTGCACATCGCCTGCGCCTCCCTCTGGGTCGGCGGGCTCGTTGCTGCCGCGATCTACATCGCGGAGGGCGGAGCCGAGCCGGGGGTGCTGCTGCGGCGCTTCAGCGTTCTCGCCCTGATCAGCGTGATCGCCATCGCGGAGACCGGGCTGCTCAACGCGTCACTGCGGCTGGACGGGCCGGCAGCCCTCCTGACGTCCGCCTATGGCGCCATCATCCTGGCGAAGGTGGCCGTGCTCGTCGTTCTCATCGGCTGGGGCTGGCGGCACCGCCGTGCCATGGCCGATGACTGGGACGTGTCAGTGCCGCGTGATGGGCGCGTGGGCAGGTCGACCTTCCTGCGCTGGGCCGGATGGGAGGTGCTGTGGATGGGTGCCGTCTACGGGCTGTCCATCGCTCTCTCGCGCACGGCGCCGCCTGGACCCGTGCTGTCGGGTGACGCCGTCACGCTCGCGTCCCTCGTACTGCTGCTCCTCGCCATCCCCATGGCGGTGACCTTCACTGCGCCCTCCCTGCTGAGTCGCTTCGCGCGCCTGCGGGCCTATCCCGAGGCAGTGGCCGTCGTCTCGGTGATCTGCGTGGTGGTCGCCGGCACGTGGCAGGCGAGCGCGCTCGCGGGAGCCACGGCCGGGGTGCAGGTCGCTGCCGTGCTCACCGTGGTGCTGCTGATCACCGTGGGCCTGGTCCTGTCGGTGACGCTGCGCGCGTCCCGCCTGTCCGGCGTGATCACCCTGGTCGGGCTTCCCGTTGCCCTATGGTGGATTCATCGCGATGCGGTCGCGGGCTGGGACGTCGGCACATGGAGTGTCCTGCTGCTCGCCGAAGGGCTGGTTGCCTGGGCGGCCTTCGGCGCGGGCCGCTCCACGGGACCGTCGCAGGATGTCGAGTCGTCGGCAGGAACGTCTGAGCGGAAGGTGCTGGCATGACGCGGGAGAGCAGGCGCAGGGTCAAGGACCTCTGGCAGCTGCACCTGCCGCTCGTCCTCGTCCTCGCCCTGTGCGCCGTCGCGACGATCATCGAGTTCCGCCGGGCCCAGGAGGGCGTCGACCGCGCCTGGGCGTACACGATCCAGTGGCCGGTCATCGGCGCCTTTGCTGTCGTGGTCTGGAATCGCTACCGCAAGCATGGGAGCATCACGCGCTCGATCTCCTCCTACTTCCGCAACCGCGTAGCCCGCTTCCAGGCAGAGGCGATCGCGGAGGAGGAGCGGGCCCGTGCCGCTGCGCCCGACTCCGGGGTCGTCAGCGATGTCGATCCGGATGAGGTGGCCTGGCGGGAGCATGTGCGGCGACTTCATGAGCAGGACCCGCCCGGCGGTCCGCCGATGGCTCGACGCGAGTCCCATTAGCGTGCAGCCGTGCTGACCGGGCGTCGGTGGGCTGCGCTGGCAGTCCTCTCCGGGGCCCTGGCACTCATCTCCCTCGACAACACGATCGTCAATGTCGCGCTGCCGAGCCTTCAAGAGGACCTGGACGCCACGACGGCGCAGCTGCAGTGGGTCGTCGACGCCTACTCCGTGCTGTTCGCCGGAACCCTGCTCCTGGCCGGTGCGCTGGGCGACCGTTTCGGTCGGCGTCGTGTCCTGCTCGTCGGTCTCGTGGTGTTCGGGAGCGGCTCGCTCGCGGCCGGGATGGTCTCGGATGCCTCGGCCCTGACGCTGTGCCGGGCGGTGATGGGGGTGGGAGGGGCCTTCATCATGCCCTCGACCCTGTCGATCCTCGTGCAGGTCTTCCGCGATCCGCGCGAGCGCGCCCAGGCGATCGGCATCTGGGCAGCCGTGGCTGGAGTGGGCGTGGCCCTCGGGCCGATCATCGGCGGCCTGCTCCTCGAGCGCTTCTCGTGGCAGGCGATCTTCCTCGTCAACCCGCCGCTGATCGTTGTCGTGCTGGTCGCCGCCATCCTGTTCGTCCCCGAGTCGCGGGATCCCGATCGTCCTCGTCTCGACATGCGGGGTGCGGCGCTGTCGTCCCTCGGGCTCATCGCACTTGTCGTGACCATCATCGAGCTGCCCGAGAGCGGCCTTGATGCTCGGACGTTGACGACCGGCGGTGTCGCTGTCGGTGCACTTGCCCTCTTCGTCTGGTGGGAGCGGCGCGCACCTCGTCCGCTGCTGCCCATGGAGCTCTTCCGGCAGCGCACCTTCGTCGTGGCGGTCGTGACGGTCGGGCTGGTCTACTTCGCGCTCATGGGGGCGATGTTCCTCCTGCCGCAGTTCCTGCAGCTGGTGCAGTCGATGTCGCCGCTGGAGTCGGGGGTGGCGATGCTCCCCGGAGCGGGTGGCCTGCTCGTGGCATCGCTGGTCAGCCCGGCGGTCGCCTACCGGCTCGGCACCCGGGCCACGGTCGTCACCGGACTCGTCCTGGTGCTCATGGGAATGGCGCTGTCGAGCCTCTACCGCGTCGACACCGCGTATCCCTTCATCGCCCTGACGCTCGGGCTGATCGGCGTCGGCATGGGACTGGCGCTGCCCCAGGCCACCAACGCCGTCCTGGCGAGCGTGCCCCGCGAGCGTTCGGGGATGGGATCAGCGGTGAACGACGCCGTGGGTGAGCTGGGTGGCTCGTTCGGGGTGGCGATCCTCGGTGCCCTGATGTCGGTCTTCTACCGCGAACGCATCCAGGCCGCCATCGCCTCGCTGGGGGATCGTGCCGCCGAGGTTCCCTCCGACGTGCTCGATGCGGTGCAGGAGTCCCTGGCGTCGGCGGCGCTCGTGGCGACACGCCTGCCCGACGTGTACGCGGCGGTGGTGCACGAGGCGACCGGCACCGCCTTCGTCGCCGGGATGACGTGGGCGTTGTTGCTGGGAAGCGTGGTGGTCGCCGGAGGCGTGGTGCTGGCGTGGCTGATGTTTCCTCGACAGATCGAACGGGTGGAGGAGTAGGGACCAATCACGGGGAATCGGTCATGCCCTGTACTTGTCCACGCTACGGTTCACCCTTCCGACGATCCTGACCGCAGGCTTCCCCCATTCCCCCGTCGGATCCATCCCTGGGAGGCAGCAGTGGCAGTGCAGGAGGGCGCTCGGGTAAGCGGATTCGACCGCTGGTTCGAGCTCACGGCGCGGGGGTCGACATACGGGCGTGAGATCCGGGGCGGATTCGTCACGTTCTTCACGATGGCCTACATCGTGGTGCTGAACCCGCTCATCATCGGAACGGCCAAGGACGTCAACGGCATGTTCATCGGCGACACCGATGACGTCGTCAAGTCGATCACGATGGTGGCCGCCGCAACGGCACTCATTGCCGGCCTGATGACCATCCTCATGGGTGCCATCGGACGATTCCCGATGGCGGTCGCCGCGGGCCTCGGCCTCAACGGGTTCGTCGCCTTCACCCTGGCGCCCCAGATGACCTGGGCCGATGCGATGGGCCTGGTGGTCATCGAGGGCATCATCATCCTGCTGCTCGTTCTCACCGGCTTCCGATCCGCCGTGTTCACGGCCGTGCCCGAGCAGCTCAAGTACGCGATCGGCGTCGGCATCGGCCTGTTCATCGCGATCATCGGCCTCGTCGACGCCGGCATCGTCCGCACGGGCGTGCCGCTGATCAGCTTCGGCCTGTTCGGCTCGCTCCGCGGCTGGCCGATGTTCGTGTTCGTCTTCGGTCTCCTGCTGACGATCATCCTGGTCGTTCGCAAGGTCCGCGGCGCCATCCTGATCGGTATCCTCGGCACGGCAGTCGTGGCGATCATCGTCGAGGCCGTGGCCAAGGTCGGCCCGCGCACCGGCCCGGACGGGAGCGAGGCGAACCCGGTCGGCTGGAGCCTGAACGTGCCGAAGCTCCCGGATCAGGTGGTGAGCTCACCGGATCTCGGACTGCTCGGCCAGTTCAACCTGCTGGGCAGCTGGGAGGCCATCGGCGTCATCGCGACGATCCTGGCGATCTTCTCGCTGATGCTGAGTGACTTCTTCGACACCATGGGCACGGCCTTCGGCCTGGCCACGGAGGCCGAACTGCTCGACAAGAAGGGGCAGATCCCGCACTTCGAGTCGATCCTGGTCGTGGACTCGGTGGCTGCGATCGCCGGTGGCGCATCGTCGACATCGAGCAACACGTCTTATATCGAGTCCGCGTCGGGCATCGGCGAGGGTGCACGCACCGGTATCGCGTCACTCGTCACCGGAGCCTTGTTCCTCATTGCGATGTTCTTCTCACCGCTGGTCACCGTGATCCCGCACGAGGCCGCCACTCCGGCCCTCGTCGTGGTGGGCTTCCTGATGATGACGCAGGTGCGTCACATCGACTTCCTGGACTACCAGATCGGCATCCCCGCGTTCCTCACGATCATCCTGATGCCGTTCACCTACTCGATCACGGTCGGCATCGGTGCCGGCTTCGTCAGCTGGGTGGTCATCAAGATCTTCACCGGGCGAGTGCGCGAGGTGAACTGGCTGATGTGGGTCGTGTCGATCGCCTTCGCGGTCTACTTCCTCATCGACCCGATCCAGCAGGTGCTCGGCGTGAGCTAGCCGAGGGGCAGGCCTGACCGAGGGGATCTCCTCCCGCGCCTACGGGTGCGGGTAGGGGATCCCCTCGTCATTGATGAGA
>DMPC01000205.1:0-2256 GCA_003456155.1 Actinomycetota bacterium | reverse complement strand
CGGCCGCTGCCGTACCACCCGTGGCCAGGACGTCGTCGACGATGACGACGCGGTCGGCGGGGGTCAGGGCGTCCTGATGGATCTCCAGGGCGCTCGTGCCGTACTCGAGGGCATACTCACGCCGGTGCACCTGCCGGGGCAGTTTGCCCGACTTGCGCAGGGAGACGAATCCGCAGCCGAGCTCGTAGGCCAGGGCAGCGCCGAGGGGGAAGCCCCGGGCCTCGATCCCGACGATCATCGTCGGCTGCTCTGCGCGCACGGCGTCGGCCCAGGCGCGCACCGCGATCCCGAGGGTCGTGGGGTTCGCCAGGATGCCGGAGAGATCCTTGAAGGAGATGCCGGGCTTCGGGAAGTCGGGCACGACGACCACCTCGTGCCACAGCAGGGATAGGTCGTCGTTCATGCATCCTCCTCAAGCTCCGGCGTGCCCAGCAGGCAGCCGCGGGAATCTCTGATGATCCACTCGAATCGTAGGCAACTGCGGAAAGAGGCCGATCGCCCTACCGGCGTGGACTACCGTCGGGGCATGAGACGCATCCTTGCTGGCCTGTCCTCCTTCGCCGTCGCGCTAGGGGCACTGGTGGTGATGGCGACGCCGGCGAGTGCTGCGGATGTGGGGACGGTGACGGTCTCCTACAACATGGGCTACAGCGTGACTCCGACGACTCTCAGCGCCTCCGCTGGCGATACGTTCACCCTCACCCAGACGCTTTCCGACAATGCGAGTTCCTATGTGTCGCTCGTGAACGGGACGGGGGCAGTTTCCTTCCAGGGTTCCGCGTGCACCTCAACCAGTTCCTGTCCCGTGTTGGACGACATGTCTTCCCCTCATGCCTCGTCCGGCATATTCACCGTCGTCAGTGAGGGGACGGTGACCGTCAATCGCTACCTGTTTGGGACTCCGGGAACCAACAGCACTATCGCCACTCTGACCATCACGGTGGGTTCCGGTTCCTCTGTCACCGACCCGGCGCTCGTCTACCCGACGATGTACCTCGACGCCAACAGCGGCACCTGCACCGGAACGATGCAGTACACCAAGGTCAACGGCATGAACGGAACGGTGACCCTGCCGACCGCAGAGCAGTGCACCCGTGCCGGATACACGTTCGCTGGGTGGGCTCGCTCTTCGTCAGCAACATCGCGCGTCTTCGCACCGGGGGCGGTCGTTCCCATCGGTAACGAGAGCTTCACCCTGTTCGCCGTCTGGACACCGGTGGGTGTCGAAGTCACCTATGGCGCGGGGGTGGCTGATGGTGACGACTGTCTCGTGGATGACACGAGCACTTCCGTCAGAGTCTCGACCGTGGTGGTCCCGATGACGGGATCCCTGGCCACCCAGGCCCCCTGCAGTCCACCACTGATGGTGCTCAGCGGTTGGCGGGATCTGTCCTCGGGCACCGTGTTTGCCCCGGGTGAGGCTCTCAGCAAGTTGGGGGCTCCCACGGGATCACGGGTGTCCCTGGCCGCTCAATGGAAGGTCACCTATGGCCTCAGCATCGAGGCGTCGGCCGCGACCATCGCTCCGGAAGCCGTCAGCACCGTACGCGTCACCGCGACGGTGAACGGCACTCCTGTCTCGGGCGCGACCGTCGAGGTGGCGGTGCCCGCGTCCTCGCCCCTTGCTCTCACCGGCGGCTCCACCCCGGTGCGCGTCACCACGAACGCGGCAGGGCAGGCGCAGGTCATCATCGCGGCTCGCCCGGGCAGGACGGGCACCGGAACTGTCACGGCAGCATTCGGGGACCGGGTGTCGTCGGTCGACATCGTCGTGGAGGAGAAGACTGCCGCAGCAGTCATCATCGTCGGAGTGCGTGGCACCGTCGGCGGCAAGCCCGGGATTATCGTGAGCGGCTTGACCACGGGACTGCCGGCGGGCTCAACAGTGATCCCGTACTTCCGCTTCCCCGGGGAGACCTCATACACCCAGACCAGTGCACGGCCGGTGGTTGATGCGGACGGTGAGTTCACCTGGCAGAGGAAGACGGGCAAGAAGGTTTATGCCTATGTCGTCACGGAGTCGGGTGTGGCATCCAATCGCGTCATCATCCCGTCGAATTGAGGTTGCCGACGTAGCACCACCTCGGGCTCGCGACCAGGAACAGCCAGATCTGGCAGGGCTTAAGCACCAGGCCCATCCAGGCTGCCTGAGCGAAGGAGGATCGTCCTCGTAGCGCGCATTCCCTGCTCGCCGCGCCGGGTGACCTGATGCCGGCGGACCATTTCGGCCCTAGGCTCCGAACGTGGTCGTCACGG
>DMPC01000051.1:2375-4074 GCA_003456155.1 Actinomycetota bacterium | reverse complement strand
GCTGCCGCGATGCGGCGGGGTCGCCGGAGGCGTGCGGGTCGCCCGCGGCAGCTGGGGCGGCCTGCGCCTCGGGCATCGTGAGGGCCTCGAGGTTCGCCTTCTTGCGCGCGACCCGCTCCGCCTCCTTCTTGGGGGTGAAGATCTGACGGGCCTTCTTGGCAAGCCAGGACATGCCGGTGTACTTGGCAACGCCGCGTCCGAAGCGGGAACGCTTGGCCTGCCCCGCAGCGTTGCCGATGCCCTGGGCTGCGGGCGTGACGATCTGCCCGAGGGCTCTGGGCTCGGTGACGGCGTCGCGCCACCAGCGGGTCCAGATACCCTTGCCCAGTCGCTGGCCGAGGAAGTTGCGGGCCGCCCCGCCCCGCTGGTACTCGTACTGGGGCAGTCCGGCGCGCTCGCTTCCGATGTCGACAGCGTGGCCTCGGGCCCGTCGGCCCCTGCGGAGGATCTCCTCCTCACGAGCGGTGTCGAAGCCCTCGAGTGGCCTGCTCTCACCCGCCTTGTCGCCGAAGTAGTGCTGGTTGTAGCGGTCGATGTCGTCCTGGCGCTGCGCCTTCGCCTCGATACCGGTCACATGGCCAAGTCCTTGTCCCAGTGCGGAGACGCCGGCTCCGCCGATCTTCCCTGCGGCATCGAGCACGGGGTAGGCGAGGTAGCCGCCGGTGGGGTCGCCCGAGGCAGCGGCTCCGACACCGACGGCCAGATTGCGCGCCGTGTTGAGCCCGCCCTTGGCGAGCGCCTTGCCGTAGTTGCCCTTGTAGAGGTCATCGAGCCCGTTCTCGTCGTTCTGGAGGACCCGGCCGACCTCGTCCATGCCGCGCGGGATCGCCGCGAGTCGCTGGTGCCGGACTCCGCGGCTGCGCTCCTTCGCGCTCTGCGTGATGGGCGCATCGCCGGGCCTCTGCTGCGGGGGTGCATCCTGCGGCAGGAGCGAGGTGCCAGCATCGCGGTCGATGAAGTTCACGGCGCCACCGTCCGCCTGGCGACGCACGGCCCTCTGGTTGTTGATCCCGGCCGTCTCGCCCATGGTGTAGTCGAACTCGGGCCGATGCCCCATGTACTCGACGTTGGCGCCGTGCTTTCGACTGGCGATCTCCTTGTTCACGAGGGATCGGCCGATCGCATTCCTCGCGACCGTCTCCCCGGCCCGCCGCTTGGCCATGAGCTCCTTGCGCTGCTCCATCACCCGGGCGAGTTCGGTGCGTGAGTCCACGGCGACGTCCTCGGGGCGCTCACCGGAGTCCTGGATCGCCTTGCGGGCTGCGATGGTCAGGGCGATACCGGCCGTCCGCCCGATGTCGCGACGCATGGTGCCGGTCAGGCCGCCGGTGTAGGCCTTCGACCCACCCCACAGCGCCGAGCCCGCCTCGGCCACGTCCAGGCCATTCATCGCGACCTGCCCGGCGATGAGCCCGGGGGCTCCCGAGGTGGACTCGGCATTCATTCCCATGCCGAAGCGGGCCAGGGCTCGAGCGGGGCCGGGATCCTCCGAGTCATGGGCGAGGGCGTCGCGCAGGAAGCCGCGCACGCCGCCGGGTCCGCGCTCGTGGGGCTGCATGTGCTGCATGAGTCCATCGCCCATGGGCAGGCGGTCGCGCTGCACCCGTACGAAGCCATCAGACTCGGATCCAGACGAGCTCTCGTTGCCGGCCAGTGATGCCACGTCACCGGCGGCCTCCGACGACGCCGGGCGCTCGCC
>DMPC01000051.1:0-2099 GCA_003456155.1 Actinomycetota bacterium | reverse complement strand
CCATCAGGCTCACGGGGTACCCACCGTCTGCTCGTGGCGTTCGGCGCATGTACTCGTCACGGCTTTACTCCAGGCACGTCGGTCCGCTCGACGCGCGACATGCTAGCGACGACCTCGGTGCCTGAGAAGGGCACAGAATCACGGATCGATGACGGTGATCGCGTATCCAGAGGTCCACGCGGGCGATCGGGAGAACGCCGAGTCATCTGTGGTGAAGCGGTCGGGCTTGACGCCCACTCCCTGCGCCCCGAACAGCAGTTCGTACTGGTATGTCGCTGTTGAGCAGAGTGCGTCGGCGAAGGTGCTCGAGCGCCCGGCATAGTGCGCCAGGACCTTGGTCCACGCGTCAGACCCTGCGCAGGTGGCGGTCGTGGCTCCGCGCAGGGCGGTCTTCTCGTTCGGTGCCGTTTGGATGTCGAGATCGGCGTAGGTGAAGTGGATGCTTCCCAGGCCTACGAAGTTCGCCGACTCGAAGCCGGGAAGTCCTCGAAGAGTCGACGGTGGAACGGTCGCTGCCGCTGTGCGCTCGCTGCCCACGGCCGTGATCGTGCCGTCGTAGGCCTTCGCGCATCGGGTCCAGGAGTACTGCGCCGTGCTCGCTGTCACGGGTCGGTTGGAGGATGCGACGTAGGTGCTCGGTGCCTGACCCGAGGCGTTGTTCGGGAAGCAGTAGGAGCCGGCGTTGTTCTGCTCCTGCATGAGCGAGCGAGCATCGTTGCCGCCGAGCCCGAGGTAGGAGACCGCGACCACGGGGATCGTTCGGCCGTCCACCCTCACTTCTTGCACGGCCGGACCCTTGTCGACCGGCGAGCGGAAGGCGACCTGGGCCGAGGCACCGCCGACCTCGACGATGCCGATGCTGCCCCGGGGCTTGTCGAGCGTCCCAGCGAGGGCATTGGCATCGAGCCACGCGAGGGTCGCCTCCTGGATCGCAGGCAGGATGCGGTTGTCGGCCATCGGGTGGCCGGAGGCCGCGATAGCCGCTGCGGTGCTGTCGAGGATCGCCTGAGCTGCCGCGCGGTTGTCGCGTCGAACATTGCGCATGCCTGCCGTCGCGAGCAGGGCAACCGGCACGTCCGACTCGGCTATCCCCTGATCGGCGAGGTAGGCATCGAGCTGCTGCAGCAGTGGTGTCACAGCACCCGGGCCGGCCTGGGATGGCGACGAGGCGAACGACGACAGCCCCTTGGTGTTCGTCTCGGCCTTCGTCACCTCCCGCGGCACGAGGGTGGTCGCGTCATCGGCATAGAGGGTCAGGCGCGTGCCGCTGCTGCCCGCGTCGATGACGGCGAGGTACGACGGAGCCTCGGCAGCCGTGGCGGGGGAGGCACCGAGCGTCACCATGGTGAGGGCGGTCAGGCCGATGAGGGCACCACGCATCATGGTTATGCCCATCCTTGGAAGTCGGCGACCGGGAAATTGAGTCGTCCGGCCTTGCGCCACTCCTCCTGCAGCCCGCGCAATAGGTGGGCACGGTTCATGGCCGTCTCCTCGGCAGCGGCGTAGTAGGCCGCCGACACGACAGCGGATCTGATCGATCCGCCGGTGATGTCGAGGCCCGCGAGTTGGCGGAGGTCCTTCGCGGAGACGGTGCCCTGGAAGGGACCGAGAGCCTTGGACCAGATGGTGAAGCGGGCCTCGGCGTCCGGCTCCTCGAAGTCGACGATCGCGTCGAGTCGCCGCTGGAAGGCCTCGTCGAGATTCGCGCGTAGGTTTGTCGTGAGGATCGCCAGCCCGTCGAACTGCTCGATGCGCTGGAGGAGGTAGGCCACCTCGATGTTGGCGTAGCGGTCGCGCGCGTCGGACACATCGGACCGCTTGCCGAAGAGTGCGTCGGCCTCGTCGAACAGCAGCACGCCGTCGTCGTTCTCGACCGAGCGGAACACCTCCTCGAGGTTCTTCTCCGTCTCGCCGATGTACTTGTCGACGACGCTCGCAAGCTCCACCTTGAACAGCGGGACGCCGAGTTCGCCCGCGAGGGCCTCTGCTGACATGGACTTACCAGTGCCGGACGCGCCGGCGAAGAGGGCCGTCACTCCGCGACCACGCCCGCCGCCGGGCCGCATCCGCCACTCATCGATGACGATGGTGCGGTAGCG
>DMPC01000034.1:8554-15213 GCA_003456155.1 Actinomycetota bacterium | reverse complement strand
CTTCGTGCGCTCCAGCAGCTCCCGGTCGCTGACACGGCCGCCCCCACGCACGAGCACGGGGATGCCTGTCGCAGTGCGGATCACGTGGTGGTAGTCGTTGGGCTCGTCAGTGGGGTCAGCCTTGATGATGTCGGCACCGAGCTCGACCGCCTGCCGCACGACGGCCACGATGGACTCAAGGTCGCCGTTGACGGTGTAGCCGCCGGCCTCGGCGTCCTTCATCACCAGGGGCTCGACCATGAGGGGCATGCCGTAGCGGTCGCAGTCCTGACGAGCCCTGAGCACGTTCTGGATGCAGGCCTCGCGGACGTCGGGGCGTCCGGGGAGGTCGAAGAGGTTGACGACGATGCACACGGCGTCCATCTGAACTCCGCGCAGGGCTGGCTCGGGGAGCATCAGGCTGTAGAGATGGTCCGGCAGCTCCTTGCCGTAGACATTGGCGACGTCGGTGCGCATGACCAGGGCGGGGCGGGCGCGACCCCCGTGTTCGTGCTGGAGCAGGCTGGCCTGCCCCTGCGTGAGCTGGATGGCATCCGGATTGGCGTCGACGAGGGTGGCCACCGTGGCGCGCAGGTTCTCGATCCCGCCGAGGAAGGCGTGCTCGCCGAAGAATCCATGGTCGACGGCGACGTCGAGGCAGCGACCCGAGGTCGGGTTGAACAGGCGGTTCATCCGGGGCGTGATGTCGGTCATGAGGCTTCCTGCCGGGTCGGGGGATGCGGGCTTTCAGGGTCGGAAGCAGCGTAGACCGGGCGGTCGAACCCCGGGACGGGGCCACGCGGCAGGCAAAAGGAGCGCTATGCCTTAATTAAGGTGATAAATCCCTTTTACCAAGGCTCATTGGCCTGAAAGCTGGTACGCCAGTGAACGAATGTGACTCGTGTGGCGTGTCGTGAGAAGGATGAGTGTCCCGACTGACAGACTCCGGTCATCCTGCCCCCTCAGGAGGAATGTTGATCGCCGACGTTGTTCGAGCGCTCTCCGCCATGCTCTCATCGGAGCAGATCGCCGGCGTGACTCCTGTCGTGGCCACGGACGCCCCCAAGAAGGACTGGGCGGCCGCCCGAACGGCTCCCACGCTCAACCTCTTTCTTGCCGACATCCGCGAGGACCTCACCAGACGCACCGTCACCCTGCTGGAGGAACGCAGCGCCGAGGGTGTCGTCGAGTACTACCACCAGCCGTTCCGCTACTACGACCTCACCTTCACCCTGACTGCCTGGACCAATCGCCCCGAGGATGACTACGCCCTCCTCGGCCTGGCGCTGTCGACGCTGAACCGCACCGACTACATCCCGCCGGAGTACTGCCCCGCCGACCTCGCTGCCTTCCTCGACAACGGCCATGTGCTGGCCATGCGCGTGGGCGGGAAGATCTTCTCCGACCGATTTGCGACAGAGCTCTTCTCCGCCATGGGCACCGACTACCACGCGATATTGTCGATCGTCGTCACGCTGCCGGTCCCGTCCGGCGTCCGCGAGCCAGCCGGCCCGCCGCAGACCCAGCCGCCGAAGGTCGTGCTGTCCGACACCGCGAGCGGCGCCATGGACGAGTTCCGCGGCCGTGATCCGAAGGATCCGGATGCCGGCCTGCGCACCAGAGCAAAGCCGAAGAAGTCATGAGCAACACCGTCGAGCGAAGCGAGATCGCGCCCTTCGACTCGATCGTCATCACCCTGGCGATCCTCGGCGAGCGCGTCGCGCGCACCGTCGAGGAGTCGCGGCTCGAGGGCGATGTCCCGGACGAGCACCGTGGCTCCTTTTTCCCCCACGACCTGATCCTTCGCGACGCACGCCTGTCGGCCCCCGGCATCGAGAACGTCACGCTCGCACCCTCGGACCTGCCGACCCACATCGTCACGTGGGCAGATCGAGTGGGCCTGTCCGATCGTGAGCTCGGAGCCATCCTGCTCGCCGCTGCCCCCTCGCTCGATCCGCGCTTCGAGCACTTCTTCATCGTGCTCAACAACGAGAGCGGCACGTCGGGGCCCTCGATCACAACCGCCCTGCGCCTGCTCGGCATGGATCCCTCCAACCCCGAGTACCGGGCGCTGTTCGACTCCGACTCACGGCTCTGCTCCCTGGGCCTCATCGAGGTCAAGCGCGACACCCATCCCTTCCCGGCCCGCACCCTGCACGTCTCCGAGCGGGTCGTGCGGCACCTGCTCGGCGATGCCGGGTTCGCCGTAGAGGTGTCCCCCCACCTGCGCCGCGAGACCGAGCCTGCTGTGAGTCCCTCCCTCCTGCCCGACGCACCACCGCTGCCCGACCCGACACCTTTCGGGGAACCGGCTGGCCCCGTGCCCGTGGTGAAGGCACACCCGGGTTCCGGGGCGCTCAGTCGCGCGATCGCCCATCTGTCCGGCCCGGGGGAGGCCGTTCTCGTGCTCGATGGCGTGCTGCTGCCGTCCGACACTGACGAACGTCGCGCTATGGTCCGCGCCGCCTTCACCGAGGCGACCCTCGCCGCGCTGCCGCTGATCATCGACGACCGTCTTGCCCCGTCGGACCTCGTCAAGGGTGACGTCGCCATGTGCCACGGGATGCGGGTGCCGATCCTGCTGCTCGCGCCGGGCAAGATCTCTCTCGCCGACCCGCGCTGCGAGGAGGTCGAACTGCTGCCGGCCCCGGAGCGCATGAGATCCCAGTGGTGGCCCGCCCTGGGCGCCGCGGACTCTCCCGGACTGAAGAACCTGCTGCAGCGCCTGGACCCGGAGGAGATCCGCGACCGCCTCGAGCACGGTGACGCGCACCGACCGGGCAGGTTCACCAGTGGCTACGCCCGGCAGACCCAGCCGGTGTTCCTGCTCGACGACGTCATCCTGCCTTCGAATGTGCGCGCCGAGCTCGAGCACCTGCTCGACCGGGTCCGCCTGCGTCCCACCGTCATCGACGAGTGGGGCATGCGTCCGGGTGGTCTGCGCGGCCGCGGCATCACCGCACTCTTCGCGGGCGAGTCCGGAACCGGCAAGACGATGGCCGCCGAGGCGCTCGCCGGTGAACTCGGCACGCCCATGTTCCACGTCAACCTCGCCAGTGTCGTCGACAAGTACATCGGTGAGACCGAGAAGAACCTCGAGCGCGTGTTCTCCGAGGCCGAGAATCTCGACGGCGTGCTGCTGTTCGATGAGGCGGACGCGATCTTCGGCAAGAGGTCCGATGTGTCGGATGCTCGCGACCGCTACGCCAACCTCGAGGTGGCGTACCTGCTCCAGCGGATCGAGGCATTCGACGGACTGGCCATTCTCACCACGAACCTGCGCTCCAACCTCGATCCTGCCTTCGCTCGAAGGCTGGACTGCATCCTCGACTTCCCCGCTCCCGATGCCGACCTGCGCGCGGCTATCTGGCGATCCTGCCTCAAGGAGGCCGGCGCCGAGCTCTCCGCTGAGGAGTACCACAGGCTGGCCACCCTGGAGATGGCCGGCGGTGCCATCCGCTCGTCCTCGGTGTCCGCTGCGTTCATGGCGGCCGGCAACGACGAGCCCGTCACCTTCGTGCACGCCGTGCGCGGGGCCAAGCGCGAGTGGGCCAAGCTCGGACTGCTCGCGTTCCCGCTGCAGTCGGTGCTCGACCAGTCCGCATCCCCACCGCTGGAAGGGGGATAGCGATCGTGGCTGACAACTTCCCCCTGCCACCCACTCCCGAATCCGGTGAACAGCAGTACCGGCGCTGGGTCGAACACCTGAAGTCGAACGTCCGCTCGAATCGCCCGGGCGCGCCCGGAAGCACACCCGCGGGCGATGCTGGCGGGTCAGGGGCATCGGGCGGTGCCGGCGGGGCTGACGCTTCAGGAGCCGGTACTGCCGGTGCTATTGCCGGGTCCGGTGAGACCACCATGGTGCTCGACTCATGGTTCGTCGACGATGACTCGACGGTCGAGAAGTCGGTTCTGCCACGCCCGATCGTGACCGTCAGTCAGTCGCAGGTCGAGGCCGCCCCCGGCCAGCCCGTCCGCCTGAAGGTCACGGTGCGGAACGTCGGGCCGGTCGTGGAGACCTACACCCTCGGCGTCGTCGGGCCCGAGGGCTCGTGGCTGTCGATCGTGCCCAGCGAACTCTCGCTCTTCCCGGGAGCTGAGGGCTCTGCGGCCCTGATGATCAAGCCCGGGCGCACCTCCAAGCTTCCGTCAGGCGACTACGTCGTCGGCATCATGGCGCGGTCGGAGGTCGATCCCCACGAGAGCACGGTCGCCGAGGTCATCATCTCGGTCACGCCCTTCTTCGATGCCAACCTCGGGGTCAGCCGCACAACCATCGATATCCGCCAGCGCGCGACGACGTTCGCCCAGATCACCAACAACGGCAACAGCTTCGTCGATTTCCGTCTCGATCTCACGGATCCCGATGGCTACCTGAGATTCAAGCTTGACGATCCTGTCTTCACTCTGGGGCCCGGCGACACCGTCTGGAAGAAGATCGGCGTCTCGGCTCCGCTGCACCTCTTCGGCAGCTCCCGCACCCTCAGCATGGTCGCGACTCTGCTGTCGGTGCGGGACCACACCCATGACATCCCTCTCGTCGAGGTGCGGCCGACGATTCAGCGTGTCACCCTCGTCCAGCGGCCGACCATCCGGCTGCGCCTGGGCATCCTCGGGCGTCTCCTCCTGCTGCTCGTGATCCTCGGGCTCGTGGCTCTGTTCTTCATCAGTCGCCTCGGCATCACGCCCTCGCCCGGAATCCAGACAGGGCCGCCGCCCCCGCCGCAGGGCCTGACGGTGCAGTTGTATGAAGGCGACCAGGTCCTGCTGCTCTGGAACGCGGCGCCCGGGGCGCAGGGTTACTCGATCTACGCCGTGGGCAGCACGGGCAATGCCCTGATGGCTGCGACTCCGTCACCCAGTGCGAGTGCGTCGGCACCGGCCGCGTCGTCACCGGCCGCATCGTCACCGGCCGCATCGTCACCGGCCGCATCGACACCGGCCGCATCCGCGACCCCATCTGCCGCGACAAGTCCAACTCCGACACCCGCACCCAGTGCCGATGCCAGCGCGACTCCGACCACGCCACCGGCGACAACGTCGCCCGTGTCCACGACTGCGGCGGCGCCGATCGGTCTCGCGCCAGCGAACGGCGGCACGTTGCGCATCGTGAACGCGTCCGTGCGCACCGAGGGCGTCACGGCATCCAGCGCGACACCCGCTCCCTCGGCCTCGTCCTCTCCCGGGAGCTCCGCGGCGGCCACGAGCGATGCGGTCGGCGACGCGGAGCGGGCCGAGAACGACATCGAGTCGCCCACGTGCGGTGACTGCACGCATGTCGCCGACGTCCCCAGCGGCACGACCCGCTTCATCGTCACCAAGACGATGCCGGGACAGCAGAACTGCTACCGCGTCATCGCCACCGCAGGCGAGGCCACCTCGCTCTATACGCCTCGCGAGTGCGTGGACGTGCCCGCTGCGCCAGGAACCTCATCGACGTCGGACGGGTCCTCGACCTCTGACGGATCATCCTCCGACGGCTCCGGCTCGGAGAGTGCCGAGACCGTTCCCAACGTGGCGTGTCCGCCGTACGACCCGCTGGCATCGGCGCTGTCGCCCACGTCGATCGCCATCACCTGGCTGCCACCGAGCGAGTACAAGGAGCCGACCCCGCAGACCAAGGCGAGAGCCGGGCGTGGAGAGCGGATGCCGAAGGGGGAGCCCCGCTCGATCGCATCCGCGGAGAGGTCAGTGCCTGCCGCGGTGCCCTTCGGCGGTGGCCCGAGCTCCGAATCGGACTCGAGCGCGTCAGCGACGTGCAACGCGCAGCTCCCGGTCACCGGCTTCGAACTCCAGCGGCAACTGCTCGACGGCTGGACCACCATTTCTCCCGCACCCGGTGCGAGCGATACTGCGATTGAGGTGGGTGGCCTCCAGTCAGGGGTCAAGTACTGCTTCCGAATGAGGAGTCTGGCCTCACCGACCCCGTCGGCCTACACGAAGACCTTCTGCCGGTCGACCAAGAATGCCAGCTCGTCATCGACCTCGACCCCGGCTCCGACCCCCACTCCGGCCCCGTCGGCAACACCGACTCCGGCGCCCACGGACCCCACCGGAACCACGTCGACCCCGGCAGCGGCCATCATCATCGAGGGCGTCCTCTGAGTCCCTACGCAGGGTGGTTGCCCGCGTGGTCAGGACTTCGAGCCGGACGGGCTGGGTGAGCCGGACTTCCCGGACGAGCTGGGTGAGCCCGATGGGCTGGGCGAGCCGGATTTCGAGCCGGACGGGCTTGATGAGCCTGACGGGCTCGGGGTCGGGGTCGGAACCGTCGTGCTCTCCTGCCGATAGTTGAAGCCGAACATCTGATCGAGGCTCCACTGGTTCAGGAACTGAATTCCGGAGATGGCGACCTGACCGTCTCCGTTTGTCGCGTACGTGTCCGGCAGCGCAGGAGGATAGACGGTGTCGATCCGAACGGTGACCTTCTTGGTGTAGACGGCCGGGAAGGTGACCACGCTGGTCCAGTCGGTCGGCTCGACGATGATCGGCAACGAGGCCTGCACGCTGGGGGTCGCCGTCGGTGTGGGCTTCGGAGTCGGTGAAGCGGAGTCGCTGGGTGACGCTGACGACGACCCGCTGGGTGACGATGAACTCTTCGTGGAGCTGGGCGATGACGAGCTCTTCGTGGAACTGGGGGAGGCGGATGCCGTGCCCGGACTCGGGGACGGTGTCGCCGT
>DMPC01000034.1:2526-8334 GCA_003456155.1 Actinomycetota bacterium | reverse complement strand
CCGTTCCGCTCGCCGTTCCGCTCGCTGTCCCGCTGGGGCTGGGCTCGGGTGGCTCGGTGCTGAGCTGGACGAACACCAGGGTCAGATTCTCCGGCGTGGCCAAGGCGCGGACCGCGAACTGCCCGTTCTGGATGCCGGGACGGATGACCATCCGGTCGATGGTGGCGGGCTCGGTGAACGTGAAGGTCAGGGACGTGCCCGCACCCCATTCCTTGCTGGGCGCGGAGGCCCAGAAGCTGCGGGCATCGTCCCCCACAACAGAGGTGGCCGGATTTCCGTAGCCGGTGGACGTTGCGTCGACGTTGGCGACCGTGACGGGAGTCCCGAGGTCAGGATCGATCCAGTAGGCGAACGAGCGAATCACGCTGCCTATCGCGGACCGGACGGGTTCCCCGGGCGGGGCGAAGAAGATGACGCCGAGGATGAACACGCCCAGCCCCAGGAGCACGATGAAGCCCCAGTTCGTTCGTCGAGGCGGCTTCTCCGACGCGGCCAGAACGTTGGCGGGCGTCCACACTTCCGGTACGGCTGATCGCAGCGGATAGCCGCACCGGGCGCAGTAGGAGGCATCGACGTAGTTGCGGAAACGGCAGTTCGGGCAGGGGATGCCCCCGGGTACGCCGAGATCGTCGGGACGGCCGATGGGAATGGTGCGCTTCTGCGTCTCCTCCTGGCGGGCGGGCGACTCCGCCGACACCGTTGAGGGCACCTCGGGTGCCACCACCACGTAGGTGAAGGGGGTGTTCTCGCTCGCGTCGCTCTCGTGGGGCCCAGGGGTTTCCTCCGGCGCGGACGCTGAGGCCTCGACCGGTGCAGTGGGCTGTTCTGGCTTGTCCCAGAATCGCCACCACGGTGCATCTCCACCGAAGCGGCGATGCGGGCGTGCTGGCGGTGAGGGCTTGGCTGCCTGCTCGGGTGCCGCTGGCTTCTCCTGCTCTGCGGGCGCGGTGGTCGATCCGGCGGCATCACCGGTGGTCGCACCCGCGGCAGCCTCGGCTCCGGAAGCGGTCGCTGCGGCCGGGACGGCGGGCGTGGAGGCGTCGCCCACCGCAGCACCGCCGGGGGCAGTCGACTCGGCGGCCTTCTCCCCGGTCGACTTCTCCTCAGCGGCTGCATCCGCTGAGGGACCCGCCTCGAACCCCGCGCCCTCGGCGTCATCGTCGGGGATGTGCGGCTCCGGCACCCACGGGGGATCGCCCGCGAACTCCAGGTAGGCACCGCAGCCGGGGCAGTACGGCGTCCAGGTGGTCACCGTGCCGCAGCGGGTGCATGTGATGTTCGTCTTCATGGGGCCCCGACGAGTCTGGCTTCCACATGCGCAGGAACTGCCGTCGTCAGTACGAGGTTGGCGAGGTTGAGGTCGATGGGGGCACCATCCTGGCCGTGGACGGTGATCGTCACGGTCGGAGACACGGGCACGGTCCACGTCGAAGGATCCGTCGAATCCCGACTTGTCGTGACGGAACCGGACTCCTCAACGCTCACCTGTATCTGCAGTACGGCGGCGAAGAACCCCTCTATCCCCATCGCGGTGCCACGCCTGCCGTAGAAGGCGATGGCGTGGGAGAGAGCATTCCGCACGACGTCCTCGCCCCACCCCAATTCAGGGTTCACCAGGATCCACGAGCACATGTAGCGAACGAAATCGAGGGGTGCAATCTGGGCATCGAGGTAGGCGTCATAGCAGTCGAGCACGGAGATGATCGGCGCGAGGACCTCGTCGAGGCTCGCGCAAATCTTCTGCGCGACAGGATCGTCGATGAGCATCGACGACGTGTAGTTGATCATCGGGAAGGGGCTTTGCAGACCGGGGATCAACTTCCGGTTCGTCTGCACGGCATCCGCGTAGGTCGTCGCGTTGGAGACCGCATCATGGAATGGGGTCGACGTGGGAGGCGTCACCCCGGACGGCGTCGTCACTGCTGGACGACCTGGAAGTCGCTCGGGAAGCTGAAGAGCAGATCGTGGGTCTCGAGCACGATGCGATCCGTCGGCTCGGCGCGCTGCTCGGTGACGGCATCGACCGGGATCAGCCGGACGACTTCGAGGTAGGAGACGCCGGGAACTTTCTGGAGCACCCCGTAGATGTCGCCGACGGAGATGTCGCGACCGAAGGGCCACCCATTGCCGTCGTAGCCGCCGCGCAGCGGGTGGATGAAGTTCGCGATCGCAAGGTCAGCCCGTCGAAAGACGTCCGGCGCACTCACTCCTGCGCTCAGGGCGATGCGCGCTGCGATCGCCATGCCCAGGTAGCGGGGTGGCTCGATACGTACCGTCGTGCCGACCAACCGGCGCTCGTCGATGAAGGTCTTGACGCTGTCGAGTACCTCCTGGCTGGGCCTCAGCACCTCGAAGGGGACGCGACCGTCGGGGATGTCGGGAACGACAAGCACGAGGACTGTTCCCGGACTGCCTACCTCTGATCCGGGCAGGCACTTGGTGCGCGCAATGGACGGAGCGGCGCGCTGCACGAGCAGTTCGAAGTCGCCCGTGCTGACGGCGCGATCCCTCGCGCGGACGAGGAGGGCGGCGCGGGCCTTGAGGTCTTCGACGCTCTCGGCATCGACCCCGCCGATGGCCGGCACGATGTTGGTGACGCGGGCGACGAAGGGCACCGTGGTCCGCATGAGCCGCAGCGATCCGGTGTCGAGATTGCCGCGCACCCCGCCGCCAGCGCGGTAGACCGGCACGCGCACGGTGGAGCCCGCTTCCGGAGTCGCGCCGTACGTGCGAGCCGTGCCGTCCTCCATGCGAATGAGGGGGCCGAACCGCAGAGTCCCGGACACTGCGTCGAGGGTGAAGACCCGGTCTTCGGGTCCCTGGTTGGCGAAGGACTCGACGCGCGTCCAGATCTGCCAACCGTCAGGACTGCTGAGCTCTATCGTCAGCTCCGCCTGCTCGGACACGATGGGGTACCGGCTGAGTTGCACGGTCTCCCCGGGGGTCCCGCTCGTGCGACCAGGCATCTCATTCACCACGATCTGGCAGTGGGACGCGCTCACGCGGCCGCCGATCGTCGCGACGGAGATGCTGTGGATGGTCGGGCTCGACTTGTAGGTGGGCTGATCCCCCTGGGCCTCGACGATGCGACAGCGAATCCAGGCGGCCTCGATGCTCCCGAGGCTGGAGAGCTGGTGGGCATCGACATACAGCCGGATGGTGCCGCGACGGTTCAGGCCGCCGGTGGTGTCGGAGATGAGTTCAACGGGGTACCACGTCTGACCGTCCCACGCCTCGAACACCCGTGGGGGCCGCAAAGGGTCCACGCCGATGCCGTCGATGCGGGAGTCGATCTCGAACTCGATAATGCAGCCGGCCGCCGGCTTGGACAGGCCGATGAAGAATGCGTCGCCCGCCGTGGGGCTGGGGGAGAACGCAGCCTGGTCCGCTCCGCCGTTGAGGCTGGGCTCAACGAGGCTGAAGGCACCGCCGTTCGGCTGCGACAGCATGGACTTGATCTCGACCGACGTGATGACCAGCGGCTCGTTGGTGGTGAAGACGACAGGTGAACTCGTGCCGCGACGCGCCGTGGACACCTCGACGCCCTCGGGGATCACCACATCGTCTGCCTGAGGCACGGTCATCGTGAACTCGAGGGTCGTGTATGCGGCTGACGGCGGCCGCAGGGACTCCCCGAGCAGTTCGAGGAACTTGATGTAGTGCAGGTCCGGCACCTGGTTCAGGCGGAAGACCAGCTGGTCGACCATGTAGGCGAAGGTCTCGATGAGGGTCACGCCGGGATCGGAGACGTTGTTGTCGGTCCATTCGGGAGCTCGACGCTGCAGGAGGCGCTTGCCCTCGTCGACGAAGTCCTGGAAGGCCCGGTCGTCTAGGTTTGGCGTGGGAAGGGTCACGAGCTCTCCTGGGTGGCCTGGGGTAGCTGCGGCAAGCGCTCATCCTCGTTGGGGATGAGGTAGAAGGGTACGAGAAGGTTCCGGACGTCGTAGGTGTCCTTGAGGCGGAAGGTCACCAGGATGTTCGCGGTGGTGTTCTCGTTGTCGAACTTCACGCCGACGGAGACCACATCGATCCGGGGCTCCCAGCGCTTGAGCGAGGCCGTCACCTGAGCCTGGATCTGGGTGGAGAGCTCCGGGGACGGTGTCTCGAAGATCAGGGAGTGGATGCCGCAGCCGAACTCCGGCCGCATCGGCCGCTCGCCGTAGGCCGTGCCGATGATGAGCGCGATGGAGCGCTCGATGTTCGCGCTGCCGCCGACGAGGCTGAGGCGTCCCTGCTCGTCGAACCGCAGGGGGTAGTCGACCCCTCGGCCGACGAAGTCCGTCAATTCCATGATCAGGCTCCCAGGTTCACGATGCCGCCGGTGATGTCGACCGCTGGCGCGATCACTGAGGCGTCCGCCTCGGCCTCGATGTTGATGGACGCCGCTGAGATGGCGATCTCGCCGCCCGCCGTCAGCTCCAGGGCGCCTTCCGCGGTGATCGAGACATCGCCCTCGCCGTTGATGACGACGGCCGCGGAGTTCACCGTGACGGCGCCCTCCGAGCTGATGGTCACGTCGGATGCACTCGTGATCATGATCGGCTGACCTTCCACGGTGATGATCTCGATGCCCGTCTCAGGCGACAAGCGGATCAGCGTCGAGGCGCCCATGGTGGTGTTGATGACGACTCCTGGAGTCTCGGGGTCGTCCATGAACAGGATCTGGCTGCCGAGGCGCGACGTGAAGCCGCGGATCATGGGGATTCCCTCGACGGCCTCCTCCCAGGGCACCCCGGGCTGTCGCTCGAGGTTGTAGAGACCGCCGATCACGTAGGGGGAGTCCAGCTGCCCGTTGCCGAAGGCGACCAGCACCTCGTCGAGCGGCTCCGGGATCATCTGCGTGCCCATGCCCTCGCTGGCGCCGGCCTGCACCACGCGTGCCCAGTTGCTGACGAAGGTCGGATCGAGCCACGGGAAGCTGAGCAGGACCCGGCCCAGCTGCTCGGGATCCTCGGAGTCGGTGACGATCGCCGGGTACACACCGTGCAGCTTGCTCGTCATGCGCGGATCCGCAGCGCCCTGGAGGCCGGCGAGGGTGCGGTCCTCCATCCCGCTGCACACCGCGTGAGTCCGGTAGCCGAACTGGTTCGGCAGGAACGTGTGGGTGACGGAGGTGATCGTGTACTCGCCGGTGAGCACTCCGGCTTCGCTGAGCCCGAGTGCGCGGTTCGGCATGGCGAAGGGATTTCCTCGCATGGTGATCTCGACGTTGGCGTACGCGCCCGACATGCGGAAGGCCAAGCCCTCGCTGGCACCCTCGGCCTGCATCTCGTTCTGTGCGAAACGGGTGAAGTTGACGTTCTGGTTCACGCCGCCGAGTTCTGCGCCGAGCACCTCGGGCAGCACGAGGTTGAGCGAGCTGTCGCCGACGGTTGGGCCCTCACCCATGCCGGGCATGCCGAGGGTCTGGTCCCAGCCGCGGGCCGATGACACTGCGGTGATACCGGAACCGGATACCGATGCGCGCAGGTTGAGGATGCGTTCGTCGCCCACGTCGAAGGACAGGGGAGAGATCTCCACGCCCGGGATGGGCGGCGGGGCCGTCTCGGCAGGAGTCTGCGGGCCGAACACCAGCGTCGGGATACCGGCGACCGGATCGATCATGACGGTCAGGACGTACCCGATCTCGCGGGCCAGCCGCACGAGGAAGTCCCAGTCCGATTCGTTGGACTGCACCGTCATGGGCAGCACCACGGGATACGGGGTCGCGAGCGTCGGGATCTCGTGCTCGAGGCCGATCGCCTCGGCAATCTCGGGGTACATCATCATCGGGTAGCCCTTGGTCTGCATTCCGTGCAGCATGCGGTG
>DMPC01000034.1:0-2253 GCA_003456155.1 Actinomycetota bacterium | reverse complement strand
TCTCCGACCGGGTTGTCACCCACGACTGCGCGGATCTCCATCAGGTTGCCGATCGCGAGTCCTGCCTCCTCGACCAGCAGGAAGGACGGATCGGCGAGCTCGACCTCGCACATCGCAGGCAGGTTGACCTGGGCGTCGACCTCAATGCGGCGGATCTGGTGCGAGACGTTGGGAGGCACGGGAACGGAGTCGACGAACAGTCGCAGGCTGAGGTCGCCCGAGGGGCCTGTGGTCATGAAGCGCCCCCCTTGCGGGGCGTGCCGCGTGGGTTGTCGGGTGTGGGTGCCAAGCCCACGGGGCGACCGGATTCACCGCGCCGCGGAAGGGCCGCGCGGTCGGGCACGATCAGTCGCATGCCGGCCTTCACGCGGAGCGGGTCGGTGATCCCGTTGGACGTCGCGAGGTCGCGCCAGTAGGCGGGGTTCTTGTATGCGCGGAACGACACGTGCGCCAGCTGATCGCCGTAGTAGACCTCCTGGCTGCGTCGAGGAAGGTCACCTCCCGAGGTGGGGTTGGTCGGGAGGGATGACGGCGGGTACTGGGTGATCTGGATGTGGCCGGTCGCACGGGTGGGGCGACCACTGGCATCGAACTGCGTGAAGTCCGCGGTGACGTTCTGCACGTAGCTCACCGGTGAGGTGAAGTCTCCCCAGAGCACCATGACCATCGGCGACGTACCGACTCCCATCATCGCCATGAGCGGGTCGACCTCCATGAGCGCGAGCAGTCGCTCGACGTCTGGGAGAACCGAGCTGGCCTGAGAGATCCCGCCCTGGCGCACATCGGCGAGGGTGCTGTCGAGGATGTAGTCGAAGTCGATGGTGAGGGGGTTCGTGCCCAGCCACTGGACGGGACCCGAGCCGATCGCGTCGGGCACCTGATCCGGCTGGCCCCAGCCGCCCTGCTTGCTCACGGAGATGCTGGTCGGCGGAACCCAGAAGGTGATCGCGGGCAGAGCGCCGGCGACGAGTGAGACACCGGACGACACCACGTCGGTCGCGGCCGCGACCAGGCTTGTGGCGCTGTAGGCCGCGGCGTCACCCCCGGCCGTCCAGCTGGTCATCGTCGACAGGGCGCTCGACATCGGGTTGTCGGCACCACCCGGCATGACCACGAGACGGAAGGGCTCGACGGATTCCGGGTCGTCGATGCCGGGGGTGAGGTTGTCGCTGGTGACGAAGCCGGAGTGGCTGAACGTCAGCGACTCGGTGCTGAACTCCGAGCCGGCTCCCGCGTAGAAGTGGGGCTGGTTCCACGACACCGGGTAGGCGTCGCGGAAGTTGTAGATCGCCTGCTGGAGCGTGCCCCGCACGTCGAGGTAGTTGATCGCGATGGAGACGCTCGAGGGCCCCTGCTCGGAAGCCGCCGCGAACCACTGCGGGATCCAGCCGGACTGATTCGGGGTCCAGGGGCGCGAGAGGGTCACGTTCTCGTAGGTGAGGTCGCCGATCATCTGGAAACGCGAGCGGCTGAAGCCTCCCGGGTAGAGATCCTGGGACTGCAGACTCATCGATCCCATGTCGATGGACTGCCAGTTGGCCCCGAGGGTCCGGTCGGCCGCGACCAGATCCACGCTCAGGGAGAAGCCCACGAAGTTCGTCGCCGTGTAGTCCGGGTCGAACGGCTCCGGCATCATCATGGACATCCGTCAATCATCCCTCATGAGGCGACCGCGTCGTTCCCGGTCGAGAAGCAGTTCGTTGCGCAGCATCTGGCGCAGGTGCGGGAAGAGCGCGTGGGCGTGCTTCTGCAGCCAGACGTCGTCGGTGGCGGTATCGATCGCGGGCTCGGGGAGTATCGCGCCTCGACTGGAGGAGGCGTTGGCCGGTGTCGGGGCGGACCCGTTCGAGCGTCCCTGACCCTCGCCGGGGCCTGGTGGCTCGCCGCGGTGCGAGGCGCGCCGTTGAGTGGGAGCCGAATCGGGCGCGGTCGGCGACGGAAGAGTGGTGGGCGCCGCTGGCGGCCGTTGTGCGCTGGCCTGCACCGGGTCCGTGGGGGCAGGAGCTGAGGATCCGGTGGACAGCCTCGCTGGAGTGGATCCCGGAATGCCGTCTCTCAAGGCCGGTGCCCCCGGGGCGACTCCCGGTCCGGCGGGCGCCGCCTCGTGGTGGTCCGACGCGGTCGCGGACGCAGGGTCGTTGAGTCTGAGGGGAGCGAAGGAGCGCGGAGCCGGGCGCTGGGCGGTGGTTCGGGGCAGTGTGCTGGCGCGATCGGCGGCCGCGGCTGACGTCGATCGCGCGACGGCGGGTCGAC
>DMPC01000062.1:2445-2596 GCA_003456155.1 Actinomycetota bacterium | reverse complement strand
CCGACCGGCTCGGATTCTGGGCCGAGCAAGCACGCCACCTCACCTGGGCGCAGCCGTGGAGCGAGGTCCTGGACTGGTCCGACGCACCGTTCGCCCAGTGGTTCGTCGGAGGGCGGCTCAACGTCGCCTACAACTGCGTGGACCGTCACGT
>DMPC01000062.1:1831-2036 GCA_003456155.1 Actinomycetota bacterium | reverse complement strand
TCTCCGCGGAGGCACTGCGCTCCCGAATCGATGACGCGACCGCGAAGCTCGTCATCACCGCTGACGGACAGAACCGACGCGGGTCCGCGATGGCGCTGAAGCCCGCCGTGGACGAGGCCGTCGCCGACTGCCCGACTGTCGAGCACGTCCTGGTGGTCAAGCGCACCGGCACCGAGGTGACCTGGACCGACAAGGACGTCTGGTG
>DMPC01000062.1:1419-1559 GCA_003456155.1 Actinomycetota bacterium | reverse complement strand
TCCGGCACGACCGGGAAGCCCAAGGGCATCCTGCACACGTCCGGCGGATACCTGACGCAGGCAGCCTTCACGCATCGCAATGTCTTCGACCTCAAGCCCGACACGGACGTCTACTGGTGCACGGCCGACATCGGCTGGGT
>DMPC01000062.1:0-1087 GCA_003456155.1 Actinomycetota bacterium | reverse complement strand
ATCCGCACCTTCATGAAGTGGGGTGACGAGCTGCCGGCGTCCCACGACCTGTCGAGCCTGCGGCTGCTCGGGTCGGTCGGTGAGCCGATCAATCCGGAGGCGTGGATGTGGTACCGCGACGTCATCGGTGGAGGGCACTGCCCGATCGTCGACACGTGGTGGCAGACCGAGACGGGCGCGATGATGATCTCGCCGCTGCCCGGCGTCACGCCCTGCAAGCCCGGCTCCGCCATGGGTCCGCTTCCGGGCATCGGAGCCGCGATCGTCGACGACAACGGCACGCCGGTCGGCAACGGCCACGGGGGCTACCTCGTGCTCACCGAGCCGTGGCCGGCGATGCTGCGTGGCCTCTGGGGAGACCCCGAGCGGTACATCGACACCTACTGGTCGCGCTGGCCGCAGTACTACTTCGCCGGCGATGGGGCCAAGTGGGACGAGGACGGTGCCATCTGGCTGCTGGGCCGAGTCGACGACGTCATGAACATCTCCGGCCATCGCATCTCCACCACGGAGGTGGAGTCAGCGCTGGTCTCGCATCCGAAGGTGGCTGAGGCAGCCGTCGTCGGGGCTGCGGACGAGACCACCGGGCAGGGCATCGTCGCCTTCGTCATCCTGCGCGGCGGAGTGCCGGCCGAGGAGGCAGAAGGAGGCGCCATCATCACCGAGCTGCGCAACCACGTGGCGCACGAGATCGGCCCGATCGCCAAGCCACGGCAGATCATGATCGTGGTCGAACTGCCGAAGACCCGCTCGGGGAAGATCATGCGCCGCCTGCTCCGTGACGTCGCGGAGAACCGCTCCCTCGGCGATGCGACAACCCTGGCCGACCCCGCTGTCATGAACCTCATCGCGAGCGGCCTGACGTCCGGGGCCAGCGAGGACTGACCTTCGCGACCTGCGCAATCCCGGATCGTCGCGGCTAGGGTGAAGGAATGAGCCGCAGCATCGAGTTCCTGCGGCGGCCATCGTTCAGCCAGGCGCGCTGGCTGAGCGAGCAGCTGCGCGACGAGACGTTCGGCGGGATCCTGCTGCTGGCCGCCGCGGTCATCGCCCTTGTGTGGGCGAACTCGCCCTGGGGCGACTCCTA
>DMPC01000170.1:13575-14377 GCA_003456155.1 Actinomycetota bacterium | reverse complement strand
GAACAGGCCGCCGTCGAGGCGCCGCTGCACGAGTACGAGGACAACGACGTCATCTACAACGCTCACGGAGGCGTGCTGCACCACCCGGGCATGCCGAAGACGAATGCGGAGCAGATCGAGATGGAGCAGCGCTCCTGATCCGAGCGACGACCTGACGAAGCCCCCCGCCACGGCGGGGGGCTTCGTCGTCTACGGGGCTGCTGGGGCCCCTAGCCCAGCGGACAAGACTGGAATGGGCCCAGGTCCTGCTCTGAGGGCCCTCAGGGGCCTTCTGGCGGCCCTGGGATGGCTCTCCTGGCATGTCGGCGGGCCTGCTGCCCTACAGGGGCGCCACACCCCCCATCGGTCAGGCAGTGGCGAAGAGCGGCTTCAGCCACGCAGTGGCATCCGCGATGCAACTGGTGGGGAGGCTGAAGTGATCGTCGTCGGGATACTCCTTGGTCGACACCTGACCCCCCAGGGCCTGCACGGCCTTAACGTAGTCGGTCTGCCAGGCCACGGGGACAACCGTGCCACCGTCGAAGGTGTCCATGCAGACGAAGACCGGGCACACGGGCTTCCTCTGCGTCGCCGAGCCCGCTTCGATCGCTGCCTGCCACGCCGGCATCACGCCGGGCTGAATCTGCATGATGGCGCCCTTGAGCCGATACAGGCGCCCGATGGTGTCACTGAAGTGATGAACAGGCTGCGTGTTCCACGCCCCTTCGATGATGCTCACACCCAGGGGAGTGAAGACGTCGGAGAGGGCCAGGTGCGGATTCTCGGCCGCAGTGCCCACCAGGAGCATCACCAGATGAGGATC
>DMPC01000170.1:6419-13315 GCA_003456155.1 Actinomycetota bacterium | reverse complement strand
ACGGAGATCGGGACCGTGCCGACCAGGGTGAGATCCCCGTAGACCGCAGAACTGAGTTCGGCGATCGCCGCGGCCGCGCCGCCTCCCTGAGACCAGCCCAGGGCACCGAACTGTGCTCCCGCTCCGATGTCCATGGTTCGCGCCGCATGAACGATGCTCACCATGTCGATCGCGTTGGTGGTGTTCACGGTGTAGTGGTGCACACCCGGCGTGCCCAGGCCCGCATAGTCCGTCGCGCACACGATCCAGCCCTCATCCATGAAGGCCTGCAGACCCGGCACGCCGTAGTCGATGGACTGGGTGGCCTCGGCCGTGAAATACACCGTGAGCTCGCGCGCCGGATCGGGCTGCGCCGACGGGCATGCGGCATCTCCGAGGCCGGTCGTTCCGTGCCCCCATGTCACAACCGGCAGGTTGCTGCCCCCGGCACTCGGGGCGATGACCAGGCCAGTGGACTCGGTGGGGTTTCCGGACGAATCCTGCGACGAGTACCGAATCCGCCAGGCCCTTGCTCCGCGGATGGTGGTGGCCACTTCATGACGCTCATGCACGGTGCCCAGACTCATACGGCGACGCTAGCAGCCAAAAAGCGGCCGGGCTGAGGCCGTCCCCGCCGCGGACAGCACCTCCTGAGCCAACTGTCCCGTCCTGAGCGAGTTGTCCCGTCCTGCGATCGCGATCGGTCCACCGCGACAACGACCCAGAAACCACGGCCCAGAACCCACGGCCCAGAAAGAGATCAGCCCCCCGCCGGTCAGGCGGGGGGCTGTCGAGTCTCGGCTCGCTAGCGGGCGAACTCACCCCGGTAGTACTCGAACATCCAGCCGATGATCGCGAGCATCAGTGCCGCAAGACCCAGCACGATCACCCAGACCGCGAAGATGAGGCCCAGCGCGATGATGAAGGCGCCCAGGCCGACGAACAGCGGCCACCAGGAGTGCGGGCTGAAGAAGCCGTACTCCGGATCGGCCTCGTCGATCTCACCATCCAGCCGGTCCTCCGGCCTCGGGTAGACGCGCTTGGCGGTGTAGAGGACGTAGAAACCGATGATGAGGGCGAGTCCGCCAGACAGCGCCAGAGCGGTGGTCCCGATCGGATCACGGGAGAAGTACCAGTAGATCGCTGCAAGAGGGATGAAGAAGACGGCTCCGAGGCCGAAAACCCAGCCTTCGACCTTCACGACTGACCCCCCTCGACCGGTCGGGATGCTGCGCCCGCCGCCACCGGATGGGCGCCGGGAGCGGCGAGTTCAGGATGGTGCAGATCGAAGGCCGGCCGCTCCGAGCGGATCCGGGGCAGGGACACGAAGTTGTGCCGCGGCGGCGGGCAGGACGTGGCCCACTCCAGCGATCCTCCCCAGCCCCAGGGATCGTCGACCGTGACCTTGGGTGCCGTGCGCCAGGTCTTGATCACGTTCCAGATGAAGAACAGGGTCGAGATGCCGAGCATGGCGGCACCCAGCGTGGAGATCTGGTTCAGCAGATCGAAGTCGTCGGCGGGCAGATAGTCACCGTATCGCCGCGGCATGCCCTGGACACCGAGCCAGTGCTGCACCAGGAAGGTCACCTGGAAGCCCACGAAGAGGATCCAGAAGTGAACCTTGCCCAGCCGCTCGTCGAGCATCTTGCCCGTCATCTTCGGCCACCAGAAGTACAGGCCGGCGAAGAAGAGGAAGACGACCGTCCCGAACACGGTGTAGTGGAAGTGCGCCACCACGAAGTAGCTGTCCGAGACGTGGAAGTCGAGCGGCGGCGCCGACAGGATGATGCCGGTCAGTCCACCGAACAGGAAGGTGACGAGGAAGCCCATCGTCCACAGCATGGGCGTATCGAACGAGATCGACCCTCGCCACATCGTTCCGATCCAGTTGAAGAACTTCACGCCCGTGGGCACAGCGATCAGCATGGTCATGATCGCGAAGTACGGCAGATAGACGGAGCCGGTCACATAGAGGTGGTGGGCCCACACGCCCATCGACAGGGCGCCGATCGCGAGAGTCGCGAAGACCAGACCCTTGTAGCCGAAGATCGGCTTGCGGGAGAACACCGGGATGATCTCGCTCGCGATGCCGAAGAACGGCAGCGCCAGGATGTACACCTCCGGATGCCCGAAGAACCAGAACAGGTGCTGCCACAAGATGGCTCCGCCGTTCTCCGCGGCGAACACCAGTGCGCCGTACTCACGATCGATGAAGGCCATCGCCAGAGCAGCCGCGAGAACGGGGAACGAGAGCAGCACCAGGATGCTGGTCACCAGGATCGTCCACGTGAAGATCGGCATCCGGAACATCGTCATGCCGGGGGCCCGCATCGTGAAGATCGTGGTCACGAAGTTGACCCCGCCCAGGATCGTGCCCAGGCCGCCCATGGCCAGGCCGAGGTACCACAGGTCAGCGCCCACCTCGGGCGAGTACACCGCGTTGCTCAGCGGGGCGTAGGCGAACCAGCCGAAGGCCGCAGCGCCGCCGGGCGTGAGGAACCCCAGGGCGACCGTGATTCCGCCGAAGAAGAACAGCCAGTAGCCCAGCATGTTGAGCCGGGGGAAGGCGACGTCCGGTGCACCGATCTGCAGCGGCATGATGACGTTGCCGAAGCCGACGAACAGTGGCGTGGCGAAGAGGAACAGCATGATCGTGCCGTGCATGGTGAACAGCTGGTTGTACTGCTCCAGCGAGATGAACTGCATCCCGGGCACCGCCAGCTCGGCCCGGATGGCGAGGGCCATGAGGCCCGCGAGGAAGAACCAGAGGGTGGCCGTGAACAGGTACATGTAGCCGATGACCTTGTGATCGGTCGAGGTCACCCAGGAGACGATGGCCGAGCCAAGCGAGCGCTTCCGGGCCGCCTTGCGCTCGGCAGGACTGGACGCCGGCGAGGAGACGGGGGGGTCACTCAGGATCGTCATATCGTCCTCTCATCCGGCATCTGCCCGTCGTCGTTGCTCAGGCCCGTGTCGAACAGGCCTCCCTGGCCGTTCTCCTTCAGGTCTGCGATGTACTGGTCATACTCGGCGCGCTCCACGACACGCACCGTGAACAGCATGCGGGCATGGTCGACCCCGCACAACTCGGCGCACTTGCCCGCGTAGGTGCCCACTTTGTCGGGGGTGAGCTCGAAGACGTTGCGCTTGCCGGGGATGACGTCCATCTTGAACAGGAAGTCCACCACCCAGAAGGAGTGGATGACGTCCGGTGACACCAGCTCGAACCGGATCTTCTCCCCGACGGGCAGGACGAGCTCGGCCGGGAGATTCGGCGTGCCGATGGCGTAGGCGTCCTGGTCGAGGTAGTTGAAGGCCCAGTTCCAGCGGAAGCCCACGACCTCGACCGTCTCGTCCTGGTCGTTGCTCACCGCGAGGATCTCCGACTGGTCGCGGGCGGTGAAGAAGAACAGTCCCAGGATCATGATGAGCGGCAGAACGGTGTACAGGATCTCGATGGGGATGTTGTACTGCGTCTGCTCGGGGGTGTCGTCCTTGTGACGACGCCGATAGGCGAACGCCGCCCAGAGCATCAGCGCCCACGTGATGATGCCCACCACCCAGGCGGCGATCCAGGACCCCTGCCAGAGATTCTGGATGATCACGCCCTCCTTCGTGACCGGCGAGGGCAGGTCGAGGAAGACGATCTCGTTGGTGGTGCATCCCGAGAGAGTGAGGGAGGCCGCCAGAACACCGACACCCACGGCGATCGCCCGGCGACGGCCGCGCGCCTGACCCTGTGCCCGACCCTTCGTCCGGCCCTGCTGGGCGCGCGCCTGCTGGTCTGTCGCGACTCCCACGGAGCCCGCGTGGCTCGACTGCCGCACAGAACACCTTCCTCGAGTGTGGTTGTGGCGAGACTAGCGCACCCCGCGTGAACGGCACGGGCGCCCCCGCGCAGTGTGATCTGCTCCTCATCGCGCGACGATGGCGGTCCGCGGCCACCCCTGCCACCCCCGGGTATCGGCGGCTACCGTGTCGGCCATGACCCCCGTCGAGGCACCGGCCGGCACCGGGCCACGCCCGTGGGCCGAACCCCCCGCCGGCTACCTCGATGCGGTCGGCGGCCAGCCCCTCCTGCCCGCAGCCCGTCAGGCCTGGCTCGCCGCCAGCGACCAGGCCTGGAGTGATCCTGCGCGACTCCACCACGCGGGGCGGCGGGCTGGACTGGTCCTCGATGCCGCTCGTTCGAGCGTCGCAACGGGCCTCGGGGTCACCCGTGATGAGGTGTTCTGGACGACTTCGGGCCCCACCGCCGTCGCCGTCGGCCTGCAGGGACTCGTGGGCAGGGCCCGCTCCTCGGGCAGATCCACGCGCGTGGTCGCCTCCTCGGTCGAGAGTCTCGCCGTCCTGAACCCCCTTGGAGCACTGGGCGTCGAGGTCGATCAGGTTCGCGTCGACGGCACCGGAAGAATCGACCTCGTCGACCTCGACCGTGCGCTGGCCCTCCCCTGCGCCGTCGTCGCCGTGCAGGCCGCGAGCCCCGAGGTCGGTACGCGGCAGCCGTTGGACGCGGTGCATGCGCGCACGCGTGCGGCAGGCGCACCTCTGCTCGTCCATGCCGTCCAGGTGATCGGCCGTGGACCCGTGCCCACTGACTGGGACCTCCTCGCGATCTCGGCCCGTGACTGGGCCGGTCCGGCCGGCGCCGGAGTGCTGGCGGTCCGTCGCGACCTGCACTGGGCTCCCGACGAGTCCCCCGACCGTGGCTGGGTAGGGGGCTTTCCCGACATCCCCGCCGCCGCTGCCGCCGCCACCGCTCTGGAGCAGGTCATGCCGGTTGCAGGGCAGGAAGCAGGGCGAGCCTTCGCCCTCACCGCGAGGATCCGACAGGTGCTGGCCGATTCGACCCTCGGGATCGCCGTGACGGGCGACCCGGCGGAGCGACTCCCCCACATCGTCACCTTCACCTGCTCAGGGGTGACCGGCGAGGCCGTGGTCGATGCTCTGTCCCGCCGGGGCATCAGCGTCGCCAGTGGCTCGGCCTGCACCTCGGACACGCGGATGCCCAGTCAGGTGCTCGCCGCGATGGGGGTGGCCGCGGATGCCTCCATCCGGGTCTCGCTGCCCCTCGGGTGCCCCGAAGCCACCGTCGACCACTTCCTGACCGCACTGCCCGAGGCCCTGGCCGATGCCCGGGCGAACCTGGGCTGACAGCCAGCTCAGCCGCCCAGCGCCGCGGGCAGGCGAAGGGCGCCCTCGAGGCGCGACAGGTAGGCGCTTCGGGAGATCTCGATCACTCCCAGCGACGCAAGGTGCTCGGTGCGCCACTGGACGTCGAGAAGGCGCTCCTGCGCATCACCCGAGCCGGCCCGGAGCCGATCCACCAGCACGACCAGGGCGGCCTTCGAGGCGTCCGGGACGCGGTGGAACATCGACTCACCCGCGAACAGGCCGCCGATCTCGATGCCGTACAGGCCTCCGACGAGCGCGTCGTCCTGCCACACCTCGATCGAATGGGCCCAGCCCAGTCGATGGAGACGCGTGTAGGTGTCGACGAACTCCTCCGTGATCCACTGCCCCTCGGTGCGCCCCTCGGCGCAGGAGCGCATCACGCCGACGAAGTCGGCATCGAGCGAGAAGGTGAAGGCCCGCATCGACCGCCGCAGTGACCGGCTCACCTTCAACGCGTCCAGCGGCAGCACCCCACGCGGATCCGGGGACCACCAGGCGAGATCGCCCATCGACAGGTGCATGGGGAACAGGCCCATGGCATAACCGGCGAGAACGGTGGCCGGCTGAAGGTCCGCCCCCACCGCCACGACGTCTTCGCCCGGCAGGGCATCCGCGGGATCGGGCAGAGCCCAAGGGCACGGCCCGGGATCCATCGGCATGGCGACCGCGCTTCGCTCGCCGCGACTACGGACGCGGGCAGATCACGTGCGGCTCCACCTCGGCAGCGGCATCGTCGCCGTAGGCGCGGGCCATGCGCTCGAGGAAGTGCATGCGAGCCAACTCGTACTCCTGGGTGCCGATCGTCTCGATCACATAGGTCGCGAGCAGGGCACCGAGTTGGGCGGACCGTTCATCCTGCAGGCCCCAGGACTGACCCGCCAGATAGCCCGCACGGAAGGCGTCACCGACTCCGGTGGGGTCGGCCCTGCGGTCCTCCTCCGCTACCGGCACGGTCACCGCGGGCTCGCCGCTGCGCTGCACTCGGGCGCCCTGGGCTCCCAGGGTCGTGATCCGGACCTCGACCATGGCGTTGAGGTCGGCATCGGTCCAGCCCGTCTTCTGCTGGATCAGCGCGGATTCGTACTCATTGGTGAACAGGTAGCGCGCACCCTCGACGAGGGGGACGATCTCCTCCCCACCCATGCGGGCGAGCTGCTGGGAGGGGTCTGCGGCAAAGGCATAGCCACGGAAGCGGCATTCCTCGGTGTGACGCAGCATCGCCTCGGGATCGTTGGCTCCGATCAGGACGACATCAGCCTTTCCGACGCGGTCGACGACCGGTCGCAGCTCGATGTTGCGGGCCTCCGACATCGCGCCCGGATAGAAGCTGGCGATCTGGTTCTGGTCGCTGTCGGTCGTGCAGACGAAACGCGCGGTGTGCCGTGACTCCGACACCCGCACTCCGGAGGTGTCGACGTTGTGGCGCTGCAGCCAGGACTCGTAGTCGGCGAAGTCCGGGCCCACCGCGCCCACGAGGACGGGTCGCAGGCCCAGGCAGCCCATTCCGAACGCGATGTTCGGCGCGACACCGCCCCTGCGCACCTCGAGCTCCTCGACGAGGAAGGACAGCGAGATCTTGTCGAGCTTGTCAGCGACGAGGGAGTCGGCGAACCGGCCCGGGAAGGTCATGAGGTGATCGGTCGCGATGGACCCGGTGATGAGGACAGCCACGGACCACGACCTTACCCGCCTGTGTCGCGCCTGCCCTCCGGTCGCCCGCAGATCACCGGACGCAGATCACC
>DMPC01000170.1:2758-6137 GCA_003456155.1 Actinomycetota bacterium | reverse complement strand
GAAGCCCTGCTTCTCGATGGTGTCCACGAAGTCGATGGTCGCGCCCATGAGGTACGGAGCACTCATCCGATCAGTCACGACCGCGACGCCATCGAAGTCCTTCACCACATCACCGTCGAGGGATCGATCATCGAAGAACAACTGGTAGCGCAGGCCGGAGCAGCCGCCGGGCTGGACCGCGATGCGCAGGGCGAGGTCATCACGGCCCTCGCTGTCGAGGAGGGTCTTGACCTTGATCGCGGCGCCCTCGGTGAGGAGGATGCCGTCGGTCACGGGGGCCTCGGTGGTGGTGTCTGCCGACATGTGGCTGCCTCTCGAATCGTTCACGGGTCCGGGTGAGGGTTCACCCACGCCAACCCCTCTCGGGCCCAGCGTATTCCCAGATTCTCACACCCGGTCGCCGTGCGCGAGAGCGCACGGCCTTCAGATGCGACACTGTGGGCCATGGCGCACTCCTTCATCGAGCCCGAGCCCACCCCCCTCGCGCTCCTCCTCCTGGGGCACGGGTCCGACTCCGACACCGAGCCCGGGGTCGTCTGCCCCGGTGACCTGCCGGCTCCCTCCGACCCCGGCCTGGTCGAGCGAGCACGGGCCGCCAAGGCCGCGCTCGGCGACCGGGTCTTCATCCTCGGGCACCACTACCAGCGTGACGAGGTCATCGAGTTCGCCGACGTGACCGGCGACTCGTTCAAGCTCGCCCAGCAGGCCGCCGCCCACCCCGAGGCCGACTTCATCGTGTTCGAGGGTGTGCACTTCATGGCCGAGAGCGCTGACATCCTCACCGGCGAGCACCAGCAGGTCGTGCTCCCGGATCTGGCCGCGGGATGCTCGATGGCCGACATGGCCTCGATCGAGCAGGTCGAGGAGTGCTGGCGGGTCCTCGAGGAGGTCGGCATCGCCGACACCACGATCCCCATCACGTACATGAACTCCAGCGCCGCCATCAAGGCCTTCACCGGTCGGCACGGCGGTGCTGTCTGCACCTCGAGCAATGCCGAGCGCAGTCTCACCTGGGCCTTCGAGCAGGGCGAGAAAGTGCTGTTCCTTCCCGATCAGCACCTCGGACGCAACACCGCTGTGCGCGATCTCGGTTTGAGCCTCGCGGACTGCGTCCTCTACAACCCGCTCAAGCCGCGCGGGGGCCTCACGGACCAGGAGCTGCGCGACGCGAGGGTGATCCTGTGGCGAGGCCACTGCTCGGTGCATGGCCGCTTCACTCCCGATTGCGTCGATGAGGTGCGCGAGCGCGTTCCCGGCGTCACCGTGATCGTGCACCCGGAATGCGCCTTCGAGGTGGTGGAGAAGGCAGACGTCGTCGGATCGACGGAGAAGATCATCGCGACGATCGATGCGGCCGAGCCCGGCACCGCATGGGCCGTCGGCACCGAGCTCAACCTCGTCAAGCGGCTCGCGACGCGCCACCCGGACAAGGAGATCGTCTACCTGGACCGAACCGTGTGCTTCTGCTCGACCATGAACCGGATCGACCTGCCCCACCTGGTCTGGGCGCTGGAGTCCCTGCTCGACGGCACCGTGCCCAACCGCATCACCGTCGACGCCGAAACCGCACACTGGGCCAAGGTCGCGCTCGATCGGATGCTCGCCCTGCCCGGGCCTTCGTCCACTCGCGACTGACGGTCCGGGATCTCGCCTCGACGAGCCCTAGAGACCTGGAGCTCCCCAGATCGCGAACCATCGGGACAGATCGGACTCCAGTGGCAGCTCACCGGCGAGCAGATCTCGCACCCTGAGCTCCAGAACATTGTCGCGCTGCTCTCCGCCGCCCGGGGCCGGCGCGAACGGGTAGAACGTCCCGCGCTTGTACAGGTAGACCATCGCCAGCTCCTCCCCCGACGGCCCGCGGAACGATGCCTGCGAGCACAGCAGCTGCGGCCCGAAGCCGGCATCGACGAGGGTGCTGTTGACCGCATGGAGATCCGTCACCACCGCCGACAGGTCCGCCGGCTCCGTGCGCACCACGAGCCACGTGTAGCCGAAACCGTCGGCAGCCACCTCGATGGGCGGCCCCGCGTCAGCATCGAGCAGGCGGCGCACGTCAGCCTCGACATCGGCGAAGGCTCGACCCTCAGGAGCGCGGAAGGCCACCGACCCCACACCGGTCGGGACGAAGTCCAGACTCACCTGAAGGGTGATCGCGGCGCTCGGCAGGGCGAAGAGGGCGTCGAGGTCCGGCGTGACCGCCTTGCGTCGTCCGAGCACCGCATCGAAGAATCCCACGTGCGACCTCAGCGCTCGCCGAGCTCGGCGGAGATGCGCGCGAGCTGCTCGAGCCGCTTCTCCAGGGACGGGTGCGTCGCCATGACCGACTCCAGGCTGAACCCATTGCCCCGCGCGAATGCCGGGGCGAAGGCGAAGGAGCTCACCGGCTCCATCTGACGCAGGTCGCGAGTCGGGATCGCGGCCATGTCCCCGGAGATCTTCTGCAGAGCCTTGGCCAGCGCCGACGGACGGCCCGTCAGCAGCGCAGCACCCCGGTCCGCACCGAGCTCCCGGTAGCGCGACAGTGCGCGCATGAGGATGAATGAGATGAAGTAGACGAGAACGCTGACGATCATCACGACCAGGAACAGCAGAGCGGTGTTCTGGTCACGGTTGCGCCCCATGCCCGACCACATGACGCTGCGCGCCATGAAGCCGGCCAGGATTGCGGTGAACGATGCCACCGTCATGACCGTGACATCACGATGGGCGACGTGCGAGAGCTCGTGGGCGAGCACGCCTTCGAGTTCCTCCTGATCAAGCCTCTTCAGCAGGCCGGTGGTCACGACGACGACCGAGCGGCTCGGAGTGCGACCGGTGGCGAACGCATTGGGAACATCGCTGTCGGCGATGCCGATCCGAGGCTTCTCCATGTCGGCCATCGCGCACACCCGGTCGACGAGGGCATGCAGTTGCGGGGCCTGCTCAGGAGTCACGACGACGGCTCGCATGGCCCGCATGGCCAACGAGTCGGAGAACCACCACTGGGCGAAGAGGAGGGCGCCGCTGAGGACGAGGATGAATCCGGCGTTGAAGCCCAGCGCGAAGAGCAGGGCAGCGAGGACCACGTAGAGCAGGCCAATGCCGAAGAGGGTCCCGGCCATGCGGGCCGACAGCCCCCGATCGATGCCGTAACGCGTCCTGCGCATGCGTTACCCCCGCCGCACTACTGGGTGATCTGGGGAGTGCCGCCGCCCGACTCGAGCTCCCGCTTCATGGCCTCGAGCTGCGCGTTCACATCCGTCTCGCTCGCCATGCGCTCGAGCTCGACGGTGATGTCGTCCTTGCCCATCGAGGTGACATCGGTGAGGGCGCCGCTGGCGACGAGCTCGTCGATCGCACCCGCCCGAGCCTGCATCTGGGCCGTCTTGTCCTCCGC
>DMPC01000170.1:1137-2501 GCA_003456155.1 Actinomycetota bacterium | reverse complement strand
GCCTCCGCAGCGGAGTAGGTGGCCTTGATGGTCTCCTTCTTCGTGCGGAAGGCCTCGACCTTGGCCTGCAGCTGCTGGGCCGCAGCGGTCAGCTTCTCCTCCTGCTCCTGAAGGGTCGCCAACTGCGCCTGCAGGTCTGAGATCTGGGTGTGCAGCCCACTTCGACGCGTGAGCGCCTCCCGGGCCAGATCCTCACGACCCCCCGCAAGAGCGGCCTTGGCCTGCTGCTCCAGCTTGGACTCCTGCTGGGCCAAGCCCTGGATCTGCAGCTCGAGCCGCTTGCGGCTCGTGGCGACGTCCGCCACACCGCGACGCACCTTCTGCAGCAGCTCCAGCTGCTTCTCGTAGGAGTAGTCCAAGGTCTCACGGGGATCCTCGGCGCGGTCGAGGGCCTTGTTGGCCTTGGACTTGAAAATCAGGGAGAACCGCTGCCACAGACCCATGGCGGATGACCTTTCCTCGGGAGGAACCTCGACGACTGTCTCTCCAGCCTAACTGCAGGCCCGGTATCGCACCGCCCACCTCACCGACCAACTAGGCTCAAGGATCATGTTCGGACGCCAGAAGCCGCCCACTCCCGAGGACCCCCCCCCGCAGGCCTCGGACCCCTCCGACGACTCCCGGTCGCCCAAGGGGCGACCCACGCCGTCCCGCAAGGAGGCCGAGGCAGCCCGCAAGCAGCAGCTGCGCGTCCCGAAGGATCCACGAGCGGCCAAGCGCGCCGCGCGGGAGCGCGACCGGGCCGAGCGGGCCAGGGCCCGTGCGGCCATGATGGCCGGCGACGAGCGCTACCTTCCCCGCCGCGATCAGGGAGCCGCCAAGGCCTTCACCCGGGACTTCGTGGACTCGCGATTCACGGTCGCCGAGTTCTTCATCTTCGTCGCGATCGCCGTGCTGGTCCTCGGGTTCGTGCAGAACCCCGCCCTCCAGTCCTTCGTATCCCTCGCCTTCTTCGCCTTCACCGCCGTCATCGCCCTCGACACCATCATCCTGCTCGTCACCCTCAACCGCCGGGCCGCCCAGCGCTTCCCGGACAAGGCCGACCGCAAGGGCATCACGCTCTACGCGATCCTGCGTGCCCTCCAGCTCCGGCGCCTGCGCATCCCCCCGCCCCGGGTGAAGCGCGGCGGCAAGCCGATCGAGGGCCGATGAGCACCTGGTCGTGGCGCCTCGAGCAGCGGGACGGGTCCCCCGCGGGCGAGGGCCGCTCGCAGAGCTTTCCGTCCCAGGCCGATGCCGAGACGTGGATCGGGGAGACCTGGCGCGACCTGCTCGACGGCGGGGTCGACCAGGTCGTCCTCCTCGAGGAGGAGCGCGAGGTCTACGGGCCGATGGGCCTGCACCCGGCCCCCTGACCGCGAGAA
>DMPC01000170.1:0-887 GCA_003456155.1 Actinomycetota bacterium | reverse complement strand
CCCGCCACCCTTTGACACCGGCGCCAGCCGCGTGGTCGGATGCCCTCACAACTGAACACCACTCGTTCGACGTCCAGGGGAAGTCCGGTGCGAATCCGGCGCTGTCCCGCAACCGTGTTCCCTTCGGGGAGAGTCGGAGCACCTGGCGAACGCGAGCGGCTCCAACCGTCGAGGTAACGGGACGGGAGCTCGGGTCCTGACCCATGCTCCCCGCAGTGATCGCACTGCGGGGTTCGTGCTTTCCAGGATGCGTGCCCACCGATCCGGCACCGCTCACCTGAAGGGCACCCATGAAGCACCTTGCGGGCCTGCAGCGCCTGTTCGTCGCTGCGGCCGCTGTCACCGCACTCACGGCAGCCTCCGCTCTCCCTGCCGAGGCGGCCACCGCCAACGCCGGGCTCTACGGCGCGGCCGACCCCACCTACGACGGCGTCTACCGTCAGGGCATGGCCCTCGGGGGCCTGGCCGTCCACGGCATCCGCCCCGCCCCATCCGCCGTCCGGTGGCTGCTCGGCCAGCAGTGCGCCAACGGCTCCTTCCAGGCCTACCGCGCCGACGTCCGCCAGCCGTGCGGCTCCCCCGACCCCGTGAACTTCTCCGGACCGGACACCAACTCGACCGCCTCGGCCCTCGGCGCCCTCATGACACTGGACACGACGGGCACGGTCTCCGGCTCACTGCTCGATGACGTGGTGGCTGCGGCAGATCGGGCCGGACGCTGGCTCGCGGCCCAGCAGAATGCGGATGGCGGATGGCCGTACTACAGCGGTGGAGCCTCCGATGCGAACTCCACCGGCGTCGCCATGGCCACCCTGGGGCTGCAGGGTCCGTGGGTCCGCAGCGACGCCTACCGCGAGGGCCGGCGCTACCTGGGGTCTGTCGCCTTC
>DMPC01000185.1:10542-24222 GCA_003456155.1 Actinomycetota bacterium | reverse complement strand
GCCGCCTCACCGGCGCAGGCTGCTGCGGCCTCGCCGACGACCGTACGCGTCTACCACCAGGCGCTCACGCCGATCGCCACATCTGGCAGCGGTATCGGGATGGTCCGCACCTTCTTCATCCCCATCGCCGTCGACGGCAAGTCCGGCGACGGCCAGTACCTCACGGGCACCCTGACGACCCTCGCTGAGGGAATGCCCGGGGGTCAGGAGCTGCGCGGCTCGAACCTGACGTTCGTGTTCGGCTCGGAGGAGAACCAGCTCGTGGTGGGTGGCATCTCCTACTACCCCTCTGCGGGCGCGACACTTGCGCCGGGCCAGAAGACGACGCGCCCTGTGCTCGGTGGATCCGGCATCTACGAAGGGGCCCGAGGTCAGGTCGTGTCGACCAATCTCGGCCCCGCCGGCTGGACCCACGTGTTCCGCGTCACGATGAACTGATCGCCACATGCCCCTGCTCAGCGAGAACATCAACCGCGACTTCCTCGATGAAGTCGTCGCGGGGGAGCTCGTCGACTCGTACTACCACCTCGGGATCACCAGCACAGACCCCCTGATCGAGCGCATGCGCGACCTTCGCGCGGTCGTGATGGCCGGGTCAGGCCCGCGCATCGACGAGTTCGCACGACAGTGGAGCAGCGAGCACGGTGATGCCGAGATCCTCGTGTTCCCCAAGGAGGAGAGATTCACGACGCGCTACTGCGCGGGCGTGCTGTTCATCTCCCACGGCATGGGCATGCCGAGTGCCTCCATCGCCGTCCAGGAGCTCATGCGCCTCGCCTACTTCGTCAAGCGCGGCGACCTCGACGCCCTGGATGAGATCTTCTGGGTGCGCGTCGGCACCAGCGGAGGTGTCGGGTTGCCCGGCGGCACCATCGTGTTGAGCACCGAGGGCGTGATGGCCGACCTCCAGCCCTACCGGTTGCTCGATGGTCGCGGTGGCTACCACCAGTTCGACGGAACCTTCCCCCGCGACATCGTCGAAGCGATCATCGCCGCGAATGACGGATCCGGGATACCGATCACCGCCGGCCGGACGGTCGCCACGAACGAGTTCTTCATCGAGCAGTTCCGGCTCGACGGCGCGATCCGGCTCGCTGATGCGGCCCGCAAGACCGAGTGGCTGGCCTGGCTCGACGAGAACGGCGTGCGCAACATCGAGATGGAGGGCGCGATGATCGCGGCCTACCTGAACTACTGGGGATTCAGCCGCTTCGCGATGGTGTGCACGACGCTCCTGAACCGCCTGGAGGGAGATCAGGTGCACTCGACACCCGAGGAGATGCACGACTTCGTCGAGCGGTCCGGGCAGGTGGTGTTCACCTACCTGCGCACTATCGCCTAGCCCCCATTCGCGGAGCCATGGGAACGGCCCGCGACGAAGAGACATCCTTCGTCGCGGGCCGTCTCGCGTGCTACTGGGCCAGAAGCGCCTGAACGTCGACGTCCGGCGGCACGATGACGGAGTCGATGACGTGGATGACGCCATTGCTCGCGACAACGTCGGCCTGGATGACCTTCGCACCGTTGACCGTCACACCGTCGGCAGTCGACAGCGTCACGTTCTGACCCTCGACCGTGGCGACGTCACCATCGGTCACATCAGCAGCCATGACCGTGCCAGGGACAACGTGGTAGGTCAGGATCTTGGTCAGGGCGTCCTTGTTCTCCGGGAGGAGCAGGGCGTCGACCAGACCGGCGGGCAGAGCTGCGAAGGCAGCGTCGTTGGGCGCGAACACCGTGAACGGACCCTCACCGTTGAGCGTGTCGACCAGACCAGCGGCCTGCACGGCAGCGACCACCGTGCTGAAACCGTCTGTCGACGACGCGACATCCACGATCGTTCCCGCGGCGGCGGGCTCATCCGCCATGTCGCCAGACTCCTCAGCCATCTCCTCAGCAGCTGCTTCTTCGCTCGCTGCCACGGTGGGCTCACTGGTCGCCTCGTCAGATGAACTGCTGCAGGCCGCCAGGGTGAGTGCGGCAGCAGCCGCCACTGCTACGAGTGCGGTGCGTCGCATTGCCTTCATTGCTTCTCCTCATGTGTCGTGTGAGCGGTGGGATCACCACCACTTCGAGTGGAACACGAGGAGCCCGCGAGCGCATCTTGAGATCGGCCCTCTGCGCTCACTGCTTACGAGATGTTCATCTCACTTGCGCGATCAGCCATCGTGAGCAGGCACACTCACACGATCGCCCCAGCGCGGGATTGCGCGCGCCACGATGGCGCCGAGCACTGCGGCGGGCACGAGTGTCCAGGTGCCCATGACGAAGCCGATGATGATGCCGAGCCCGATAGCAACAGGCCACTTCAGGGGAGCGGTGGCGATCGTCGCCGCGACCACGCCGACCACGAGAGCCGCCGCGATGGACGGGCCGTTCGGGAGGAGCAGGGCGATCAGGAGACCGGAGGCCGCTCCGACGAACATCGCGGGGAAGAAGGGGCCGCCTCGGTAGCCGGCACCGAGCGACACCGCATAGGCGATGGACTTCAGGATGAGGATCGCCACGACCGTGGAGACGGAGGTGATGGTCGGCAGTTCGGTGATCAGCTCCTCACCCGAGGTGAGGACGAGCAGGACGGACTCACCTGTCCAGGCCTGCAGCAGCAGGGCTGAGATCGCGACGACGAGGGCCGCCCCGATCAGGATGGGCAGGTGCGGACCGCGGCCCGTCGCCCGGGCGAGGAGCGCAGCCACCACCCGTGACAGGGTGACCGCAACCGTTGCGATGATCGCGACCGGGATCGCCCAGCCCAGTTGGGCCACCTCGATGGCGGTCGGGGTGCTGCCGAGCTGCACGCTGCCGGCGAGGATCGGCCCGACCAGCAGGGCGAGGATCGCCCCGAGGGCACCGACGCCGACCACCTTCTTCTGGCTGGCCGGATCGGTGAGGCCCATGCCCTTGGCCGTGACCGTGCCCACCATGGAGCCCGTCGCGACGAGCGCGACCTCCGGGCCCAGCACGATGCCGCCCCACAGGGAGGCGAGGATCGCGAGGATCGCCCCGACGTAGTCCTTCGGCGTCAGGGGGCTGACGGCGATGCCGCCGATCGGCGAGTGACCGGTGTCGCCCACGAACCGCCGCACGACGTACACCAGCACGGCTGCAATGAGAAGAACGCCGATGACGTACCACGCGGGCGTGGTGTCCCAGGAGGCCGGAACGTCCTCCCAGATCAGCGCGATCCCGGCATTCACCAGGAGAAGCGCGACATAGCCGAGGATGAGCCCGACGACGCCGGCGACGAGCATCGCCGGGATCGGGCGTCGAGCGGTGGCGACGGAGGCAGGCGCAGACATGCCCGTATCCCACCATGCCCGGCCCGATGCCGTGCAGGGGATGGCACAGTCGTGAAGGGGCCTGGCGAGAAGTGGGCCGGACGAGAACTGGGGTGGCAGCGAGTTCGCTGCCACCCCAGTGTTGATCTCTCCTGGTACTACCGGGCGGAGGAGGGTGCTTCCTTGATCTCCTGGGCAGCGAAGGCCTCGTCATCGGCGAAGCTCTTCTCGCGGGCGATCTTGTAGATGAGAAGGCCGAACAGACACTTGGCCAGCACGTCGGCGACCGAGTAGCCCACCTGGCGCCAGACGAATGCCTCGGCGCTGTCGATCCCCAGCTGGGGCAGCAGGTAGGCGATCGGGTAGACGCCCCACGTGGCGAGCAGCAGCAGCCGGAGCCCGTTCAGATCCTTGCGGACCTGGTTGGGCTGCGTCGTCATCGACTTGCTCAGCTCCACCCAAAGCACGTAGAGGATGTAGAGGAACGGAATCGTCGACAGGGCGCCCCAGATGCCACGGGTCAGGTTGTCGGTGGCGATCTCTCCGGGGTAGCCCAGAACGATCATCAGGACGGACGCAGGGATCAGCTTCAGCATGAGGCTCTTGCGGGTCTTCTGGGCGAGAGCCAGCACGGCGACCGTCTCGAAGAGCAGCAGCGGAACGGTCAGCAGCCAGTCGACGTAGCGGTAGCCCTCGTTGAAGCCCTCACCGTTCACCAGTGAGTAGACGACAGTGGCGCCCGCCTGGGCCGGCTGGCCCGCATCGTTGGCGATGTAGGCCTCGGTGAACGAGTTGAAGATCCGGTAGTAGTGGTAGGCCGCGATCAGGCAGACCATCGAGGAGACCACGAGCGCTTGCCGGTATCGCGGCAGCACGCGGCCCTGAACGACGAGAAGAAACACGAAAGTGGCCAGCATCGAGGCCAAGGCGAACGACAAAGCATTGAAGACTGTCTGGTACTGCGCGTAGGACAGAACGAGTTCTCCCGGCATGGGACCTCCTCGACAGCAGCCCCCCATTGAGGCCGCACCCTGCGATCCGCCAACCGGATCGGGAGAAGACTCCTCTCGTTTTCCCACTCCGCAAGTCGACTCATGGGAGTTGGTCTGAATGAGATGAATGAGCGCTAAGGGTGCTCTCGGAGGAATGTCCTACTTTGCTCCACCGCTCAGTTCGCCCCACCGCACGTCCTCCATGGGGCACGATGGGCAACATGGCCCAGCCCCGTGTCTCCGCCGCCGGAGGCCTCGCCGCGATGCGCTACGTGCTTGCACGGGGCCGCGATGTCGGCATGCTGGACCTCTACCGGCGCCTGCGCAGCCGGAATGCGTGCAAGACCTGCGCCCTGGGCATGGGGGGACAGCAGGGCGGCATGGTCAACGAGGCGGGCCACTTCCCCGAGGTGTGCAAGAAGTCGGTGCAGGCCCAGGCCGCGGACATGGGACGCGCCATCACCGAAGACGTCCTCGCTGATCTCGACATCGCGGAGCTTCAGCGACTCACGAGCGCGCAGGCCGAGGCGCTCGGCCGGCTCACCTTCCCAATCGTGTGCCAGGAGGGCGACGACCACTACCGCCGAGCATCCTGGGACGAGGCCCTCGACCTGGCCAGCGCGGGATTCACCTCGACAGATCCGTCACGCACGTTCTGGTACACCAGCGGACGCTCGAGCAACGAGGCCGGCTTCCTCCTGCAGCTCATCGCCCGGGCCTACGGAACATCGAACATCAACAGCTGCTCCTACTACTGCCACAACGCCTCGGGAGTCGCCCTCACCAGCATGTACGGCAGCAGTACCGCGTCCGTGGAGCTCGACGACCTCGCTCACACCGAACTCGTCGTCCTCGCGGGCGCGAACCCCTCGAGCAACCATCCGCGCCTGATGACGCAGCTGATCCACCTGCGCAGGCGAGGCGGGAAGGTCATCGTCATCAATCCGCTGTCGGAGCTCGGCCTACGCCGCTTCCGCCTCCCCTCCGACGCACGGAGCCTGCTCCTCGGATCCGAGGTGAGCGACCTCTACCTCCAGCCGCACATCGGCGGCGACACCCACCTGTTCACGGCGATTCTCAAGGGCGTGATCGAAACAGGGGCAACGGATGATGCCTTCCTCGCCTCATCGACGACCGGCTGGGATGACGTGCGCGACTTCGCCGCCGCGCAGTCGTGGGAGGACCTCATCGCGGGAAGCGGCGTGCCGCGCGAGGACATCGATGCGGCCGTCGCTCTCCTCGCCCAGGCCGGAAGCGGGATCTTCATGTGGGCCATGGGCCTGACCCACCACGTGAACGGCACCGACACCATCCGGGCTCTCGGCAATCTGGCCATGGCCCGCGGCTTCCTCGGTCGACCCGGCAGCGGACTCATGCCGATCCGCGGGCACTCGAACGTCCAAGGCGTCGGCTCGATGGGCGTCTCGCCGACGCTCAAGGCCTCCTTCGCCCAGGAGCTCGCCGAGCGCTACGGCGTCGCGCCCGACCTGCCTCCCGGCTACGACACCTACGCGGGCATGGCCGCGGCCCACGAAGGAGGGATCGATGCGGCCCTGATGCTCGGGGGCAACCTGTGGGGCAGCAACCCCGACTCCACCTGGGCGACCGAGGCTCTTGGCCGGATCGGCACGACCGTCTCCCTCACGACCAAGCTCAACCAGGGTCACTTCCGTGGTCGCGGACGAATGTCCGTCGTGCTTCCCGTGCTCGCTCGCGACGAGGAGAACGAGTCGACGACGCAGGAGTCGATGTTCAACTACGTGCGGCTCTCCGACGGCGGAAGCCCCAACGTCCCCGGCGAGATGCGCTCCGAGGTCGCCGTGCTGGCCGATCTCGCCGAGCGGATCCTGCCGCCCGGGCGCTACAACTGGTCGGACATCCGATCGCACGAGTCGCTGCGCGCGGCGATCTCCGCGATCGTGCCCGGGTACGAGCCCATCGGCTCCATCGGCTCGACCCGACGTGAGTTCTCCGTGACCGGCCGGGTGATGCACGAGACGGCCTTCCCCACCGACGACGCCCGCGCCCACCTCCATGTCGTCCCCCTCCCGACCCTCGTCGATGACGGGGGCTTCACCCTGATGACGATCCGCTCGGAGGGGCAGTTCAACACGGTCGTCTACGACGAGGAGGACCTCTACCGCGGGAACACCTCGCGCGACGTGGTCATGATGAGCGCGGCCGACGCGCAGCGACTGGGGGTCCGCGAGGGCGACCCCGTCCGGGTCTCGAACGAGACCGGGGCGATGGACGTCTCGGTCGCGATCGTCGACATCCGCTCCGGGAACCTCGCCATGTACTACCCGGAGGCGAATGTCCTGGTGGGTCGCCGACTCGATCCACAGTCCCACACGCCGGCCTTCAAGGCCGTACGGGTCACGGTGACGCCGAGGCGCGAATCCTGAGGCAGCGCCGTCCTGCTCTTCTAGGCTTCACGCATGACTGATCCCACCGCGCTCACCCCGAGCCAGCAGCGTCGCCTGACCCTTCTCCTCACCTATGAGGCGAAGACCAACATCCTGCTGTCGGCCCTCGCCCTCGTCTATCTCGTCACCTTCTCGATCCAGAGCATCTGGTACGAACCGCAGGCGGAGTGGTACCCCTGGCTCGTCGGCTTCGGCAACATCCTGTGGGTCCTGTTCGCGATCGACCTGCTGTTCCGGTTCCTCCTCGCCCCAGTGAAGAAGCACTTCTTCCGGAACAACTGGCTGGACACCATCACGGTCGTGGTGCCCCAGTTCAAGGCACTGCGCGCCCTGCGGGCCTTCACGCCCAACGGTGTCCTCGCTCACGCGCACAGCAGGGGCGTCATCACCGGCGGCGCCGCGATGTCGGCCGGCATCGCCGCTGCCATCGTCATCTGGATCGGCAGCCTCATGGTGCTCGACGCAGAGCGCGGGGCCCCCGGGTCGGACATCGAGAACATCAACGAGGCCGTGTGGTGGGCCTTCGAGACCGTGACCACCGTGGGCTACGGCGACTACGTGCCGGTGACCAACTGGGGCCGTTTCTTCGCCGTGCTCATCATGCTCGTCGGCATCAGCGTCCTCGGCGCCGTGACGGCCACCCTCTCGGCCACGCTCGTCAAGCAGAAGGGGCCGAGCTCGGCGCCGGCATCGTCCAGCGCTGCGGCGCCCACGGCGTCGGAGTCCTCTTCCGACACCGATGCGATGACCACCGAGGAGCTCCGACAGGAACTCGCGGAGATCAAGACGATGCTGGCCCAGCTGCAGGCCAGTGTCGCGGGCGGGACGTCACCGTCCGCATCCTCCTGACACGTGCACCCGATTCGCACGGGCTGGAGGGGTGTCAGGAGGGACAGGCCGACCACAGGCCCCGGCCCGCAGCCCGGGCACGGTCCTGAGCTGCCGACAGGGTCGGCTCCCATGCATGGGGAGCGTCGCCGTAGCGCCGTGCGATTGCCACGCCGGACTCCACGGCCTCCTCGTTGAACAGGCGAAGAGTGCCGTCCGGCTGGACCCGCCACACGTGGGCGAGTACGCGCTCGAAGCGATCGAGGTAGCCCTGAGTCTCATCGAACTCCAGCACGACCGGCTCGTTCGTGAGCGCCTGCTCCGCGAATCGCGAGGCCTCCGGACCGAAGCATTCGACGGGAGAATCGGGCTTCACCGACTCGGGCGTGTCGATGCCGATCATCCGCACTGACACCTGACGGCCGTCGATGGTCACCTTGATGGTGTCGCCGTCGACCACTCGATCAACCACGAGACCCTCGCGCACCTCGCCCACCGGCGCACGCGCGGGGACCTCCGTCGGCAAAACGGGCTGAAGGCTCGTCGACGCGCCCGAGCACGCCGAGAGGCCCAGGGCCGTGACAGCACAGACGACGATCCGGAAGCTCACAGACCGACGCTAGCCGGAGGTGCCAGTCGACCTGCATGGAGCCGACCACTCCTGACACACTCGGAGGATGCCCAAGAAGGATGCGACAGCCGAGCAGGAAGCCGTCACACGGATACCCAAGGATCTGTACGAGAAGGAGCTGTATCGACTGCAGGCCGAACTCGTCCAGCTCCAGGAGTGGGTGCGCCTCGAGGGAGCCCGTGTCGTCGTCATCTTCGAGGGCCGCGACGCCGCCGGCAAGGGCTCCGCGATCAAGCGCGTCACCCAGTACCTCAACCCACGCGTCGCCAGCATCGTCGCCCTCCCGATGCCCTCGGACCGTGAGCGCACCGAGTGGTACTTCCAGCGCTACATCGCACACCTGCCCGCCGCAGGGGAGATCCGGCTGTTCGACCGCTCCTGGTACAACCGAGCGGGTGTCGAGCGAGTCATGGGATTCTGCACTCCCGACGAGTACCAGCGTTTCCTGCACCAGACACCCATCTTCGAGAAGCTCCTCGTCGAGGACGGCATCATCCTGCGCAAGTACTGGTTCAGTGTCAGTGATGCCGAGCAGGAGAAGCGTTTCCAGTCGCGCATGGAGGATCCGATGCGGCGCTGGAAGCTGTCACCTATGGACCTCGAGTCCATCACCCGTTGGGAGGACTACTCCCGGGCGAAGGACGAAATGCTCATCCACACCGACGTTCCCGAGGCCCCCTGGTACATCGTCGAGGCAGACGACAAGCGCGCTGCTCGCCTCAACATGATCCACCACCTGCTCTCGACGATCCCCTACTTCGCCGCCGTGCGCCCCCCTATGGCACTCCCCCCACGGCCCCGGAGCACCGACTACGAGCGCCCGCCCCGGGAGTTGAGCACCTACGTCCCCGACCACGCCGCCGACGTCGTGGCCGCCCATGATGCGGCTGCGGCAGCCAAGGCGGCGAAGCGGGCCGCGAAGGGCGCCATACAGCAGTGAGCAGGCCTACCGTGGCCCTGTGAGCAGTCACATCGGAGTCCGCCGACTCCTCGAGTACGACCGGCGCGACCTACGGGGCGACCTGCTTGCTGCCGTCACCGTGTCGGCCTACCTGATCCCGCAGGTGATGGCCTACGCCTCGCTCGCCGGAGTCCCGCCTCAGACCGGCCTCCTGGTCGTCGTCGTCACGATGGTCATCTACGCGCTCATCGGATCGTCACGCCTGCTCTCCGTCGGGCCCGAGTCGACGACCGCACTCATGACCGCAGCAGTGCTGGCTCCTCTCGCCATGGGCGACAGCAGCCGCTACCTGGCACTGGCCGCCACGCTGGCGCTCCTGGTCGGGATCTACTCGCTGCTGGCAGGCGTGCTGCGCATCGGCTTCATCGGAGACCTGCTCTCCCGGCCCGTCCTCGTCGGCTACCTCGCCGGTGTCGCCGTGATCATGGTGATCAGTCAGGTCGGGAAGATCACCGGCGTCGACGTCGCGGGCAACAGCGTCATCGAGGATGTCGGATCGTTCACCACGAACCTTCTTCAGGACGGCCTGCACCTGCCCACGGTGGCGCTCGGCGCGACCGTCACGATCCTCCTGCTCGTCCTGACGCCACGCTTCCCCCGACTGCCGATCCCCCTGTTCGTGATGCTGGGCGCGACCGCCGTGGTTGCCGTGTTCGACCTCGCAAGCCAGGGCGTGCAGACCGTTGGCACCGTCAGCAGCGACGGCCTGCATCTGGGGCTGCCATCGCTCACCCCCGACGACCTCAGCCTGCTGCTGCTCCCCGCCGTGGGCATCTTCATCGTGGGCTACACCGACAACATCGTGACGGCTCGGGCCTTCGCCTCGCGTCACGGGCACCGAATCCACAGCAACCAGGAGTTCCTCGCACTGGGAGGAGCCAACGTCGGCGCCTCCCTCGTCGGTGGATTCCCCGTGAGCTCCAGCGCCAGCCGGACGGTCATCGCCGAGAGCAGCGGCGCCCGCACCCAGCTCTACTCGATCATCGCGGCGGGCATCGTCCTCATCGCCGTACTGCTGTTCGCCGGGCTGATCTCCGCCTTCCCGACCGCCGCCCTCGGAGGGGTCGTCGTCTACGCGGCTCTCCGACTGATCGACATCCGGGAGTTCCGTCGACTGTGGCATTTCCGACGGCGCGAGTTCCTCATCGCCGCCGCTGCGACGGCGGGAGTGCTGCTGTTCGACATCCTCTACGGAGTTCTCGCCGCCATCGCCATCTCCGTGATCGAACTGCTCACGCGGGTGGCGCGACCCCACGCCGCCGTCCTCGGTCGCGCGGACGAGGTCGCCGGCTGGCACGACATCGACGACTACCCGACCGCGACCCAGATTCCCGGCCTGGTCGTCTTCCGCTACGACTCACCGCTCTTCTTCGCCAATGCGGACGACTTCTCACGGCGCTGCCGGGCCGCCATCGATGCCGCGACTCCCCCTGCCCGCTGGTTCCTGCTCAACATGGAGGGCAACACCGAGGTCGACATCACGGGCCTCGATGCCCTCGACGATGTCCGCGCCTACTGCGCCGATCAGGGCATCGTCATGGCCCTCGATCACGTGAAGAGCGAGGTCTGGCAGCAGTTGGAGCGGCACGGAGTCGGGGAGCGCATCGGCCGGGCCCACCTCTTCCCCACGCATCCGACCGCCGTGGCGGCCTACGAGGAGTGGCGACTCCGACAGGGCGATCTGCCCGACACCTGAGTCCGCTCACTCAGGCAGCGGTGCGCTTCCCCCCAGTCGCGCCGGGATCCACCAGGCGCCCGGAGGCTGGTCGGGGTAGCGCGCGATCGTCTGGTCTAGGAGCACCGCCATGCGCTCGCGCAGCTGCGTCGTCACCTCATCAGGATTCGACCCGCGCGGCACCGGGATTGGCTCAGCGACCGTCATGACGATCGTCCGACCACGCGTGAGGTCGCGATGATCGTAGGAGAGGATGCGATGGCCACCGAAGACGATCATCGGGATGAGCGGCACATCGGCCGCGCGCGCCATCCGCACGGCACCGTTCTTGATCTCCTTGATCTCCAGCGAACGACTCATGGTGGCCTCGGGGAAGACGCCCACCAGCTCACCGGCCTTCAACGCCGCCACCGCGTCACGGAAGGCCGCCGAGCCTGCGTCGCGATCGACGGGGATGTGCTTCATCCCGCGCATCAAGGGCCCGGCAACAGGGTGCCGGAAGATGCTCTCCTTGGCCATGAACCGCACCAGCCGATGACCACGCCGATCCGCCGGGATTCCCGAGAGCGCAAAGTCCAGGTAGGACGTGTGGTTGATCGCGAGCACCGCACCGCCCTCGAGCGGGATGTTCTCCGCGCCGATGATGTCGAACTTCAGGCCCAGGCCCGCGAAAAGACTCCTGGCCGCCCAGATGATCGGACGGTAGACGGGTTCGCTCACCTGGCGGCTCAGCCGAAGGAGTCGACGTCAGGTCGCCGAGTCGGCGAGTTGGCCTCGAGCAGGGCGTACACCTCGGCCGCGCGATAGCGACGATGGCCACCCAGCGTGCGGATGCTCGTCAGCTTGCCGGCCTTCGCCCAGCGGGTGACCGTCTTGGGGTCGACGCGGAAGAGCGCCGCCACTTCGGCCGGTGTGAGCAGATGCTCCGGCTCGGAGTGTTGGCTCGTCATCTGTCCTCCCGGCGTGCAATGACCCGGATATGCCCCCGTGCGGGTGAGCCAACTGTGGCAGGGGATCGCCAAGGCAGCAACCTCCCGTGCCGGAAAGGGGCCGATTCCCCACCGCGGCCACCCTAGGGTGAGGGGGTGCCGGACGACCCCTGGGCGGACTTCCACGACCACGAGCGAGTGGTCGTGGCCCGCGATCCGGAATCCGGCGTGGCCATGGTCATCGCCCTGCATTCGACCGTGCTCGGGCCGGCCCTCGGGGGCACCCGCATGAATGCGTATGCCGACCAGCCCGTGCCGCGGGCCGCGGCCTACGCGGACGCGATGCGGCTGGCTCGGGCCATGACCTACAAGAACTCGCTCGCCGGCCTGGACCACGGCGGCGGCAAGGCCGTCATCGTCGTCGACCCCAGTACGCGGACGCCGGACCTCCTGCGTGCCTATGGGCGGCTGGTGAGCTCACTCGACGGGGCGTACATCACGGCCGGCGATGTCGGCATCAGCATCGCCGACCTCGACGTGATCAGCGAGACCTGCCGTTGGACGACCGGACGCTCCCCGGAGAGGGGTGGCCTGGGGGATTCGGCGATCCTCACCGCCGTCGGGGTGCTCGCCGGCATGCGGGCGAGCGTCGCAGTCACCCTCGGTCGTGACACGTTCGAGGGTCTCTGCGTCGCGATCGTCGGGCTGGGGAAGGTGGGCGGACGTCTCGCCCAGCACCTCACCGACGCCGGAGCCGACGTCATCGGGTTCGACCCCGATGCGGACGCGCGTGCCAGGATCGCCGACATCAGCCCCTCGGTTCGCCTCGTCGACTCGCTCGAGGAGGTGCTGGCAGCCGAGGTGGACGTCCTGTCGCCCAACGCCCTCGGTGGCCTGATCACCGCAGACCTGGCGGAGGGAACCCCCGCCCGGGTGATCTGCGGGGCGGCCAACAACCAGCTGGCGTCCCCCGGCATCGCCGACGTCCTGGCCGCCCGCGGCGTCACCTACGCCCCCGACTTCCTGGTCAACTCCGGCGGCGTCATCCAGATCGCGCAGGAGTTCATCGGGGGCACCCTGGAGCAGGCTCGAGTCCAGGCCGAGGGGGTTTTCGCCACCACCCTGCGCGTCCTCGAGCGGGCCTCGACCGAGGGTGTGACACCTGTCACAGCAGCCGAGCAGGAGGCCGAGGACCGCATCCGGCACAGGCGGGCAGCGCTGGGCGGGGTAGTCTAGGATTTCGTCATCGTGGCCGCCGTAGATGCGGCCCACGGGACCGTCAACGTAACCGTCCACGAGGAGCCGGGGCACTGCACCCCGGATGAGGGGGTCGAGCCATGGGGCGCGGCCGTGCGAAGGCCAAGCAGACGAAGGTCGCCCGTGCGTTGAAGTACGGCGGCCCGCAGACCGACTTGGACCGTCTCCAGGCTGAACTGGGCAGTTCGGCTCCGTCGAGCGAGCCCTTGGACGATTCCGTCGACGTCGTCGAGGATCCCTACGCGGACGACCCCTACGCGAAGTACTACGACGACGAGGACGACTCCAAGGGCTGAGCCCTAGCGCACGTGCTCGCCCACGAGGCTGACCGCGCCCCCCGCACCACCCTTGGCCTCGGCATCGCCCTGCTCACCGTCCCGCCGCGAGCGCACCACTCCGCACGACCAGGCCTCGACTCCACGGTCGGCCAGCAGGCGCAGCGCGCGATCAGCATCCGCTGCGGCCACGACGGCGATCATCCCGATCCCCATGTTGAAGGTCCGCTCCAGGTCCAGTCGATCCACCCGACCGGTCGTGCCGATGAGGCCGAACACCGGCGCCGGCACCCAGGTGGACCGATCGAGGTCGACGGCCGCATGCGTCGGCAGGACCCTCGCGAGGTTCGCCGCCAGCCCCCCTCCGGTCACATGGCTGATCGCATGGACATCCACGGCCTGTGCCAGCGCCAGGCAGTCCTGCGCGT
>DMPC01000185.1:8672-10435 GCA_003456155.1 Actinomycetota bacterium | reverse complement strand
GTAGCCGTTCGAGTGCAGCCCCGACGAGGCCATCGCGAGGATGACGTCCCCCTCCCGGACGCGATCAGGGCCGAGCAGGCGGTCGGCATCCACGATGCCGGTGCCTGCGCCCGCGACGTCATACTCGTCGGGCTCCATCAGTCCCGGATGCTCAGCGGTCTCGCCGCCCACGAGCGCGCAGCCCGCCCGATGGCAGCCCTCGGCAATACCCGACACGATCGCGGCGATGCGCTCCGGAACGACCGAGCCGACCGCGATGTAGTCCGTCATGAACAGCGGCTCGGCGCCGCACACCACGATGTCGTCGATGACCATCGCCACGAGATCGATCCCGATGGTGTCGTGGACGTCCATCGCCCGCGCGACGGCGATCTTCGTTCCGACGCCGTCGGTAGAGGTGGCCAGCAGCGGTCGGGAGAAGCGGGCGAAGGCCGAGATGTCGAACAGGCCCGCGAAGCCACCGAAGTCGCCCACCACCTCGGGGCGCTGAGCACGAGCGATCGACGCGCGCATCAGCTCCACCGCGCGCTCCCCCGCCTCGACGTCGACCCCCGCCGCGGCGTAGGACGCCCCCGGCGAGGTCATGGGCGCTCGAGAGCGTCGGCAGCCCCGCCGCCCAGCAGCGTCGCCACGCCCTCGACATCCTCCGTGCCCACCTGGGCGCGACGCTCGATGCCCTCGAGCACATGCTTGCCGAGCAGTTCGGGCTCAGGCAGCGCGACCGGGTAGATCCCGTCGAAGCAGGCCCGGCACAGCCGGTCCTTCGGAAGATTCGTGGCCTCCACCAGTTCGTCGAGGTCGACGTAGGCGAGCGAGTCGGCGCCGAGCGACGTGCAGATCTCGTCGACCGTCAGGCCGTTGGCGATCAGCTCCGCCCGGCTGGCGAAGTCGATGCCGTAGAAGCACGGCCACTTCACCGGCGGGCTCGAGATCCGGACGTGCACCTCGCGCGCACCCGCCTCGCGGAGCATGCGAATGAGAGCCCGCTGCGTGTTGCCGCGCACGATCGAGTCGTCGACCACCACGAGTCGCTGACCGTCGATCACGTCGCGCAAGGGATTGAGCTTCAGTCGAATGCCGAGCTGGCGGATGGACTGCGACGGCTGGATGAAGGTCCGACCGACATAGGCGTTCTTGACCAGCCCCTCCGCGAACGGGATGCCCGACTGCTGCGCGTAGCCGATCGCGGCGTAACGACCGGACTCGGGCACGGGGATCACGAGGTCGGCGTCGACTGCGTGCTCGCGCGCCAGTCGGCGACCGATCTCGACGCGGACGGACTGCACGGCCCGGCCGGCGATGCTGGTGTCGGGCCGGGCGAGGTATACGTACTCGAACAGGCAGCCCTTCGGATCGGGCTCCGCGAAGCGATGCGAGCGCAGGCCGTTCTCATCGATGACAATCAGCTCGCCCGGCTCAACCTCCCGCACGAATGAGGCACCCACGATGTCGAGGGCGGCCGTCTCACTGGCGATCACCCATCCGCGCTCCAGGCGACCGAGCACGAGCGGCCGGATGCCCTGCGGGTCCCGTGCGCCGTACAGGGCGTCGTCGTCCATGAAGACGAGGGAGAACGCCCCGCGCACATGCGGGAGTTCGAGCATGGCGGCCTGCTCGACGGAGAGATCCGGATGGGAAGCGATCAGCGCCGAGAGGGTCTCGGTGTCACTGGTCGCCTCCCGCCGGGAGGTGAGCGGGAGCTCGCCGGACTCGTCGGACAACTCGCTCAGGCGCGCGCGCAGGTCATGGGTGTTCGTGAGGTT
>DMPC01000185.1:0-8378 GCA_003456155.1 Actinomycetota bacterium | reverse complement strand
CCGTGCAGCGATTCGAGGCTGGCCTCGGTGAAGACCTGCGACACCAGACCCATGTCCTTGTAGACGACGATGTGGGTGCCGTCGCTGACGGCGATGCCGGCGGACTCCTGTCCGCGATGCTGGAGGGCATACAGGCCGAAGTAGGTGAGCTTGGCGACGTCGTCGCCCGGGGCCCAGACTCCGAAGACCCCGCAGGCGTCCTGCGGACCCTTCTCGCCGGGGAGCAGGTCGTGCGAGAGCCGTCCATCGCCGCGCGCCACGCCCCGAGTCTACGCATCACCGCCGAAAGGCCGTGAATGGTCGCGAAACGCCCGGGAGACCCGGGCCGGCGCGACCATTCACGGCTTCTCGACGGGGTGACGCTCGATCCGGCTCAGCCGACCTTGCCCAGGAGGAAGTCGCGACGCGCGACCAGCACCTCCCAGGAGGCCTTGGCCGATCCCGGCCCCGGCACCGCCCTGCGCACGTCGACATGGGCCTGCGCCGGAGTGCGCCCCGTGCGCCCGGCCCACTGGCCGACGAGGCCGTGCACCTCGCGGCGCAGCAGTTCCAGATCCCGCCAGGTCGCATCCTGCTCGACCGATGCCAGGGCGTCGTCCATCTGGTCGATCAGCGTGGCCGCACGCGCACGCCGCATCTCGACATCGCGCGTCGCCAGCAGCGCGGCGGTCTGCTCGGGGGTGAGCAGGCCCGGCAGGCCGAGGAACTCCTCGTCCTCGGCCGACAGGTCGCGACCGGCCACGATCGCGCGGCCTCCGTGTAGCAGGTGCGCGAACTCGGCCTCCGCCCCGAGCGGCGTGAATTCCGCCAAGCCCGGCTCGGACTCCAGGCGCTCGATGCTCGCGAGCGCGTCGAGATCGTCCCCGCCGGAGGCGATGCGCACGACATGGTTGCGCTCCTCCTCCATGCTGGCGGCCAGGGCCAGCAGCGGTCGGACCGCGGGCAGGAAGACGGTGGCGGTCTCGCGCGGATGCCGCGCCCGGACGACGCGCCCAATGGCCTGGGCGAAGAACAGCGGCGTGCGGAAGGAGCAGGCCCAGACGCAGACAGCCAGCCGTGCGATGTCGACACCCTCGGAGACCTGCTTGACGGCGATGATCCAGCGATCTGAGCTGTGGGTGAACGCCTCGATCTTCCGCCCCGATCGCGGATCGTCCGACACCACGACGACAGGAGCATGGCCGGTGACGCGCCGGACGACCTTCGCATAGGCGCGCGCCGTCTCCTGATCGGTGGCGAGCATCAGCGCCCCGGCATCGGGCGACCCGGATTCGCGCACGTCCGTCAGCCGCGAGTCAGCAGCCGCGACCACATGAGCGATCCACTCGCCTCCCGGGTCCAGGGCAGTGCGCCACGCGGCGTCCTCCGTCGACTTCGTCCCGGCCTCGCCCAGCGAGGCGGAGAGGACATCACCCGCGGAGTTCATCCACCGGCTTGTGCCCGAGTAGGCGGCGAACACCACCGGACGCACCACGGCCTCGGCGAGCGCCTCGCGATACCCGTAGGAGTAGTCCGCGAGTGAGAGCAATCCGTCCGAGGAGTCCTCGTAGCGGACGAAGGGAATGCGCTCCTCGGGCTTGGTCCGGAAGGGCGTGCCCGTAAGGCTCAGGCGCCGTGCTGCCGGCTGGAAGGCCTCGCTGACCGCCTCGCCCCAGGACAGTCCGTCACCGGCGTGGTGGATCTCGTCGAGGATGACGAGGGTCCGCGCGTTCTGCGTGCGAGCGCGGTGGAGCATCGGATGGCTCGCGACCTGGGCGTACGTGGTCACGTAGCCGAAGGTGTCCTTGCGCACCGGGCCGTCGCTGTTCTTCAGCGCGGGGTCCAGGCTCAGGCCGCGTGCCGCGGCGGCATCGGCCCATTGCGAGCGCAGGTGGTCGGTCGGGACGACGACGATGACGCGACTGATGACCCGAGTCTGGAGCAGTTGTTGGGCGAGCGTGAGCGCGAAGGTCGTCTTGCCCGCCCCCGGTGTCGCGCTGACCAGGAAGTCCTGCGGATGGGCTTCGGTGTAGCGGTCGAGGGCCTCCCGCTGCCAATGACGAAGACCCCGGGACACGATCGCCGACACTACCCCGGACGGGCGACAGGTCGTGACGCAGCGCATCGAGCGCGCGCCGTGTCACGCACCAAAGTCACCTGGGCGGGGAGCCTGCCGTTGCCGTCACCCAACCAGGCCCACGTCGACGCGGTCCCCCGTCGACATCCCGCTGCTGCCGAGCACGCGTGCACGCACGAGGTTGCCGTCATCGAGTCGCACGTCGACGAGACTGTCGTGCCCGTGATACGAGACCGCGACGACGGATCCTCGACCGTCACTTCCCGGCGCAGCGGCTATGACACTCACCTGCTCCGGACGCAGCACCACCTGCTCGCCGCCACCAACGTCGCCTGCGGCCAACGCTCCGAGAGCCGTGATCACGCGGTCACCCTCGCGGCCGAGCACCGGCAGAAGCACCACCTCGCCGAGGAAGGACGCTGCATCGAGGCTGGTCGGATGGCCGTAGACGTCGACGGGCGCGCCCTGCTGGACGATGCGTCCCTGGACCATGACGGCGACGGAGTCAGCCAGGGACAGGGCCTCGGACTGATCGTGCGTCACGAGGATCGCGGTCGTCGACGTCGACCGCAGCAGGTCGCGAACCTCGTGGCCGAGGGACGTCCGCAGCCCCGCGTCGAGGGCGCTGAAAGGCTCGTCGAGGAGGACGACATCGGGCCCGGGGGCCAGTGCCCGCGCCAGGGCGACGCGCTGCTGCTGGCCGCCGGAGAGTTCGTGCGGAGCCCGGGCACCGAGACCGGTGAGCCCCACGAGGTCGAGGAGTTCTGCCACCCGTTGAACGGTCGGGGTGCCGTCCGGCAGCTCGCGTCGAGGCAGGCCGAACGCGATGTTCCGCTCGACCGACAGGTGCGGGAAGAGCGAGCCGTCCTGAGTGACGATGCCGACGCGTCTGCGCTCCGGCGGCACGCTCACACCCGGACCCGTGACCAGTTCGGAGTCGAACGAGATCGTGCCGGACGTGACCGGGACGAATCCGGCGATCGCCCGCAGCAGTGTGGTCTTGCCTGAGCCGCTCGCCCCCACCACCGCGAGCAGGGAGCCGGAGCCGACCGAGCAGGTGGCCTCGCGAACGACGGGTGGGCCGCCGTAGCCCACGACCAGGTCGGTCACGCGCACGGAAGTCATGCCTTGCTCCCGGCTGCGGGCGTCGTGACGGCAGGCACGGAAACACTGTCCCACTCGACGTTCTCGGCCACGGATCCCGGTGATAGCCGAGTCAGCCAACGGCCCATCAGCCAGGCCGGGATGGCCGCCAGGGCGATGAGTGCGAGCGCGTAGGGCGCCGCGGCGCCGAAGGCCCCCACCTCGGTCCGCGACCACAGACGCGTGGCGAGAGTCTCGAATCCGGTGGGACGCAGCATCAACGTGGCCGGGAGCTCCTTCATCGCCGTCAGCAGGACGAGCAGGCCGCCAGCGGCGATACCGGGCCACGCGATGCGACCCGTCGTCGTCCACCAGGCATGAATCGGGCCGCGGCCCAGCGACCGGGCGACCGATTCCAGCTCCGGTGGCACGGCCGCGACGGAAGTGCGGGTCGCCCCGATCGCCTTGGGTGCGAACAGGACGGCGTAGGCGAAGGCCAGCGCCGCGAGCGTCTGATAGGCCGCCGGGACGACGGCGAGAGTGAGGAACACGAGGGACAGGCCGACGACCACACCGGGTAATCCGTGGCCGAGGAAGGCCCCCGCTTCCAGGCTGCGAACCCAGCGGCCCGTGTAGCGCGCGGCGAGCACTCCGACAGGGATGGCCAGCAGCAGTGCGACCACTGCGCCCAGGGTCGCCGACGAGATCGAGCCTGCCACGGCACCGGCCAGCGCGCCGGCATCGATCTCGCGTCGCTGGCTCACCAGCAGCTGATAGCCGATCGAGCCCAAGGGGACCACGAGGGCGAGAAGCGTCACGAGGCAGAGCCACCCCAGGCCCAGGACCCGGCCACGACGCGACAGGGTGCTGAGGGGCGCGGGGCGTCCGGTGCCGGATCCGATGCGCCAGCGGGAGGCGCGCCCGCGCATCCGGGCCTCGGCTGCCACCAGCGCAAGCGCGAGGACCACGAGAAGGATCGCCAGGACTGCTGCTGTGGTGCGATCGAAGGATGCCCGGTAGGAGGCGTAGATCACCCGCGTGAACGCGTCGACGCGGAAGATGGCGACGGTGCCGAACTCCGCGATGGAGTAGAGCGCGACGAGCAGCAGCCCGGCCGCAGCGGCAGGCCAGGCCATCGGGACGACGACGCGGCGCACGACAGCAGCCGGGCCGAGGCCGAGACTGCGAGCAGCTTCCTCCTGGCCGGCATCCATGCCGCGAAGGACGGCTACCAGGGGGATCGAGACGTACGGGAAGGTGCACAGCGCCATGACGAGGGCGGCAGCGAAGATGCCGCTCATGCCGGGAAAGATCGCGATCCAGGCGTATGCCGCGACGTAGGACGGCACCGCGAGCGGAAGAGCCATGAGGACGAGGAACGGCCCGCGCAGGGGGATGTCGGTGCGGCTGAGCAACCACGCGGTCGGGGCGGCGAGGATGAGCGCGCCGATGACGACGAGCAGCACCAGAACGATGGTCGTGAGGACAGTGTCGAGGGTCTTGGTGCGCCACAGGGCCGACCACGCACTGTCTCCCGCGCCGAGCACCCGCACGAGCAGGTAGACCAGCGGCAGGGCCATGACCGCAACGGCGACCACCGCTGCCCCCATCAGGAGCAGCGGTGGTCGGCGGGAAGCGGTGGTCGTCACAGCGTGCGTCAGCCTAGGTGAGGCCGACCTCCTGAAGCATCGCCAGCGTGCCGGGCAGATCCTCGAGCTCGGCGAGGCTGATGTCCGGCCCCTGCAGATCCACCAGGGCCGGGACGCCCTCCGGAGAGGAGACTCCCTCGACCAGCGGGTACTCCCAGGTGTTCTCGACGAACCACTCCTGGGTGCTGGGCTCGAGCATCCAGCTGAGAAGCGCCCCGGCTCCCTCGGCGTTGCCCGCCGGGGTGAGCACGCAGGCACCGGCCACATTGACCAGGGCTCCGGGATCGCCTGGCTTCGCGAACGCGATCTGCACGTTCATGTTGTCGGCACCGACCTCGGCGGCCTTCTCGTACCAGTAGTAGTGGTTGATCAGGCCCAGTTGCACCTGGCCGGCATCGACCGCATCGCGGATGAGCGAGTTCTTCTCGAAGATCTGCACGTCGTTGTCGACCAGCCCCTGCAGCCACGCGCGCGTGGCGTCGTCGCCCTGGGAGACGCGCATCGCGGTGATGAAGGCCTGGAAGGAGCCATTGGTCGGGGCGATGGCGACCTGACCCTTCCACGTGGGGTCGGTGAGATCGAAGATCGACGTCGGCACGTCCTCGGCTGCAACCTGCGTGGAGTCGTAGGCGATCACGCGGGCCCGACCAGTGATGCCCGTCCAGGTGCCGTCCGCGCTCCGGTAGATGGCCGGGACGGCGTCCGCTGCGCCGGCCGGCAGGGGGGCGCACATGCCCGCCGCATCCAGGGCGCCCAAGGCTCCGGCATCCTGCCCGAAATAGAGGTCGGCGGGGCTGGCGTCGCCTTCCTCGATCAACTGCGCGGCGAGCTCGGCGGTGTCGCCGTAGCGCACCTCGACCGGGATGCCGGTCTGCGTCGTGAACTCGGCGAAGAGCGGGGCGACGAGGTCCTCGCTGCGGCCGGAGTAGACGACGACAGCGTCGCTGGCGCCGTCGGAGGTCGCGGCGGCTGAGGTCGCGGCCGCAGGGGCAGACTCCGTGGCCGACTCCGACCCGGAGCCGCTGCAGGCGGCGAGGACGAGGGAAGCCGGGACAAGCGCGGCGAGCAGCCGAACGGGGTGACGCATGACCATCCTCTCGGTTAGGTTAGGGGAACCTTACCGAGGGTAACCTAACTTGGTCAAATCGTCATCACGTGGCGTAGAGCGGGCCGGACCATCGGGTCGCGAGCACGCAGGCCGGTTCGCAGGCGGGTCCGTCCGGCGCATTCGCGTTGATGACGAAGTCACCCCTGAAGTAGTTCGTGAACCGCAACTGCGTGAGATCCCCGTCCACGAGTTCCATCCCGATCGTGAACCGGTCGTCGTCCGAGAAGAAGGTCTTGCCCCACGGCATCGTGGGATCCCACGATGCGAAGAAGTCCTTACGGTAGTAACGCTCGGACGCCATACGCGTGCCGTCGTAGTAGGGGACGACGGTCCAGTGCGAGCCCTCCCAGTAGACCTCAAGAGCCCCCCACTCGACGCCATCGCTGCCGACCAGCGAGACGCGAAGCGGGGCTGCGGAGTCCACGAACAGGCTGCCCGTTCCTGCGGCCGAGGGCAGGGCCGGGCCGAGTCGGGCAACCCGAAGCGTGAGAGTTCCGTCCTTGGCCACCGAGCCGTGTGTGATCTCCAGCGGCAGCGTCCGCTGGCCCGTCAGGGCCAGCACCGCATTCGGCGCCTCCCCCCGAACGTCCAGCGGGCGACCCGTCAGTCCGAGGTTGGTGAGCATGGCGCCGGCCGGGATGCGATCGGACCAGTGATCCGGGCGATCGGTGAACTGCAGCACCTTGCTCGGCCGGGTGACCGTCAGCGTTCCGGTGCGTCCGTCCTTGGAGGTCAGCGCGAAGTTCGTGCCCGACACCGCGTAGAGCATCGTTGGCGTGTGGGTGGCGGTCGGGGCAGCCTCCTGCGCCGTCGCCACGGGTCCAAGGGACACCGCTGCACCCATCAGCAGCGTTGCGGCCAGCAGGGTGCGACCGATGACGTTCCGACGGTTCATGGCATCTCCTATGGGCAGGGCCGGCACAGGGCTCGACCCTACGTCGACCATCGCCAGAAACCCCCATCCGGGCGTGACATCAGGGCTATCCCCCTAGCGGCAGGTACGGCGACAGGTCGCTGCGCTCACCGCTGGCGTGCACCCGGCCTGCCGCGACCGCATCCGCCCAGAGGAGCGAGCCGTCGGCCAGAGCCAGCCAGGTGTCGGCATCGGTCTCGACGACCGCCGACGGCGTGCCCCGACGATGAGTCAGCCCCGGAACCGCCTGGACCGCCGCGTACGGAGGGATGCGGACCTCGACCGACCGGCCGGGTGCAGCCTCCTGCAGCCGCGCGAGGGACGCCTTCACGGCCGCGCGGACGTCCGGATCCAGCACGGCCATCAGGACTCAGGCGTTCAGGACGGCCGGGAGGGTCGCCTCGTGCACCTCGCGGACCTCAGCCAGCGAGACCGTGAACAGGTCGGAGACCTGCAGCACCTGCGTGCCCTCGGCATACCCGGCGTCCGGGCCGAGGCCCGAGTCGACGACTCCGATGCGATACGCGGGAAGCTCCCGAGCCGCGCACATCTCCGTGAACCGGAGTTCCTCGCTTCGCGGCACGACGACGACAGCACGACCGGTCGACTCGCTGAAGAGGAAGACGAACGGGTCGAGCCCGTCGGGGACCCAGCAGCGAGCGCCGACACCGGCGCGCAGTGCCATCTCCACGAGCGCCTGCCCGACCCCACCGTCCGACACGTCATGAGCCGCCGTGAGCATGCCGTCGCGCGAGCCCGCCACCAGGATCTCGCCCAGCAGCCGCTCGCGAGCCAGATCCACGCGAGGTGGGAGCCCACCGAGATGGCCGTGCACGTGATGCGCCCACTCACTGCCACCGAACTCGTCGTGGGTGTCACCGAGCAGGTAGATCAGCTCGCCATCGGGGCCCCAGGCCATCGGAGTGCGACGGTAGACGTCATCGATGACACCGAGCACGCCCACGACGGGGGTGGGCAGGATCGCCACGTCACCGGTCTGGTTGTAGAACGAGACGTTGCCCCCGGTCACCGGGATGCCCAGTTCGAGACACCCATCGGCCAGTCCGCGCGTCGCCTCGGCGAACTGCCACATGACCTCGGGATCCTCCGGCGATCCGAAGTTCAGGCAGTTCGTCACGGCGAGCGGAATCGCGCCCGTGGCGACGACATTGCGATAGCTCTCGGACAGCGCCAGCTGCGCGCCCGCATACGGGTCGAGCTTGGCGAACCGACCATTGCAGTCGGTCGAGATGGCCACACCGCGACCGGTCTCCTCGTCGACCCGAACCATCCCGGAGTCCTCGGGCTGCGCGAGGACGGTGTTGCCGAGCACGTAACGGTCGTACTGCGACGTGACCCACGACTTGGACGCGAGGTTCGGGGCTCCCACGAGATCGAGAAGGGTGGCGCGCAACTCGTCAGGGGCGCAGGGGCGGGGCAGCGCATCCGGCGAATTCGCCTGAAGAGCGTCCTGCCAGGACGGCCGGTGAAAGGGGCGCTCGTAGACGGGGCCCTCGTGCGCCACCGTGCGCGGCGGTACATCGACGATTCGCTCACCGTGCCAGTCGA